>CAXTBZ010000096.1:0-8489 GCA_964242855.1 uncultured Sphingomonadaceae bacterium
GCCCACGAGATCACCGTACGCGGGCTCATCACCGTCGAGATGTCGCCCGCCATGAAGCCGTGGCGGGTGAGATCGGCGACCTTCACCATGCGATCGACGGTCTGCTTGCCGTCCGGCTTGTCATACTCGCCCGATTTCGCGAGCACGATTCGCGCCTCGATCGCGGCGGGCAGATAGTTCAGCGTCACCACGATGTTCCAGCGGTCCATCTGGCCCTGGTTGATCTGCTGGGTGCCGTGATAGAGCCCGGTGGTGTCGCCCAGGCCGACCGTGTTGGCGGTGGCGAACAGGCGGAACCAAGGGTTGGCGCGGATCACCCGGTTCTGATCCAGCAGCGTCAACTTGCCCTCAGCCTCCAGCACGCGCTGGATCACGAACATCACGTCGGGGCGACCGGCGTCATATTCGTCGAACACCAGAGCGGTCGGCGTCTGCAGCGCCCACGGCAGCAGGCCCTCGCGAAACTCCGTCACCTGCTGGCCATCGCGCAGCACGATCGCGTCGCGCCCGATCAGATCGATCCGGCTGACATGCGCATCGAGGTTGATGCGGATGCACGGCCAATTGAGCCGTGCCGCGACCTGCTCGATATGGCTCGATTTGCCGGTGCCGTGATAGCCCTGCACCATCACGCGGCGGTTGTGAGCGAAGCCGGCGAGAATCGCGGTAGTCGTCTCCGGATCGAAGACGTAGGCCGGATCGAGATCTGGCACGCGCTCGTCGGCTTCGGAGAAGGCGGGAACCTGCATGTCCATGTCGAGGCCGAACATGGCGCGCGCATCCACCATCTTGTCGGGCGCGGCGAGCAGCGTGTCGGTGCGCGCATCGGGCTGGCTGTTGGGGATGTCGGTCATTCCGGTTCTTTCTTGCAACTCAAGGCATGTGACTCAGGCGAAAGCGGGAGCGGACTTGAGCTGCGTATAAGCCGCGATCACGTCCTGCAAAGCCTTCTCGTGGCTGCGATCGCCGCCATTGCGATCGGGATGAAATTGACGGACCAGTTCGGCATAGCGAGAGCGTAACGCGCGACGGTCCGCGTCGATACCGAGGCCCAGCACCTTCAGCGATGCGCGATCCTCGCGGGCAAGCGGGCGACCGTCGGCACGCGCGGCCTGTTCGGCCTGCGCCTCCTCCATGCGCTTGCGGAAGCGGGTGCCGATGGCGTCCAGCGGATCGGTGAAGTCGGCCCATTTCGGCGGCCCGTCCGCGCCGAGATGGCTGAACGCGCGGGTCTCGCGCTCCCAGCCGGCATAGGGGCGCTGCTGCGCGGCGATTTCGTCGGCATCCATGCCCGAGAAGAAATTGTAGCGCGCATTGAACGCGCGGACATGTTCGAGGCAGAACCACCGCCAGGTCGGCGGCTCGTCGCCGTGCCGGCCGTGCTCGCCCGGCGCGCGAAACTCGCCCGGCTCGTCGCAGCCCGGATGTTCGCAGGTCCGCCCGCTGGGAACGCGCCCGTGGAAGCGCGGCCCTGCCCGTCTCTCCTCGCCGTCCGCCAAGATACTCCCCGCAAACCGTCAAAACCGCCTATATAGGGCAGATGGACAGCATCACCACCGGCCCGATCGCCGCCGAGATCACCAAGCGCCTCACGGTAGCGCTTGCTCCGACGCAACTCGCCGTGATCGACGAGAGCGAGAAACACCGCGGCCATTCGGGCCACGATGCGCGCGGCGAGAGCCATTTCCTGGTCGAGGTGGAGGCACCCGCTTTCGCCGGCCTGAACCGGGTCGCGCGCCAGCGGCTGGTCAACCATGCGCTGGCCGATCTGCTTGCCGAGCGCGTCCACGCGCTCGCGATCAAGGCACGCGCGCCCGGCGAGTAAGGCTTCCTTGCTGCGACGGCGCTCCACGGCTATCTGCGCGGCGCATGACCGCGCCCGTCATCCTCGCTGTTCCCAAAGGGCGCATCCTCGACGAGGTCCAGCCGCTGCTGGCGCGCGCAGGCATCCGGCCGGAGCCTGCCTTCTTCGACGAAAACAGCCGTGCGCTTCAATTCGCCACCGACCGCCCCAACATCGCGCTGATCCGGGTGCGTGCGTTTGATGTCGCGACCTTCGTGGCGCATGGCGCGGCACAGCTCGGCATCGTCGGATCGGACGTGCTGATGGAGTTCGACTACTCGGAACTCTACGCCCCGGTGGATCTCGGCATCGGGCATTGCCGCATCTCGGTCGCCGAGCCGCGTGACTTGGCCGCCGGCGACGATCCGCGCGCGTGGAGCCACGTCCGCGTCGCGACCAAGTACCCGCACGTCACGGCGCGCCATTTCGAGGCGCGCGGCGTGCAGGCCGAATGCGTCAAGCTCAACGGAGCGATGGAGATTGCGCCGGTACTGGGCCTCGCCGATCGCATCGTCGATCTGGTCTCTTCGGGCCGCACGCTAAAGGAAAACGGGCTCGTCGAGATCGAGGTGATCGCCGAGGTCTCCGCGCGCCTGATCGTCAACCGCGCGGCGTTCAAGACGCGCGCGGAGACGCTCGGGCCACTGGTGGCGGCGTTCCGGGCAGCCGCGGAGGTGCGCGATGCCGCCTGAGAGCTCCACGTCGAGCCAAGATGATCCATTCGTGCCGAGCGAAGTCGAGGTACGTGCCACAAGCTCCGCGCGAGCGTCACATTTCTCGACTTCGCTTGGGACGAACGGGGTGCTGAGGCTGGATGCTGGCAGTCCGACCTTCGAAGCCGACTTCGCCGCGCTCGTCGATGCGCGCCGTGATGTCGACGAGGATGTCTCGTCCGCCGTCGCCGCGATTCTCGCCGATGTCCGCAGACGCGGCGATGCGGCGGTGGCGGAGCGCACTGCGCAATTTGATGGCCACGATCTCGGAACGACCGGCTGGCGGATCGATCGTGCCGCCTGCCGCGCAGCCATTAACGCTCTGAGCACCGAACTCCGCGAAGCGATCGAGCTCGCCGCCGACCGCATCCGCACCTACCATGCCGCCCAGAAGCCCGAGGATCGCGACCACACCGACGCAGCCGGCGTCCGCCTCGGCGCGCGCTGGAGCGCGGTCGACGCAGCGGGGCTCTATGTGCCGGGCGGACGCGCGGCCTATCCCTCCTCGGTGTTGATGAACGCAATTCCCGCGCGCGTCGCCGGAGTGGACCGCCTCGTGATGGTGACGCCCACGCCCGGCGGCGAGATCAACCCGCTTGTCCTTGCCGCCGCGGAGATCGCTGGTGTCGACGAGGTCTGGCGCGTCGGCGGCGCGCAGGCGGTGGCGGCGCTCGCCTACGGCACTGATCGAATCGCCGCGGTGGACGTGATCGTCGGCCCCGGCAATGCCTGGGTAGCCGAGGCCAAGCGCCAGCTCTACGGCCGCGTCGGCATCGACATGGTGGCGGGCCCGTCCGAGATCGTGGTGGTCGCCGATGAGGACAACGATCCCGAATGGATCGCCGCCGATCTGCTCAGCCAAGCCGAACATGATCCGACCAGCCAGTCGATCCTGTTCACCGACGACGCCGCGTTCGGCGATGCGGTGGCGGACGCGGTGGACCGTCAGCTCGGCACCCTCGCCACCGCGGCTGTCGCGACACAGAGCTGGCAGGACAATGGCGCGATCATCCTGGTGCCGACCCTTGCCGACGCGATCCCGCTCTGCGATCGCCTTGCGCCCGAACATCTCGAGCTTGCGGTGGCCGATCCGCAGGCGCTGTTCGCCCGCGTCCGCCACGCCGGATCGGTCTTCCTCGGCCGGCACACGCCCGAGGCTGTCGGGGACTATGTCGGCGGCCCCAACCATGTGCTTCCCACCGGCCGCCGCGCGCGCTTCGCCTCCGGGCTGTCGGTGCTCGATTTCATGAAGCGCACCAGCTTCCTCGCCTGCGACGCGGCCGCCGTAGCGCGGATCGGCCCCGCCGCGGTTGCACTGGCGACCGCCGAGGGCCTTCCCGCCCACGCCCGCTCGGTCGCGCTACGCCTAGAACCTTGACCCTCCGTTCGTCCTGAGCCTGTCGAAGGATGTGCCCCATGCGCCGCGCCTGCAGCACGCACTTCGACAAGCTCAGTGCGAACGGTAGAAGGACCGGATGATGAACCAGAAGACTTCTCCCAAGGCCCAGGGCCGCTCCAAAGCCCGCTCCACTGCGCGGCTTGCCGCCGTCCAGGCGCTCTACCAGCAGGAGATGGAGGCGACCCCGCTGCCCAAGCTGCTCACCGAGTTCCACCACCACCGCCTCGGCGCGACGATCGACGACGTGCAATATGCGGAAGCCGAGGTCAGCTTCTTCGACGATCTGGTGGCGGGAGTCGACGCACGCCGCGCCGAACTCGATGCGCTGATCACCGAGCGCCTGGCATCCGGCTGGACGATGGACCGGCTCGACCGGCCGATGCGCCAGATCCTGCGCTGCGGCGCCTACGAGCTCGTCGCGCGACCTGACGTGTCGATGGCGACCGCCATCTCCGAATATGTCGACGTCGCCGATGCCTTCTACGACAAGCGCGAGAAGGGGTTCGTCAACGGCTTGCTGGATGCGGTGGCGAAGGCGGTGCGGGCGGCGTAAGGCAGTCTCCCGGACCGGGCCCGGAAAAGATGGGCAGGAAGTCAGCTATCCGCTATTGATGCCGAAGCATTATCGGAGGCCTGCCTTTGACTGGCTTGCTTGGACGGTATCCGGATGTTGTAGACACCTCGGCCTACGATGACGCGAGCAGCGGCCGCATCAGCCGCTTCGAAGGGCCATTGTTGCCGATGGTACTTCCTTGGCTCGTCGGTGGGCCATTGCTTTATGTTCTGAGAGAGCATCAGCAAGCGATGCTCTTCACGTTTGGCGGAACGGCGATTTTATCAATCGGCTTGTATGCCGCGGCGATAATATATTACTTCCGGGCAAAGGAGCGGCACCGTAAGGATCTTGGCGTTCCCGACTGGCGCACGAGGATGCAGCAGAAGGTCGCCGACGACATGGCGCGGCTAGATTAACGCTCACCGATAGTTGAAGCTGATGCTGATCCGGTCGCCTTTGGCGCGGCCGGCGGGGACTTCGTGGCGGAGCCAGCTTTCCCAGAGATAGATCGTGCCGGGCTTCGGCGTCACATAGACGAAGCTGCGCGCATCCTCCGGCGCGTCCTCGCGACGGAGCGGCGCGGCCATCATCAGCCCCAACCGCGGGTCCTCCAGCTTGAGGCCAGCCGCGCCCTCCGGCACGCGGACGTAGATCGTGCCCGAGACGATGCTGTGCGGATGGATATGGCCGCTGTGATGGCCGCCCGTCCCCCTCATCACATTGACCCACAGGCTGTCGAGCTTCGGCTTGGCGCACCCGAGATCGAGGAAGGCTTCGTTGCAGAAGCGGCGGACGTGGCGATCCAGCACGCGGCGCAGATCGTCGAACACCGGATTGCGGATGGGCAGATCGCTCAGCGAGGCGTAGCTGGTGTAGCCCGGATAAGCGTTCGCCTTCGCCCAGGCGCGCCCCGCCTTGTCCTGCCGCGCCAGATCGAGCGCTGCCTCAGCCAGCTCCTCCAGCAGGGCGTCGTGGTCCAGCGTGCCCTCGTAGAAGCGGGTGGCGAAGAGGGTACGGGTGGTCATGCGGCTGGGGAAGCATAGCGCGCGATCGGGTTCAAGGGTGGTGGCGGTTTGCCCTCTCCAACACCGTTCGTGCCGAGCGTAGTCGAGGTACGTGCCTTGAGCGCTTCGCCTGCTGCACGTCCCTCGACTTCGCTCGGGACGAACGGCGGCATATGACCTAAGCGTCGCGTTGCTCACACTCAGGGAAGCATCACGGAGACTTTTTGGCCGAAGCGGACTTCATCGAGCGGCTGCGCGGACACGCCACCCATCCTGCCGCGCGCGGGTTGATGGACGATGCTGCTGTGCTTCCCGTCGGCGGACCGGGCGATCTCGTGCTGACCCACGACATGATCGTCGAGGGCGTCCATTATTTCGCGAGCGATCCGCCGCAGGACGTGGCGTGGAAGCTGCTGGCGGTGAACCTCTCCGATCTCGCCGCCAAGGGCGCTACGCCTAAGGGGGTGCTGCTCGGCTATCCACTCGGCGACGCGGCGTGGGACGCCGCTTTCGTCGACGGGCTGGGCGAGGCGCTCGCGCACTTCGCGGTGCCGCTGCTCGGCGGTGATACGGTGTCCGCCCCGCCCGGCACACCGCGCATGATCGGGATGACCGCGATCGGCCGCTCCTGCCATGCGCCCGATCGGCGCAGCGCCCAGGCGGGTGACGATCTCTGGCTGGTCGGCGTGATCGGCGATGCCGGCGCGGGCCTGGCGATCGCGCAAGGGGCGGAGGGGCCAGCCGCGCTGCTCGCAGCGTATCGTCGCCCGCTGCCGCTGCTGGCCGAAGGGCGGGCGCTCGCCCCGCTCGCCCATGCCATGGCCGACGTATCGGACGGGCTGCTGATCGATGCCTCCCGCATCGCTGCCGCGTCGGGGTTGGCTGTCGCGATCGACCTCGATGCGGTGCCGCGCTCGGCCACGCTCTCCGCCTTTGCCGGCGCCGATCGCGCGGCCCTGCTGGCTGCGGTCACCGCCGGGGATGATTATGCGCTGATCCTTGCCGCCGCACCCGAGGCGGGGATCGACGCGCTCGGCGTCGGCGCGGTCCGCATCGGGCGTTTCGCTGCTGGGGCGGGACTGACGCTGACGGCGAGCGGAGCGCCGATCGCGCTGCCCGATCGCCTCGGCTATGAGCATCACCGCGGCTGAGTGGCGCGCAATCGCGATCACGCGGCTTGCAATGTAGGATTTCGTCTGTTTGTAATGGCGAACGGGCGGCAGCGACCACGCAAAGCGTGGCGGACCTGTCGGCTGTTCCTGAGGAGGATGCCTGATGATCGTTGTCTACGTGGCCATTGCGTGTGGAATATTGGCCGTTCTCTATGGCCTCGTGACGAGCCAGCGCCTGCTCGCGCTGCCCACCGGCAACCCGCGCATGGTCGAGATCGCGGGCGCCATCCAGGAAGGCGCCAAGGCCTATCTGGCGCGCCAGTATACGACGATCGCGATCGTCGGCGTCGTCATGGCGATCATCATCTTCTTCGCACTGGGGCTGATCTCGGCGATCGGCTTCGTCGCCGGTGCGGTGCTGTCGGGGCTCACCGGCTTCATCGGCATGAACATCTCGGTGCGCGCCAACGTGCGGACCGCCGAGGCGGCGCGCAAGTCGCTGCAGGGTGGGCTCACCGCCGCGTTCCAGTCGGGCGCGATCACCGGCATGCTGGTGGCGGGCCTGGGCCTGCTCGCGATCTCGGTATTCTTCTGGTACCTCGTCGGCCCGGCGCACCATGTGCCGGGCGATCCCAATGACCGTACCGTGATCGATGCGCTCGTCGCGCTCTCGTTCGGCGCCTCGCTGATCTCGATCTTCGCGCGGTTGGGCGGCGGCATCTTCACCAAGGCGGCGGACGTCGGCGCCGATCTCGTCGGCAAGGTCGAGGCGGGCATCCCCGAGGACGATCCCCGCAACCCCGCCGTGATCGCGGACAATGTCGGCGACAATGTCGGCGATTGCGCGGGCATGGCGGCCGATCTGTTCGAGACGTACGTCGTCACATTGGGCGTCACCATGGTGACGATCGCGCTGGCGGCGAGCGGCGGCGATGCTGCTGCCACGCTGAAGCTCATGTCGCTGCCGCTGCTCGTCGGCGGTGTGTGCATCGTCACCTCGATCATCGGCACCTTCTTCGTGCGGCTCGGTGCGGGCTCGATCATGGGCGCTCTCTACAAGGGCTTCCTGGTGTCCGTCGTGCTTGCGGTGCCGGCGATCTACTTCGCCACGCAATGGGCGCTGGGCGACCTCCACGCCCAGATCGGCACGACGGTCAGCGGCGCGCCGATCACGGGCATGAGCCTGTTCTGGGCGATGCTGGTCGGCCTCGCCGTCACCGGTGCGCTGGTGTGGATCACCGAATATTACACCGGCACCAACTATCGCCCGGTGAAGTCCATCGCCTTCGCCTCGCAGACCGGTCACGGCACCAACGTCATCCAAGGCCTGGCGATCAGCCTCGAGGCGACCGCGTTGCCGACGCTGGTGATCGTCGTCGCGGTGATCGTCGCCTTCCAGCTTGCCGGCCTGCTCGGGATCGCATTCGCCGCGACCGCGATGCTGGCGCTCGCCGGGATGGTAGTGGCACTCGACGCCTATGGCCCAGTCACCGACAATGCCGGCGGTATCGCCGAGATGGCCGGGCTCGAACATGACGTGCGGACCCGCACCGATGCATTGGATGCGGTCGGCAACACCACCAAGGCGGTGACCAAGGGCTATGCGATCGGATCGGCCGCGCTGGCAGCGCTGGTGCTGTTCGGCGCCTATACGACCGACCTGCACACCTTCTTCCCGGACCTCACCGTCGATTTCTCGCTGGGCAACCCCTACGTCATCGTCGGGCTGCTGCTGGGGGCGCTGCTGCCCTATCTGTTCGGCGCGTTCGGAATGACCGCCGTTGGCCGTGCGGCGGGCGCGGTGGTGGAGGAGGTGCGCGCGCAGTTCCGCGACAATCCCGGCATCATGGCGGGCACCTCGC
>CAXTBZ010000097.1:0-8479 GCA_964242855.1 uncultured Sphingomonadaceae bacterium
TCGGGATGACGCTGCCGACGCCGCTGTTCATGAGCCCGATCGGCGTGACCGGCATGTGCACGCAGGATCAGCATGGTGACCTGGCCGCAGCACGCGCGGCGGCGATGACCGGCGTGCCGCTCACCGCCTCGACGCTGTCGAACGATCCGCTCGAAGCGGTCGCGCCGCTCATGGGCGACACGCCCGGCTTCTTTCAGCTCTACACCCCGCGTGATCCCGATCTGGCCGCGAGCCTCGTCTCGCGCGCCGAAGCGGCAGGCTATCGCGCGATCATCGTCACGCTCGACACCTGGGTCACCGGTTGGCGTCCGCGCGACCTCAACACTGCCAATTTTCCGCAGCTCCGCGGCCATGTACTTGCGAACTATACGTCCGATCCGGTGTTCCGCGCCTCGCTCGCTGCGCCGCCCGAGCAGGATATGGCGGCGGCGGTGGCGCGCTGGAGTGCGGTCTTCGGGCACGTCCTGACCTGGGCTGACATGCCGTGGTTACGCTCGCTGACCACGCTGCCGATCATACTGAAGGGTATCTGCCACCCGGATGACGCGCGCCGCGCGGCGGACGAAGGCGTGGATGCGATCTACTGCTCGAACCACGGCGGTCGTCAGGCCAATGGCGGCATCGCTGCGCTCGATTGCCTCCCCGGCGTCGTCGCTGCGGCGGGAGCATTGCCCGTGCTGTTTGATTCGGGCGTGCGATCCGGCACCGACATCGTCAAGGCGATCGCGCTTGGCGCGACCGCGGTCGGCGTCGGGCGGCCTTATCTGTACGGTCTCGCGCTCGGCGGTGCAGCGGGCGCAGCGCATGTCTTGAAGTGTTTGCTTGCCGAAGCCGATCTGCTGATGGCGGTCAACGGCTACCCGACGCTTCGCGACGTCGCCGCGGCGGGTGCGACGCGATGCTAGAGATCGAGGCGGATCATGTCTGGACGCGCTTGCGTTAAGGCTCATCATCCGACGATCGCTTGGCGACCTTCGTCGTTGATCACCGGCGACTGGAAGGACCGACGATATGGCCGACGAGAAACTTGATCCGGACTTCGCCGCTTTGCCGCTGGCAGTTCGTGCCGAGATCGAGGGGCTATCTGGCGCAGGCTTGCACAATGCTCCGGCTGCCGTGGATGAGCGGGGGACCGACGAGGCGTTCCATCACCCCGAACGGGACGCCGCCGGCACGACGTGGGAGCCCAACTGGGAGCCGATCGAGACCTACCGGGATGGCGAGGTCGTCATGCTCGACGATGGCGATCGGCAGCTGCTCGGCAAGCGGGAGATGGGCATGTGGATGGAGCTGGTCGGAAGCGACGAGCTTGCCCAGCCCGATTATTTGCCGATGCTCTGGTCAAGCGCACCGGCGCAGGTGAAGAACGACATGCTGTCGAGCGGCGGGCCACTTGGCGGGCCGGACCCTCAGCAGGAAGCGGCACCGATGTTCATCGCCATGAACCGGTTCCAGGTGATCCCCGGCGAAGAGACGGCGTTCGAGGATGTCTGGCTGTCGCGCGACTCGCACCTTGCCGGTGTGCCGGGCTTCGTCGAGTTCCACATGCTGCGCGGGCCAGCGGCCGAGGACCACGTGCTCTACTCTTCCCACACGATCTGGCGGTCCCGCGAGGACTTTGAGGCCTCGACGCGGTCGGAGGCGTTCCGCGCCGCCCATCGCGGTGCCGGGAACCACAAGCCACTCTATTTGGGGCCGCCGCACTTCGAGGGGTTCGAGGTCATCCAGACCGTAGCTGCGACGTGACCGCCTCGCGCCGGGCCGCCTTCGTCGACAGCTTCGCGCAAGCGATCGACAGCACCGTCGGCGCAGTCCTGTCGCCCGTCGTCGCTGGCATCGCCTCGTTCAACCGCCGCCGGCTGCCGCCGCGCGATGCGCCGCATCCGTTGCTCACCGGCATCCACCAGCCGATGACCGAGGAGCTGACGCTCACCGACCTCGTGATCGAGGGCAACATTCCGCCCGAGCTCGACGGGCGCTATGTGCGCATCGGCCCCAACCCGGCTGCGCCCGACCCGCGATCGTACCATTTCTTCACCGGCGACGGCATGCTCCACGGTGTCCGCATCCAGGGCGGCCGCGCGCTCTGGTATCGCAATCGCTGGATACGCTCTGCCGACGTTGCCAAGGCGCGCGACGTGCCGGCAGCACCCGGTCCACGCCACATCTTCGATACGGTCAACACCAGCGTGCTCGATCATGCCGGAAGCGGCTGGGCACTGGTTGAAGCAGGTAGCACGCCGGTCCGCTTCGATGAGCATCTGGAGGCGCAACGCTACGACGATTTCGGCGGTACCCTGCCCGGCTCGTTCACCGCGCATCCGCGCCGCGATCCGGCCACCGGTGAACTCCACGCCCTCTGCTATGAGGCGACCGATCTCAAGCGGGTCCGCTACAACGTCGTCGATGTAGACGGCCGGGTGCGGCGGACCGTGATGATCCCGGTGGCGCACGGCCCGTTGATCCACGACTGCGCCATCACCGAGCGCTATGTCATCGTCATGGACCTGCCGCTGACCCTGTCAATGCGGGTGGTGCTGTCGGGACATGGCTTCCCGTACCGCTGGAACGAGAAGCATCCCGCCCGTATCGGGCTCCTGCCGCGCGACGGCGAGGCGGACGACATCCTCTGGGTCTCGCTCGATCCGTGCTTCGTCTTCCACACAGCCAATGCGTTCGACTTGCCGGATGGACGGGTGGCGCTCGACGTGATCGCCTATGACTGCATGTTCGCCGGCGACAATCTCGCTCCCGACGAGCAGCCGCGCGGGCTCGAGCGTTGGACGATCGATCCGACGGCCAAGACCATCGAGCAGCGGACGCTCGATCCTTCGCCGCAGGAGCTTCCGACGATCGACAGCCGACGCACCGGGCTATTGTATCGCTACGCCTATACGCTCGGTCTGCCCGAGGAACTGTCCGAGACGCTGGTCGGCGAGGCGCCGCTGATCAAGCACGACCTCGAGCGCGGCGTCCGTCACATGCACGAGTTTGGATCAGGGCGGATCGCGGGTGAGTTCGTCTTCGTGCCGCGCTCGCCGTCTGCCGAGGAGGATGAGGGCTGGCTGATGGGTTTCGTGATCGACGCCGACGGCGGAACCAGCGCGCTGGAGCTACTGGATGCGCGCAACATCGAAGCGCCAGCCGTTGCAGCGATCCGCATACCGCACCGGATTCCGCCCGGAATCCATGGTGCCTGGCTGAAGGCGTGAGGGCCCGATCTCAAATGGTGATAGAACACCCTTCCGCCGGTTCGATACGTTCAAGGTGGCCAAGCATTTCGCCTCCTTCGCACCGGGGCCAATATTGTGGGACAAGCATGGAAAATGTGACTGCAGGACAAGTCGGTGTTCGCCGCGCCGCCGAGTTGGCGGCGGTATTCATGATCGGCGACGGCCTGCTCGGGGTGCTTCAACCTGCGCGTCACGTCGCGCTCTGGCGATCAGACGTCGCCGCAGTGGACATTCTCGTGCAGCCGTTCGCTGAACGCCCGGAGCGCCGACGCATCTATGGTCTGCTGCAAATCGGGGCAGGACTGATGATCGCATCGACCTTGCGGCGTTAAGCGATGATCCGCGAGGATTTTCTGGGAACTGGTCGAGTCGAGATGAAGACGCATGAACCGTCTGCATTTCCCTACGTCGGCATAGACACCGCATGGGTGCATCCAGCCTCCTCTGATGCCTGTCTCGCCGCCTCACTGACCAGTTCAACAGACGAAGGCGCGGGGCTGTTAAACGCCGCCAAACTTTCGGCTACAACCTTAACACTTTATTAAACTGCTTGGTGCGGGCGGTCGGGCTCGAACCGACACTCCTTGCGGAACGGGATTTTGAGTCCCGCGCGTCTACCAATTTCACCACGCCCGCACGAGCGCCCGGTTAGCGGAGCATGGTCTGCCCCGCAACCGGGCTTGGCACGTCAGCGGAAGGTCTCGTGCAGATCGCCGGTGTGCGAGAGCGGGTCGGTGCCGAAGCGATTGGGCCCTCGCGTGCCTTCGAGGCAGTAGAACACTAGCAGCACGATGCTGCCGACGAAGGGGATCAGCACCAGAAGCAGCCACCATCCCGACTTGTCGATGTCGTGGAGCCGACGGATGCTCACCGCCAGGCTGGGTATGAAGGTCGCGAGCAGCCAGATGATGCCGATCGGTCCGTTGCTGTGCCAATTATAGGCGACCCCGGTCGAGGTCACCGCAGAAGACGAATGGCCGAAGCCAAGAGCAGTGTCCAGGAACGCCGCCACGACGGCCACGACCACGACGAACAATACGTACAACCAATATTCCTTGCGCCGCGAGCGGCCGGAAAACTCCGCGTAGCGCCTGAGCGGCAGGATCATCCATTCCATCGTATCGTCCCTCCTGTTGACCTCAATTGACCGGCGCGCGCCGGCGGTAACTCAACGCCTCAGCAACATGGGCCCGGCCGACGCCGTCGCTTCCGCCTAGATCGGCGATGGTCCGCGCCACGCGCAGCACGCGATGATAGCCGCGCGCAGACAGCCGCATCGCCTCGGCCGCCTGGGCGAGCAGCTTGCGGCCGGGCTCGTCCGGCCCGGCGACGGTGTCGAGCAGCTCGCCGTCCGCCTCGGCATTGGTGCGCAGGCCGTGCGTAGCGTAGCGTTCCGTCTGGATGTCTCGCGCCAGGGCGACCCGCGCGGCGACCTCGCCCGAACCCTCGGCGGGCGGCGGCAGGACGAGATCGGCGGCCGAGACCGCGCGCACCTCGACATGGAGGTCGATGCGATCGAGCAGCGGCCCGCTCACCTTGGCCTGGTAATCGGCGGCGCAGCGCGGCGCGCGTGCACAGGCAAGCGCCGGATCGCCGAGATGCCCGCAGCGGCACGGGTTCATCGCCGAGATCAGCTGAACCCGCGCGGGAAAGGTAAGGTGCGCGTTGGCGCGTGCCACCGTCACCTTGCCGGTCTCGATCGGCTGGCGCAGCGAATCCAGCACCGGACGCTGGAACTCGGCCAGCTCATCGAGGAACAGTACGCCGAGATGCGCCAGGCTGACCTCGCCGGGACGGACCTTCAGCCCGCCGCCAGTCAGCGCCGCCATCGATGCCGAGTGATGCGGGCTGCGGAATGGACGCGCGCGGATCAGCTTGCCGCCGGGCAGCTCGCCCGCGATCGAGGCGACCATCGAGACTTCGAGCGCTTCTGACGGCGTCAGATCGGGCAGGATTCCGGGCAGGCAGGCGGCGAGCAGCGACTTGCCCGCACCGGGCGGGCCCACCATCAGCAGGTTGTGCCCACCGGCCGCCGCGATCTCCAGCGCCCGCTTGGCGGTCTCCTGCCCCTTCACCTGGCGGAGGTCCGGACCGGCGGCGGGTGGATCGGCCTGCCCCGCGACTGGCGGCGCGATCTGGCCGGTGCCCTTCAGGTGATTGATGAGCGCCAGCAGATCGGGCGCGGCGATCACCTCGATCCGGCCTGCCCATGCCGCCTCCGGCCCCTGCGCCGCCGGGCAGATCAGCCCGCGATCCAGTTCGGACGCGTGGAGTGCGGCCAGCAGCACGCCTGGCGTCGGCGCGATACGGCCATCGAGCCCGAGTTCGCCGACCGCCACATATTCGCTCAGCGTCTCGGTATCGACCACGCCCATCGCGGCAAGCAGCGCCAGCGCGATCGGCAGATCGAAATGCGATCCCTCTTTGGGCAGATCGGCTGGCGACAGGTTGACCGTGATCCGCTTGGGCGGAAGCGCCAGCCCGATCGCACCCAACGCGCCACGCACCCGCTCGCGGCTCTCTCCCACCGCCTTGTCGGCAAGCCCCACGACGTTGAACTGGGGCAGCCCGGGGAGCAGCTGGACCTGCACCTCGACCGCGCGCGCCTCAAGCCCCAGAAACGCCACGGTCGATACGATCGCGACCACGCCACCCCCTGTTTGTACCCCGCGACCACCCTAGCGAGGAGGGAGCGGCTGTCCAGCGATTGCATCGGCCCTGTCGGCGTCCCAAGTTGATCCCATGACGCGCTGGCAGAAACTGAAGCGGACGCATGGGATCAAGCAGGCGATCCTGAGCGCGGGCTGGCTGCTGATCATCGTCTCGCCCGCCGCCGGGATCCTGCCGGGGCCGGGCGGCATCTTCGTCTTCGCCGGAGGGGCTGCGCTCGTGCTGCAGGTCTCGCCCTGGGCCAAACGCATGTATGTGCGAGCCAAGCGGCGCTGGCCGCGCGCCGGATCGCTGGTCGATCGGGCGCTGCGCCGGCCGAGCGCGCGACGGCGGCGCGAGCGCGACAATGCTCCGGCCGGAGCGCTCTCCCCCGAAGCCTCCGGTTGACGCATCGATTGACTCCGACGCCCCTTTTGCCTATCCGCGCCCCCGATCGAGGTCACCGTCCGTTCGGTGGCCGTTTTTCGTTATACGACGCCCTGTTATCCGATTTCGAGGACCGACACGATGAAGCGCACCTTCCAGCCCAGCAACCTCGTGCGCAAGCGCCGCCACGGCTTCCGCACCCGCTCGGCGACGCCTTCGGGCCGGAAGATCCTCGCCGCGCGCCGCGCGCGTGGCCGCAAGTCGCTCTCGGCCTGAGCCAAGCAGACGCATTCGCGATCATACGGCGCCGCGCGGACTTCCTCGCGGCGAACGGAGGCGCGCGCAAGGCCATGCCGGGCTTCGTGCTGCTGGTCCGCCGGCGTGAGGACGATGATCCGGCGGTAAGGCTCGGCATCACCGTCACCAAGAAGATAGGCAATGCGGTGGTCCGCAACCGCATGAAGCGGCGCTTCCGCGCGCTCGGCCGCGAGTTGCTCGGCGATCACGGCATCGCCGGTGCCGACCACATTCTGATCGGCCGTGCCGGTGGCGTGGAGCGGCATTATGCGGTGCTTCGCGAGGAGTTCGGCAAGGCGCTTCGGAAGCTCGCCGGATGATCGAGCGCGGGCTCGTCGCCATCGCCCGGGTCTGGCAGGCGGGGCCCTCCGCGATGATCGGTCCGACCTGCCGCTTCACGCCATCCTGTTCGGCCTATGCGATCGAGGCCTGGACGCGCTATGGCGCGGCGCGCGGCTCCTGGCTGGCGGCGCGGCGCATCTGCCGCTGCCACCCGCTCGGCGGCCGCGGCTACGATCCGGTGCCCTGAGGGCATCGCACGACATGGATTTCGGGGGTTCTGGTGAACGAACAGCGCAACATGGTTCTGGCGGCGGTGCTGTCGCTGATGGTGCTGCTGGGATGGTGGGCGCTGTCGGCGCGTTACTTCCCGACCGCCAACGCGCCGACGACCCAGATCGTGAACGGCAAGACGGTGCCGCTGCCCGCCCCCACCCCTGCCTCCAACGCGCCGGCTCAGGTCCAGGACCGCGACAAGGTGCTGGCCGCCTCGCCGCGCGTGAAGATCCTGACGCCCAAGCTCGCCGGTTCGATCGATCTCAAGGGCGCGCAGATCGACGACCTGACGCTCACCACCCAGCGCGAGACGATCGACAAGAACTCGCCGCCGGTCCGCCTGTTCTCGCCCGAAGGCACGCAAGATGCCTATTTCGCCGGCTTCGGCTGGAGCGGCCAGGGCGTCGCATTGCCTGACACCAACACGCAGTGGACCGCCAGCGGCGACGTGCTCGCGCCCGGCAAGCCGGTCACCCTAACCTGGAACAACCAGCAGGGCCAGGCCTTCGCGATTCGGCTTGCGGTCGACGACAACTACCTCTTCACCGTCCAGCAGAGCGTCACCAACGGCGCCGGCCAGCCGCTCGCCATCCGCCCTTACAGCCTCGTCTCGCGCTCCGCAGCGTCCAAGGACCCGTCCACCTGGCAGGCGCATGTCGGCCCGATCGGCGTGATGAACGGCATCGCCCAGTACAAGACCAACTGGAAGGATCTGGATGCGGCAGGTGCCGCCGGCCAGAAGTTCCAGTCGACCGGCGGCTGGCTCGGCTTCAGCGACAAATACTGGCTGGCGGCGGTGATCCCCGATCCCAAGGCGCAGGTGGATGCGGCATTCGGGGGCGGCAACGGCCAGTACCAGGCCGAATTTACCCCGATGGTGGCCCCCGTCGGCCCCAGCCAGACGGCGACCACTACATCCTACCTGTTCGCCGGCGGCAAGGACGCCTCGCTGCTCGACACCTATGACAACCAATATCACTTCGAGAAGCTGGATTATGCAATCGACTGGGGCTGGTTCCGCGTCGTCGAGAAGCCGATCTTCTATCTGCTCGATTGGCTGTTCAAGCATGTCGGCAATTTCGGCGTGGCCATCCTGCTGCTGACGGTGATCGTGCGTGGGCTGATGTTCCCGATCGCGCAGAAGCAGTTCCGCTCGGCCAACCAGATGAAGCTCGTCCAGCCGCGCCTGAAGGCGCTGCAGGAGCGGCACAAGGAGGACAAGCCGCGGCTCCAGGAAGAGATGATGAAGCTCTACAAGCAGGAGAAGATCAATCCGCTTGCCGGCTGCCTGCCCGTTTTCCTCCAGATCCCGATCTTCTTCTCGCTCTACAAGGTGCTGACGCTGACGCTGGAGATGC
>CAXTBZ010000098.1:0-8477 GCA_964242855.1 uncultured Sphingomonadaceae bacterium
AGATGCAGCTGACCTATTCGGTGCGCAACACGCACCGCGCGGTCGGCACGCGCTTTTCGGCCGAAGTCACCGCCAAGTTCGGGATGAGTACGCTGGCGGACGGGCACGTCCATGTCCGGCTGCGCGGGTCGGCGGGGCAGTCGCTGGGGGCTTTCCTGTGCAAGGGCGTGACGCTCGAGGTGTTCGGTGACGCCAACGACTATGTCGGCAAGGGCCTGTCCGGCGGGATCATCGCGGTGCGACCGACGGTCTCCTCGCCGCTGGAAAGCCGCCGCAACGCGATCATCGGCAACACCGTGCTTTATGGTGCCACATCGGGCTCGCTGTTCGCCGCGGGACAGGCGGGCGAGCGCTTCGCGGTGCGTAACTCTGGCGCCAGCGTGGTCGTCGAGGGCTGCGGCGCCAATGGCTGCGAATATATGACCAACGGCACCGCCGTGATCCTGGGCTCGGTCGGCGAGAATTTCGGCGCCGGGATGACCGGCGGCATGGCCTTCGTGCTGGACGAGGACGGCCGCTTCGAGAAGCACGCCAACCCCGACAGCATCCTGTGGCAGCGCTTCGCCTCGGCCCATTGGGAAGGCGCCGCGCGCGCGCTGATCGAGGAGCATGCGCGGCGCACCGACAGCAAGTGGGCGCACACCGTGCTCGCCGACTGGAGCCACTGGCGGGCCCGCATCTGGCAGGTCTGCCCCAAGGAGATGGTCACGCGCCTAGCCCACCCGCTCAGCGACGAGGCGACGGCGGTGGCAGCGGAATAGGGTGCAAGCGCCGCCTCGGCCACAATCTGGAACGCGGACGCTCCAGCTGACGTCGCGGGTGCGGGCGAGCGGCCTCGCAATCCGGCTTGCATCGGGTTAGACGCATCCCTCTTGCCGGCCCAGCATCGACGCAGCCCGCCGAGCGGCTACCTGGCAAGAGCTAGAAGAAGGGTGGAGACCTCGAAGGAATGACGATGCCTGTCGATGAACCGCCGTCAGTTCTCGATCCGGAAATCTATCGGAGCGTGAACGGCGATCTGAGCCATATGAGCGACGCGGAATGCCTGGCGCACTTCCACTCGTTCGGCGTTTCCGAGGGCCGGGTATCGTCGTTGGGTTCCACCAAAGAGAGCTTTGTACAGCATATTGTGGAGCGACATCCCGGTCCAAAGCTTGAGATCGGTCCCTTTTGCAACCCGGTACTCCGTGGTGCCGATGTCCAATATTTCGATGTCTTCGATGAGGTTGAGCTTCGGCGCCGGGCAGGCGAAATGGGGCTCGATACCGGCGGATGTCCGGACAAAATCGATTACACCTGCCCCCTGTCCGAGATCGACCGCTCTTTCGCCGCGATCTTGAGCAGTCATTCGATCGAGCATCAGCCCGATCTGGTAAGTCACCTGAACGATGTCGCCGCCAAGCTGGAACCCGGCGGGCGATACTATATCGTCATCCCGGATAAGCGATATTGCTTCGACGCTCGCCAGGCCGAAAGTACGATCGGCGCGGTGCTTCAGGCGCATCGTGAGAAGCGTTCCCTGCACACGTACGAGAACGTCCTGAACTTCTTGTCGGAACGCACGCATAACGATGCGGTCCGGCATTGGGCGGGCGCTTCCGCGCCGCGTGAGGAGCCTAGCCTCTCGGCCGCGATCGCGGCGACCGACAAGCATTTCGCCGAGGCCAACGGTAACTATATCGATACCCATGCCTGGCAATTCACACCGAACAGCTTCAGCGAGATCATCGATGCATTGCATGCGGCCAGGCTGATCACGCTACGCGCAATCAGGGTGTACAACACGCCGCGCGACAGGTTGGAGTTTTGCGCGATACTCGGCTGATCCGTATGGCGACCGGCCGTCGGATATCGCGAGATCGGGACGATCGTGTCACCCGCGCCGTCAGCCCCTTCCCCCTCGCCGCTGTCGCCCCTAAGCAGGGGCGATCATGTGGCAACTTCTGCAATTCCCGTTATGCCCCTTTTCGCGCAAGGTCCGGCTGATGCTCGGCGAGAAGGGTGTCGGCTACGAGATGGTGCGCGAATCGCCGTGGCTCCGGCGCGACGAGTTCATCGATCTCAATCCCGCCGGTCAGACCCCGGTGATGGTGCAGGGCCAGCTCAAGCTGTGCGACAGCGGCGCGATCTGCGAGTATTTCGAGGAGACGGTCGATCGCGCGCCGATGATCGCCGGTGACGCGCCGGCGCGCGCCGAGATCCGCCGCCTGGTCGCCTGGTTCGACGAAAAGTTCTTCGCCGAGGTGGTCGGCCCGCTGAGCGAAGAGCGGATGCTGAAGCGCCTCGTCCACCGCGCCTCGCCCGATGCTAAGATGCTGCGCGAGGCGATGAAGAATGCCAACGGGCATCTCGATTACATCGACTGGTTGCTCGATAACCGCCGTTGGCTGGGCGGCCCGGTGCTGAGCCTCGCCGATCTCGCCGCCGCCGCGCATCTCTCGGTCGCCGACTATCTCGGCGGGATCGATTGGCGCGGACATGAACAGACAAAGCAGTGGTATTCGGGGTTGAAGAGCCGCCCGTCGTTCCGCCCGATGCTGTCCGAGCGGATGGAGGTGATCGCGCCGCCACCGCATTACGACAAGGTCGATTTCTGGGAGTGAACACAGCCCAAGAAACACCGTCGGCGCGCGACTACCAGACCGATCGCGCCTTCCTCGGCCATCCGCGCGGCTTGGGCTTCCTCGCCTTTGCCGAAGGATGGGAGCGCTTCTCCTACTACGGGATGACCGCGCTGCTGGCGCTCTACAGCGCCAAGCAGCTGTTCACCCCCGGCCACATCGGCAACATCTGGGGCTTCGGCCCTTTCCGCCACCTGCTCGAATGGTGCTTCGGCCCGCTCAGCCCGGTCGCGCTCGGCGGGGCGATCGCGGCATTGTACGGTGGGCTGGTCTATCTGACCCCGCTGCTCGGCGGCTTCGTGGCGGATCGCTTCATCGGGCGGACGCGCGCGGTGCTGTTCGGCGGATCGACGATGGCAATCGGCCACTTCTGCATGGCGTTCGAACAGACCTATCTGATCGCGCTCGCCTGCATCCTGATCGGCAGCGGCTTCTTCAAGGGTAATCTGGCGGCGCAGGTCGGCGATCTCTACGCACCGGGCGATCCGCGCCGTGCCGACGCCTTCCAGATCTACACGCTCGCCATCCAGGTCGCGGTGATCGTCTCGCCGATCGTGTGCGGCTATCTCGGCCAGAAGGTGGCGTGGCATTTCGGTTTCGGCGCGGCCGGGATCGGTATGCTGATCGGGCTCGCCGTCTATGTCGCCGGCCGACGCTGGCTGCCTGCCGAGCCTCAGCCGGCACCCGGACACGTCGTCGAGCCGCGCCCGAGGCTGGTCGCCGGCGAGGGCAAGCGCATCCTCGTGCTCATCCTGCTGATCCCGATCATCGCCTGCGCCTATGTGGGCAACCAGGAGATTTTCGCCGCCTACGAGCTATGGGGCGACGCGCACTACCAGCTCAACATCCTGGGCTGGGAGATGCCCGCGA
This sequence comes from uncultured Sphingomonadaceae bacterium, assembly GCA_964242855.1. Classification (GTDB taxonomy): domain Bacteria; phylum Pseudomonadota; class Alphaproteobacteria; order Sphingomonadales; family Sphingomonadaceae; genus Solisphingomonas. The sequence continues at coordinate 3,492 of CAXTBZ010000098.1, forward strand.
GCTACCTGATCTCGCTCGATGCGATCGTCTCGACGGTGCTGCTCGTTGCGGTGGTGATCTTCTGGCGGTGGTGGGGCAAGCGCTACACCGAGCCTAACGAGATCACCAAGATGACGATCGGCGTGTTCATCGCCGCATTGGCCCCGCTGTCGCTGGCGTTTGGCGCGCTGCACGAGGCGCAGACCGGGCAGAAGGTGGGGCTCGGCTGGGCGCTCGGCTTCCACATCCTGAACGATATCGGCTTCGTGAACATCTATCCGGTGGGGCTGGCGCTGTTCTCGCGCGTGGCGCCCAAGGCGGTCAATTCGACGATGATGTCGGCCTATCTGCTCTCGCTGTTCCTCGCCGGCATGATCGTCACCAAGTTCGCCACCCTGCTGGACAGGATGAGCGGTTTCGATTTCTGGGCACTGCACGCGATCGTCATCGCCGCGTCCGGCATCGTGCTGCTGGTCGTCCGCGCCGCTGCGGGTCGCCTGCTGGCGCCGGTAGTCGATCCGGAGACGGTCGCCAGCTAGTTGGGCGCGACGATCGCGAGCGTCATCTCGGCAAGGGGACGCCCGGTCGCGCGATCGACCACCATCGGCTCTATTATCGAGCCCGTCTCGCGATCGATGGCGCGGCTCACGCCGCCCTCGCCATGGTGCTTGGCACCCCACGCCCCGAGCGCCAGGAGGATCGGCAGCAGCTCGCGTCCCTTCGCGGTCAACACATATTCGTCGCGCGGTGGGTGTTCCGAATAGCGGCGCCTCTCGAGCAGCCCATCCTCCGTCAGCGCGGCCAGGCGCCGCGCGAGGATGTTGGGCGCGATGCCAAGCGAGACACGGAACTGATCGAAACGCGTCGCGCCGGAGCCCGCGTCGCGCAGGATCATCATGCTCCAGGCGTCGCCGACGCGGAGCACCGCTCGGCCGATCGGGCAAGGTCCCGAAGAATATGTCTCGAAGTCCATTGCATGATCATATCCCAGTCACTATCAAGTTGCAAGTGACTCGCTTGGCCGAGCCGATCAGGAGATTCCGACATGAGCACCCATACCGGCACCGCCCTCGTCACGGGCGCATCGACAGGCCTTGGCGCGATCTATGCGGATCGGCTGGCAAAGCGCGGCCACGATCTCGTTCTCGTCGCCCGCGACGGAGCGCGCATGGAGACTCTGGCGGCGCGGTTACGTGCCGATGCCGGCGTCACCGTCGAGGTCCTTGCCGCCGATCTTACGGTCGATGCCGACGTGACGAAGGTGGAGGAGCGGCTGGCGGGTGACGACGTCGTGCTGCTGATCAACAATGCGGGCATGTCGCTCGACGGCAGCCTGCTCGAGAACGGGCCGGTGGAGCTCACGCGCATCATCGCGCTCAACGTGACCGCGCCGACCCGCCTCGCCGCAGCCGCCGCAAAGGCCTTCCTCGCCAGAGGCAAGGGCGCGATCGTCAACATCGCCTCGGTGCTCGCTCTGGCGCCCGAAGACTTCGACGGCGTCTATAGCGGCACCAAAGCGTTCGTGCTTAACCTCAGCCTAGCGATGTCGAGCCAGCTGGGAGGAAAGGGCATCTACACCCAGGCGGTGCTGCCCGGCGCCACCCGCACCGAAATTTGGGAGCGTTCGGGCAAGGATATCAGCGCTTTCCCGGCGGAGATGATCATGGAGGCAGACGATCTCGTCGATGCCGCGCTGATCGGCTTCGATCGCCGCGAGACGGTCACGATACCGCCGCTCTCCGACGAGAGGGTGTGGGAGGCGATCCAGGAAGCGCGCCTTGCCTTCGCGCCTTTGATGTCGAAGCGTGCCGTGGCGGAGCGATATCGGGAGCCGGCCGAGGCTTGACTCTTCAGTCCGCCACCGCCGCCATCAGGTAATCCATCCGCATGTCGCTCGAGAGGACGAAGCCTCTCGCTGGATCGAGCGAGAGCCCGCGCGTCTCGATCACCTTCAGTCCAGCATCGTTGAGAAACCCTTCCAGCTCCTCGGGCTTCATGAAGTTCTCCCAATCGTGCGTACCTCGAGGGATCTGCCCCATCCCCTCACCCACCGTGATCAGCGCCAGGCGGGAGAGCGCGGTGCGATTGGGTGTCGAGAGCAGCATCAGCCCTCCGGGCGCTAACGCGCGCGCCAGGCCTGCCACGAAGGCAGCCGGATCGCTGACATGCTCGATCACCTCCATCGAGCAGACCAGATCGAACACCTCGCCCCCGCCGAGGCTCTCGACGCTGCCGGCGCGATAGTCGATCTCCAGCCCCTGCCCGTCCGCATGAAGCTTGGCCGCCGCGATGTTCTCCGGCGCCGCATCGAGCCCCGCCGCCGCAGCGCCCATCCGCGCCAGCGGTTCGGTAAGCAACCCGGCGCCGCAGCCGACGTCCAGCGCACGCCTGCCCGCCAGCGGATGGCGATCGCTCCGCTCGCCCCCGAAGTGCCGGTCGATCATCTCGCGCACGAACGCGAGCCGCACCGGGTTCAGCCGATGCAGCATCCCGGATGAGCCCTTGGGGTCCCACCAATCGGCGGCAAGCGCACCGAAATGCGCGGCTTCAGCGGGGTCTATCGTGGTTGCATCGCTCATGCCCTGCACGTAACAGGGCGCCGCTTTCTTTCCCACAGGCGTCTTCCGCCCGAAATATTCGAGCATTCGCATGGCCCGCATCGTGATGAAGTTCGGCGGCACGTCGATGGCGGGCATCGAGCGCATCCGCAACGTCGCGCGGCAGGTGAAGCGCGAATGGGTCAAGGGCGAACAGATCGCGGTGGTGGTCTCGGCGATGTCTGGCGAGACCGATCGACTGGTCAACTTCTGCCGCGAGGCCTCACCGCTCTACGATCCCAAGGAATATGACGTTGTCGTCGCTTCGGGCGAACAGGTGACATCCGGCCTGCTGGCGATCGCGCTGCAGGCGATCGGGGTGCCCGCGCGCAGCTGGCTCGGCTGGCAGCTACCGATCCGCACCTCAGATGCCCACGCCTCGGCACGCATCGGCACGATCGACACGGAAGCGCTCAACGCCAGCCTCGCGGCCGGAGAAGTCGCGGTGATCCCTGGCTTCCAGGGGCAGACCGAGGAGGGCCGCGTCACCACCCTCGGCCGCGGCGGATCGGATACCTCGGCAGTGGCGGTGGCTGCGGCGATGAAGGCCGATCGCTGCGACATCTACACCGATGTCGACGGCGTCTACACCACCGATCCGCGCATCGTGCCGCGCGCGCGCAAGATCGCCAAGATTACCTACGAGGAGATGCTGGAGCTTGCCTCGGTCGGTGCCAAGGTGCTCCAGACCCGTTCGGTCGGGCTCGCGATGAAGGAGAAGGTGCGCATCCAGGTGCTCTCCTCGTTCGGCGATCCCGATGCCGAGCCGACGGCGGGCACCTTCGTGGTAAGTGAAGACGAGATCGGAGACGGACAGGTGGAACAGCAGCTCATCACCGGCATCGCCTATGATCGGGGCGAGGCGAAGATCACGCTGGTCGCGGTGCCCGATCGGCCGGGCGCGGTGTCCGCGATTTTTAACCCGCTGGCCGAGGCGAGCATCAACGTCGACATGATCGTCCAGAACGTCGCGCATGGCGTCGGATCGACCGACGTGACCTTCACCGTGCCGGGCGCCGAACTCGCCCGCTCGCTGGACGTGCTGGAAAAAGCGCAGGGCGCGATCGGTTACGAGAAACTGATCCCCGACACCGAGGTCTGCAAAGTCTCGGTAGTCGGTGTCGGCATGCGCAGCCACGCCGGCGTCGCCGCGACGATGTTCGCGGCGCTGGCTGGCCGCCAGATCAACATCCTCGCGATCACGACGTCCGAGATCAAGGTCAGCGTGCTGATCCACCAGGATTACACTGAGCTTGCGGTCCGCGTGCTGCATACGGCGTACGGGCTGGATGCAGAGGATGCGGCTTAGAGGAGAGGCACACGCCTTTTTTGCCGTCACCCCGGGCTCGACCCGGGGTCCCGCTTCTTCCTCCTTCAGCCGATCAGATCATACAAATCCCGCCAGTCGGGATTAGCACGCTCGATCAACTCAAACCTCCAATCGCGGCGCCAGCGCTTGAGCCTCTTTTCATGCGCGATGCAGCACGATATCGTCGCTGCGATCGGCCCACACCAGCCGGTTCAGAGTGTAGCGGGCACAGAAATCCGATCCGTCACCCGATCTATGCTGATCGATCCGCTGCGTCAGATGCGCGGTCACGCCGACATACATGGTGCCGCGGTACCGATCGGCCATGATGTAGACCCAGCCGCCTTGCCGATCGCAGTTCATCCCGCAGAGAAGAAAGAAGCGGGACCCCGGGTCAAGCCCGGGGTGACGGTGAGTCTGGTTTTGTTTAGGGAGAGCCCATGACAACCCTCGAAGCCACCGCGTCCACCAGTTCCATCGGCCACGACCGCCTCGCGCGGCTGATGAAGCGGGGCACCGATTTCCTCGGCAGCGAAGTCGCGATCATGGCGGGCGCCATGTCCTGGGTGTCCGAGCGTAACCTCGTCTCGGCGATGTCCAACGCCGGCGGGTTCGGGGTGATCGCCTGCGGGGCGATGACGCCTGACCTGCTCGATGCGGAGATCGCCGCCACCCAGGCGCTCACGACCAAGCCGTTCGGCGTCAACCTCATCACCATGCACCCGATGCTGTCCGAACTGATCGACGTGTGCGCGAAGCATAAGGTCACCCACGTCGTGCTGGCGGGCGGATTGCCACCGGCGGGATCGATCGATCGGATCAAGGGATCGGGCGCCAGGCTGATGTGCTTCGCGCCGGCGCTGGCGCTCGCCAAGAAGCTGATCCGATCGGGCGTCGATGCGCTCGTGGTCGAGGGCATGGAGGCCGGCGGCCACATCGGGCCAGTTTCGACCAGCGTGCTGGCGCAGGAGATCCTGCCGGTGATCGCCGCCGACGTCCCCGTCTTCGTCGCCGGCGGCATCGGGCGCGGCGAGGCGATGGCGGGCTATCTCGAAATGGGCGCGGCGGGCGTCCAGCTCGGCACGCGCTTCGTCTGCGCGA
>CAXTBZ010000099.1:0-8450 GCA_964242855.1 uncultured Sphingomonadaceae bacterium
CTCGTCCTTCGTCCATCAGCTCGCCGACGCAAACCTCTCCGATGCCGAGCTGCTCGCCGATCCGGCCGAGAAGATCCGTACGGTCGGCGGCACCCGCCACCCCTCGATCCCAATGCCGGTCGACCTGTTCGGCCCGGTGCGGCGGAACAGCGCGGGCATCGACCTGCAGGACCGCGAGACGCTGGCGGGGGTGGTCTCGGCAATCTCCAACGAAGAACCCGTTCGTCCTGAGCCTGTCGAAGGACGTGCCGCGAGCGCCGCGCTTGCTGCACGTCCTTCGACTTCGCTCAGGACGAACGGGGTAGAGGACGCCGTCAGTAGGGCAGCCGCCGCCTTCCCCGCCTGGTCCACCACCCCCGTCGAGACCCGCGCGCAGGCGCTGGAAAAGCTCGCCGACCTCCTCGAAAAGCATCGCATCGATCTGATGCGGCTGTGCGTCCACGAAGCGTTCAAGACCTATGGCGATGCGATCGGCGAGGTTCGCGAAGCGGCCGACTTCTGCCGCTACTACGCCAACCAGGCGCGCGGGCTGATGCAGCCGGTCGAGCTGCCCGGGCCGACCGGCGAGCGTAACGTGCTGCGGCTGGACGGGCGCGGCGTGTGGGCGTGCATCGCGCCGTGGAACTTCCCGCTGGCCATCTTCCTAGGCCAGGTCGCCGCGGCACTCGCCACCGGCAACACGGTGGTCGCCAAGCCGGCGCCGCAGACGCCGCAGATCGGTGCCTGGGCGGTCGCCCTCGCGCATGAGGCGGGCATCCCCGAGGATGCGCTGGTGCTGCTCCCCGGTGGCCCGGAAGAGGGGCAGGCGCTGATCGAGGACGTCCGCGTCGCCGGCGTCGCCTTCACCGGATCGACCGCCACCGCCAGGAAGATCGCCCGCGCCTTGCTGGTGAGTGATGATCGACCCATCGTGCCGCTGATCGCCGAGACCGGCGGGCTGAACGCGATGATCGTCGATTCGACCGCCTTGCCCGAGCAGGTTGTCGCCGACATCGTCACCTCCGCCTTCCGTTCGGCCGGCCAGCGCTGCTCGGCGCTGCGCCTGCTGGTGCTGCAGGAGGACATCGCCGAGCGCACGCTGGAGATGCTCGCGGGCGCGATGGACACATTGCAGGTTGGCGATCCGGCCGATCCGGCGACCGATGTGGGCCCGGTGATCGACCAGGCCGCCTTCGATCGGCTGATGGGCTACCGCGAGGAGGCGCGCGCGCGCTGGGTAAAGACCGTCCCGGCGCCGGCCGACGGCCTGTTCGTGCCGCCGACGGTGATCCGCCTCGATGCGATCGAGGACCTCGAGCGCGAATGGTTCGGCCCGATCCTGCATGTGGTGACCTGGGCGGCGGGCGATCTCGATCGCACGGTGGCACGGATCAATGCGTCCGGCTTCGGGCTCACCATGGGGCTGCACAGCCGCATCGCGCGCTCGGCTGAGGATGTCGAGGCGCTGGCCCAGGTCGGCAATCTCTACGTCAATCGATCGATGATCGGCGCGGTGGTGGGGTCGCAGCCGTTCGGCGGCGAGCGCCTGTCCGGCACTGGTCCCAAGGCCGGCGGCCCGCATTATCTGCCGCGCTTCTGCGTCGAGCGAGTGACGTCGACCGACACGACATCGGCAGGTGGCAACGCGACGCTGCTGTCGCTGGATGACGTGGCGGGAGGAATCTAACTGCTTCCCCTCCCTGAAAGGGAGGGGATCGAGGGGTGGGTTCAGGCTGGGCGATACGAGCGCGCCTCGGTCTACATCATCCGTATCGCCAGGCCTCCACCCACCCCCGGCCCCTCCCTTCAGGGAGGGGAGAAGGTCATGGCGCTATCTCGTCCGCGGTCTCAGCATCGGCCAGCGGAGACGGCGCCGCATCCTCCGCCACTGCAGCCGCTTCCGGGTACGGCATGATCCCGCGCCCCGATGGATCGGCGGTGATCGTCGTCTGGGTGGGGAAGGCGAACTCGATCCCGGCCTGGTTGAACGTGCGCAGGATCGCCAGGCACACCTTGGATCGCGCGTCGAACACCTCGTTGTAGACCTGCGAGGCGACGTCGAACTGCAGCTCGAAATCGAGGCTGGAGTCGCCGAAGCCGATCATGCCGACGCGCACCGTCGTGCATTTGTCGACGCCGGCCACGATCTTGCGCAGCATGTCGGGGATGCGATCGCACACGTCCTCGGGCGTGTAGTAGGTGACGCCGATCTGCAGGATCATGCGCCGGCGCTTCAGCCGCTGGAGGTTGTAGACCTCCTTCTCCAGCAGGTCCGAGTTACCGACGATCACCTGTTCACCGGTGACGGCACGGATGCGCGTAGTCTTGAGCCCGATCCGCTCGACCGTGCCCGAAATGTTGTTCCACTTGATGCTGTCGCCCTTGCGGAACGGGTGATCGAAGATGATCGCGATCGCCGCGAACAGATCCTTGAACACACCCTGCGCCGCCAGCCCGATGGCGATGCCGCCGACGCCAAGGCCCGCCACCAGCCCGGTGACGTTGACGCCGAGATTGCCGAGCACCAGCACCAGCGCCAACGAGAACAGCGTGAAGGTGACGAGGACGCGGATGATCCCCATCGCCGAACCCAAGGTCGAATGATCCTGGTCGGTCACGCCGGCGCGATGCTCGATGAAGCCCAGCGCCAGCTCGCGCGCCCATACCGCCGCCTGGAAGGTGAGGCCGACGGTGAACAGGAAGGCGATCGTCTTGTCGAGCAGCGGCGGCGTATCGGCATAGCCGTCCACCAGCCGCGCCGCGACGACGATCAGGAACCAGTAACTCGTCCGCGCCGCGATCCGGCCGATGATGGTTCGCCAGCCGACCAGCGGATCGCTATCGCGGCACAACCGCTGGGCGAGGTGCTTCACCGCGAGCAGTGCCGCGACGATGACGCCGCCGACCACGAACGCGATCAGGATGCGCAGTGAATTGGCGGTCAGCCACCCGGCGGTCTCGGTAAGCAGCGCGCGGCCTTGGCCGGTGAGATCGGTGGGTGGGGTGAAGACGTGGGCAGGCACGGTGGACTTTGCGATCGGCATCAGGCAGCCTTCGCCTCCGGCTGCGCGGCCAGCACGTCGAGGAACAGGATCAGGCCACGCTCAGGAGGCGTCAGCCAACGTGTGGCACGGGGCAGCTTCATCGGTGCCTGGCCCTTCAGCCCGCCCGCCTTGGCAAGCTCGATCAGCGCCGGATGGACATAGGATTTGCGGCTGATCGCAGGCGTATTGCCGAGCGCCTTCGCCACCGGCTCCAGCATCGCCTTGACGCCGATGCCCTCGCTGCCCGCCGCCACGATCACGGCGTAGGCGATCACGCTCGCCGCCCAGGTGCGGAAATGCTTGGCCGTGAACTCGCCGCCGGTCGCCTCTCGGATGTAATCGTTGACGTCGGACGAGCTGACCGCGTGCGAAGCCCCCGCCGCGTCGAGATACTGGAACAGCTGCTGTCCAGGCAGATCCTGGCACCGCTTAACGATGGTCGACAGGCGCCGATCCTCAATCGTGAGGTCCTGCATCTTGCCCGATTTGCCGCGATAGCAGAGCTTCAGGCGCGATCCGCGGACGGCGGCATGATCGGCGCGCAGGGTGGTGGCGCCGAACGATCCGTTCTCCTTGGCGTAGGTCTCGTTGCCAACCCGGACGTGGCCGAGATCGAGCAGCCGCACCACCGCCGCCACGGCCGTCCGCTTGTCGAGCTTGCGGTTGGCGAGATCGCTGTCGACCTGGCGGCGGAGCAGAGGGAGCATGCGGCCGAAATCGGCGCATCCGGCATATTTCTCCGCCTCTTGCGCAGCGCGAAAATCGACGTGGTAGCGATATTGCTTGCGGCCCTTGCCGTCGTAACCGATCGCCTGGATGTGGCCGTCGGGCGAGGGGCAGAACCAGCAATCCTTGTAAGCCGGCGGCATGCCCACCGCGTTCAGCCGATCGATTTCCTCGCGATCCTTGATGCGTTCGCCATGCGGATCGAAATACGCCCAGTTCTTGCCGGCGCGGCGCCGCGTGATGCCGGGGAGATTGTCGTCGACATAGGTGAGTTTCGGGTTTGCCATGGTTTCGCCAACGCCATGCTTTGCCTCACGGTTCCGGAACGCGGCACCGGCGTGGGCCGTTGAGCTTCGCGAAACCCAGCTTAAGGAGCAGCTTATGCCGAAGATCGGCCAGTCCAAGATCCTTATCATCGCCACCGACGGCTTCGAACAGTCCGAGTTGTTCAAGCCGCGCGAGAGCCTGATCGATGCCGGCGCCAGCGTGACGCTCGCCTCGATCAAGACCGATCCGATCCAGGGCATGGAGCATGACGAGAAAGGCAGCACGATCACCCCGGACATGACGCTCGATGGCGTGAAGGCGGAGGATTATGACGCGTTGCTGATCCCCGGCGGCGTCGCCAATCCCGATACGATGCGGATGGAGGAAGACGCGCTGCGCATCGTCCGCGACTTCTTCGCCGCCGGCAAGACGGTGGCGGCGATCTGCCACGGCCCCTGGCTGCTCGCGGAGGCCGACGTGATCGACGGCCGTACGGTCACCAGCTGGCCCTCGATCCGCACCGATCTCAAGAACGCGGGTGCCGAGGTGGTCGACAAGCAAGTACAGGTCGACGGCAAGCTGATCACCAGCCGCAAGCCGGGGGATATTCCCGCGTTCACCGATGCGCTGATCAAGTTAATCGAGGCGAGCTGAGGGCAAGCGGGAAAGGTCCCTCGACTACGCTCGGGACGAACGGTTTACTTAGGTCATTATCCCTTCGTGCCGAGCGTAGTTGAGATACGTGCTACGGGCAAATCGCTTGTGGCACGTCCTTCGACAGGCTCAGGACGAACGGGTCAGGGGGCTTCTGATCATCCGTTCGTGCCGAGCGAAGTCGAGGTACGTGCCACGGGTGCTGCGTTGGCGCTTCGCTCTTTCCACCACCGCAAGATCCACCTTTGCGCCGGCCGCTCGACCCAATGGTACAGCCCGGCCGAGACCGCCAGCACGGCGATCAGATACGCCAGCACCAGCAGCGGCGGGACGTTGCGATCGTCGTGGATCAGCGCGAGCTTGAAGGCGAAGAACAGCAGGAAGTGCGATAGATAGGTCGCGTAGCTGATCTCGCCGAGCCAATGGATCGTGCGGCCCGAGAGCGGATGCCGTGCCCGCTCCGCACCCAGCGCCAGCGCCATCAGCAGCGTCGCAAAGGCGAACGGCACGGCGAAAGCCTCGGCCAAGCCTGCCGCCCATGCCGTGACCCAACCTGCGCCCGCGAGCCAACACACTGTCTCTACGCGAACGTCCCCACGCCAGCGCCGCCACAGGCCCGCCAGCATCGTGCCGCACGCGAACTCGCACAGGCAGCGGACGAGGCCGAAGTGCGTGATGTCGAAGCCGAGCCCCGTCTCGCCACGCGCGTGCGCCAGGGCGCCGAGCACGAGCAAGGGCAGCGCGGCGGCCACCACCAGCGCGGTTGTCGGCAGGTGGCGCCCGCGCACCAGCGGGTCGAGCAGCAGCACCGCGATCGGCGTCAGCAGATAGGCAGCCCATTCGCAGCTGATCGACCAGGCCGGATCGTTCCAGCTGAGCCCGCCCAGAAAGCCCCAGTTCTGCATCATCGCGATCTGCAGCGGCAGCTGCGCCACCGGAAAGTGCCCGGCCTCGCGCCCGGACGCCAGCAGCAGCAGCGCGAGCGCGCCGCCGAACGCCAGCATCACGGCATGCAGCGGCCACACTCGCGCGATCCGGCGCGCGATGAAGTCCGCCGCCGCCCCGCGCCCGCGCAGCCGCTCGCCATAATTCAGCCAGATCACGAAGCCCGAGAGCAGGAAGAAGAAGTCGACCGCGAGATAGCCCTTCGAAAGCACCCGGATGACACCGATCGGCATCCAGCCCATGCAGGCGAGGCGGACATGATACACCACCACCGCCCAGGCGAAGATCCCGCGGATCGAGGTCAGCGGGCGCAGCTCCGGTCGGGTCATGCGGGCAGCGCCTGCGCGGGCGGTACAGTCTGCCCCATCGGCGCCGGCGCCTTCAGCGGCCGGGTGCGACGGACGTAGGAGTCGAGCCCGATCTCGCTCGCGATCATCATGTAGACGAAAGGCTGGAAGGCGATGCCGATGAACAGCGATCCGACCAGATAGATGATGTGACCGTGCTGGAGCGCGGTGGCGAGCGGCGCGATCCACGCCTCGTCGGCATCCTGCGATCGGCGGAAGCGGCGGCGCAGCATCTCTAGCCGGAACAGGCTCGTCAGGTGGAGCAGCGCCCACAGCCCGAAACCCAGGAAGCCCTGTTCGCCCAGCATCTCGAAATATGCCGAATGGAAGGCGCGGGCGTTGTCATATTCGACGGCGTTGTTGATCGGCTGGCCGCGCGCGTCCTTCAGGTGCAGCTGGATGTGGTTGCCAAGATAGGCGTTGAAGCCGCCGCCCTTGGGATTGCTCTGCACATATTGCCAGGTCCAGCCCCATACCGCGACGCGGGTGGAGGCGGATTCGTCGGACTGATAGCCCTGGATGGTGTTCATCCGCTGGGTGTAGCTCGCCGGCAGCAGCGGCACCGCGATCGCCAGCGCCGCGCCCATCGCACCCAGATAGAGCAGCCGGTGCCGCGAGTCGCGCAGCCCCATGATCGCGACCAAGCCGATGCAGATGAGCCCGGTGCGCGTCGCCGTGCCGATCGGGATCAGCAGGCAGGCGAACACCAGCGCGAAAGCATAGAGCTTCACCTTCCAATCACTCGCGAAGATCGTGCTGTAGCGGCTGAGATACAGGATCGTCGGTACGATCGCGATCGCCACCGTCGAGATCGTCGAGCCCTCGTAGAGGCCACTATTGTCCGACAGGCCGAGGTTGAGCGTGCCGTAGCCGCCGCCGCCGAGCATCGTCTTGATCCCGCCGGTGACCACTATCGACCCGGCCGAGATCACCATGAACAACAGCAGCCCCTCGATGCGCAAGCGGGTGCGCAGCGTGAACGGCAGGAAGATCGCGAACAGCAGCGCCTTCCACACCCAGTCCCATTTCTCGGCGGCGGCGGCGGGGAAATCGGCGGTAACGGTGGTGAAGGCGCACCAGACCAGCAGCAGGATCATCAGCAACTGGCGCCCGGCGATCCGCGTGCCGCTCTTGTCGTCCACCGCGAGGAAGCCGCCGAGCGCGAGCACGAACAGGATCAGCGACACCGGCACCGAGTTCAGCAGGTAATAGGACAATCGCTGCGGCGAGACGATGTCGACATAGGCGTAGGCGAGCACGAAGATGAACGGCCGCCGCAGCCCGAGCACGATCAGCCCGACGATGAAGCCGACGAGTGCGAGATCATGCATCGGGGCGGCGGCCCCAGACGACGGGCTTCTCGCCGCCGTCGCGATCGAGATCGGGCCGCCTGAACAACCGCCACGCGGTCAGCGCCAGCAAGCCATGGGCGAGCGCGAGCGAGAAGGTGTCGATCATCGCGTCTCAAGTCCCATCATCGTCCGAGCACGCGTAGCCCGTTCCGGTTGACGTGGCGTTAAGCCTTGCCGTGGCAGAGGATCGTGCGAAAAGTCCCGATCAGGGACAAGAGGAAATGCATGCGCGTTCTCCATATCCTCGATCATTCGCTGCCGCTGCACAGTGGCTACACCTTCCGCACCCGCGCGATCCTGAAGGCGCAGCAGGCGTTGGGGCTCGAGGTGGCGGGAGTGACCGGCGCGCGCCACGTGCTCGAGGCGGCGGTGGCCGAAGGTGAATGGGAAACCCACGACGGCCTGCGCTTCCATCGTGGCGGAGGTTCGGCGGCGGGATTGCCGATCCTCTCCGAGATCCGCGAGGTTCGTGGCTTCACCCGCGCGATCCTGCGCGCGGCCGAAGACTTCCAGCCCGATGTCCTCCATGCGCACTCGCCGGTGCTGACCGCGCTCGCTGCGCGATCGGCGGCGAAGACGCTGGGCCTGCCGCTGGTCTACGAGATCCGTGCCTTCTGGGAGGATGCCGCGGTCGGCAACGGCACCGGCCGCGAGGGATCCGCCAAATACCGCCTGACCAAGGCGATCGAGACCTGGGCGGTGAAGCGCGCCGATGCGGTTGCGGTGATCTGCGAGGGTTTACGGGGCGATCTGATCGCGCGGGGTGTGCCGCGGGACAAGATCATGGTCTCGCCCAACGGCGTCGATCTCGCTTTGTTTGGCGATCCGCCCTCGCCGGATGCCGCCTTGCGCGCGGAGCTTGGCCTTGATGGCGCCGAGGTGATCGGCTTCATCGGGTCGCTCTACGACTATGAGGGCATCGACGATCTGATCGCGGCGATGCCGGCGCTGGTTGCAAGGCGGCCGCAAGCGCATCTGCTGCTGGTTGGCGGCGGCCCGCGTGCCGATGCGCTGAAGGCGCAGGCGCAAGCATCGCCGGTGGCGGGCCGCATCCGTTTCGTCGGCCGCGTGCCGCACCAGGAGGTCGAGCGCTATTACGGGCTGATCGACATCCTCTGCTACCCGCGCAAGAAGAT
>CAXTBZ010000100.1:0-8427 GCA_964242855.1 uncultured Sphingomonadaceae bacterium
GTCAGCCCGATGATCAGCAGCTTGTGGAGCCATTCGCGCCGCCACACGATCATGGCGATGTCGAATGCGAGCGAGAGCATGTTGCCCCACCATTGCTCGATGAAGGTCACCGTGGTTGCGCCGGGAAAGGTCGTGCGTGGCGCTATGAAGGCGAAAATGGCAATGAATACAAGACTGTTCAGGAGCCAGAAATAGCGCGCTACCTTCCAGTAATAAACCTGAAGATCGATGCCGCCCTCGGGCAGCTCATCGGGCAGCACCGCCGCCGTCATCAGGAACATGAGGATCAGAATCAAGATGTTCGGCAGGAACGCGGCGATGGTTATGGCCTTTTCCTGCGAATACAGGTCGTACTCGGCCCACCACATCTCGATCAGCGACAACAGCTGGAGGACGGCGAGGAGCGGTATGGGCCAGTACCAGCGAACCTTTCGCGCTGCGATCATCAGCCGATGGAAACTGGCCAGAAGATCGGTAACCGCCATCCCGACAATGATGCTGATGAACACCAGAATATGTCCAGCCGCGCCCATGACAAGCCCCCTGCCCGTTTGCCCGCGACCTGTTTAGCGGCGCGCCCAACACAGTCCAAGCGGCGCCGTGATTCCCGCTCCTGCGAACCTGCCGTGCAGCATCGGAGCGAAAACTATCGAGATCCGGCTTGCTGCTGCCGGTCGGCACCCTACCTCCATCCTTCATTGCAGGAGTTTCATCATGGACCTCGAACTTGCCGGCAAGACTGCTCTCGTCACCGGATCGACGGCGGGCATCGGCCTCGCCATTGCCCAGCGGCTCGTCGCTGAAGGCGTGGACGTCGCCATCACCGGCCGCTCGCAGGACAAGCTGGATGCTGCCGTCGAACAGATCAGGGAGAACGCTCAGGCGCCGGGGCAGGTGCGTGCGATCCTCGCCGATCCCGGCACGGCGGACGGTGCCGCTGCGCTGATCGCGGCCCTCCCGGAGGTCGATATCCTTGTCAACAATCTCGGCATCTACGAGGCCAAGCCTTTCGGCGAGATCAGCGACGAGGATTGGCATCATTTGTTCGAGGTCAACGTCGTTTCGGGTGCTCGGCTGTCACGCCACTATTTCCCGAAGATGCTGGAGAAGAACTGCGGCCGGGTGATCTTCATCTCGTCCGAGAGTGGCGTCGTGACCCCGGAGGAGATGATCCATTACGGCACCACCAAATCGGCCCAGCTGGCGATCTCGCGCGGGCTCGCCGCACTGACCAAGGGCACCGGCGTGACGGTCAATACCGTGATGCCCGGACCGACCCGGTCGGAAGGCATCATCGACTTCGTGAAGAGCGTTCTTCCCGACGCCAAAACGGACGAGGAAGCGGAGCAGCTGTTCTTCGAGAAGGTGCGTCCGCTTTCGCTGATCCGCCGCTTCATCGAGGCGGACGAGATCGGCGCGACGGTCGCCTTCCTCGCCAGCCCGCTGGCCGCGGCGACCAATGGCGCCGCCATCCGTGCAGAAGGCGGGATCGTTCCGACGATCGCCTGACGCTGCCGGCGCTGTGACGAGTGCACCCATTCGTCCGGTGCTTGCCGATGCGCCTCTGCTCCCATACCACATCGTCCGGCGGCGGGCGTGAGGCTCGCCGACATCTGTGCAGCGGCAACGGGGGAGCAGGACATGGCATCATCTCCGGCACCCTTGGATCCTGCGCGCGCCGCTCGCTTCATTGCGGCGACCATCTTCATCGATGCGATCGGCTTCGGGATCGTCATGCCGGTTCTGCCGGCGCTGGTGATGAAGCTCGATCACGGCACGTTGTCGGAAGCGACGCGGATCGGCGGATGGCTGTGGCAGGTCTATGCCGGGGTGCAGTTCCTGTGCGGCCCGCTGGCGGGCGGATTGGGCGATCGTTTCGGGCGCCGGCCGGTGCTGCTCGGATCGCTCGGCGGCATGGCGATCGACTATCTGGTCGTCGGCTTCTCGCCGTCGATCGGATGGCTGTTCGTCGGTCGCTTCCTCGCCGGCATCTTCGGCGCCTCCTACGGCCCGGCGATGGCGGCGCTCGCCGACATCTCGAGCGCCGATGATCGCGCAAAAAGCTTCGGCCGGATCAGCGCCGCCTTCGGCATCGGCTTCGTCGTCGGCCCCGCACTTGGCGGCGTGCTCGGCACACTGGGTCCACGCTGGCCGTTCTACGCGGCGGCGGCGCTGGCGGCGTGCAACTTCCTCTACGGGCTCATCGTCTTCCCCGAGACGCTGCCGCCCGAACGACGCCGCTCGCTCGATCTTAAGCGGCTAAATCCGCTCGGTGCGCTGCGTGCGATCAGTCGCGTGCCTGCCGTGCTGCCGCTCGTCGCCGCCTATTTCTTTTGGCAACTGGCGGTCACCGTCTATCCGGTGACCTGGGCCTATTATGCGATCGCGAGCTTCGGCTGGTCGAGCGGGCTGATCGGGCTCTCGCTCGCGGTGTCCGGCCTCGGCATGGCGAGCGTGCAGATCCTGCTCGTCGGCCGGATCGTCAAGCGGTTCGGAGAACGCAGCGCGGTGATGATCGGGCTGCTCGCCGCCTGCATGGCGTTTGCCGGCTATGCGATCACGCGATCGACCATCGTCGTGTTCTGCCTGCTCGCGATGAGCGCCTTCCAGAGCCTCGTCCAGCCATCGCTGATGGCGATGATGTCGAAGCGGGTGGCGGCCGATCGGCAGGGCGAGTTGCAGGGGCTGAACGCCAGTGTGGCGGCGCTCGGGGCGATCCTGGCCCCGCTGATACTGGCGCAGCCGCTCGCCTATTTCACCGGGCCGCACGCACCCTTCTACTTCCCCGGCGCGGCCTTCGTGGTGGCAACCACTGCGGGGCTCGTCGCAGTAGCGATCATCGCCGCGACGCCGCGCGCCCAGCCCGCTGCGAGTACCTAGATTCCGCCGGCGACGGTGCCGTAACCGAGCTTGGCCAACTCGTCCGCCAAGGCACTGCCGCACGCATCAAGCCGGTCCTGTTCGGTCGACCGGATGACGAAATT
Organism: uncultured Sphingomonadaceae bacterium; assembly: GCA_964242855.1. Lineage (GTDB taxonomy): Bacteria > Pseudomonadota > Alphaproteobacteria > Sphingomonadales > Sphingomonadaceae > Solisphingomonas. The sequence continues at coordinate 2,985 of CAXTBZ010000100.1, forward strand.
GGCGCCGACCTTGGCTTCGCGGAAGAAGGGGTAGCTGCCGATCTGACAGCCTTCGTGCGCCTTCTCGGTCCGCAACAGCAGCTCGGCGACCTCGCTTTCGGCCACCCAGCAGCCGAGCGTGGCAGACAGCAGCGGCTTGCCGCCCTCCAGCGTGCCGGTCAGCGCATCGATCATCTGGCCCGCTATGTGCGGCACACCGGCGAGGATGAAGATATTGTTCAGGCGGATGCCGGGCGCGCCCGATATGCGGTTCTCGATCAGCGTCGCGCCCGCCGGCACGCGCGCCATGCGTAGCCGCGCCTCGTTGAGGCCGCCGCGGTTCGCATAATAGGCCTCCAGCACGGCGCGGGCGCGGGGATGGACCTCGACCTTTATATTGAACGCGGCGGCGATCGCATCGACGGTGATGTCGTCGTGCGTCGGCCCGATGCCGCCGGTGGTGAACAGATAATCGTTGCGGCCGGCCAGCGTCGTCACCGCTTCGGCGATCGCTGCCATGTCGTCGGCGACGACACGGACCTCCTTCAGGCGAATACCCTGCAGGTTCAGCCACAGGCCGATCTGCGCGATGTTGCGATCCTGGGTGCGGCCGGACAGTATCTCGTCGCCGATCACCACGATGCCGGCGGTCCAGAGGCGATCTTGGTTCATCGCCGCCGCCATAGCGCTTGACGGCCACGGGCGCTATATAGCGCGGATGACCCAATATCTTTCCGTTTCCGCCGCCGACGAGATCGAGCGTGACGGTGCGATCAAGCTCTACGATGCCGCTGCCTTTGACGGCATGCAGGCCGCCGGGCAGCTCGCCGCCGCGATCCTCGACGCGCTGGTGCCGCTCGTCGTGCCGGGGGTGACCAGCGAAGCCTTGGACGACGTCGTCCGGCAGATGACGCTCGAGGCGGGCGCGGTGCCGGGTACGCTCGGCTATCGCGGCTACAACAAGAGCAGCTGCACCTCGATCAACCATGTCGTCTGCCACGGCATCCCGTCGGCCAAGCCGCTCCGCGACGGCGACATCGTCAATGTCGACGTGACGCCGGTGCTGAACGGCTGGCACGGCGACACCAGCCGCATGTTCCTGGTCGGCGAGGTGCCGCTGAAGGCCAAGCGGCTGGTTGACGTGACGTACGAGTGCCTGATGCTCGGCATCGAGCAGGCCAGGCCCGGCAATCGGCTGGGCGACATCAGCCACGCAATTCAGGTCCATGCCGAGAAGCACCGCTACGGCGTGGTGCGCGATTTCTGCGGTCACGGCGTCGGCCGCGTCTTCCACGACGCACCCGAGGTCGTGCATGTCGGCAAGCCCGGCACCGGGCCGGAGCTGAGGCCCGGCATGATCTTCACGATCGAACCGATGATCAACATCGGCCGTCCCGACGTGAAGATGCTCGACGACGGCTGGACGGCGGTGACGCGTGATCGATCGCTGTCGGCCCAATTCGAACATTCGATCGGCATCACCGACACCGGCTGCCAGATCTTCACGAGCAGCCCGGCGGGGCTCGATCGCCCGCCCTACGCCTGATCCTGTGTCCAAACCTTCGCCTGGAGTATCGTCGATGAAGCTCAGCCTGCTGTCCGGGTTCGCTGCCCTCGCCTTGTCCGCTCCTGCGATGGCGGCCTTGCCGGTGGGTGCCGACGCGCCGACCTTTTCGACGCAGGCCAGCCTCGCGGGTAAGGAGATGCCCTTCGATCTCGCCAAGGCGCTGAAGAAGGGTCCGGTGGTGCTGTATTTCTACCCCGCCGCGTTCACGTCCGGCTGCACCGTCGAGGCGCATGATTTCGCCGCCGCGACTGACGATTTCCACAAGCTCGGCGCCACTGTGATCGGCGTCTCGGCCGATCCGATCGACGTGCTCGACAAGTTCTCGGTGAGCGAGTGCCGCAACAAGTTCGCCGTCGCATCGGCCACGCCGCAGATGATCGCCGACTATGACGTGAAGCTCGCCACCACCACCCGTGCCAACCGCACCAGCTACGTCATCGCGCCCGACGGCAAGGTGATCTTCGCCTATTCGGCGATGGACCCGGCCGGCCATGTCGAGAAGGCGATGGACGCGGTGAAGGCCTGGAAGGCCAGCCACAAGCGCGGGTGAGCCAACCCGTCACCCCAGCGAAAGCTGGGGTCTCGGTATAGCGGGCGCCGCGTTTCTCCACACGAGATCCCAGCCTTCGCTGGGATGACGGGGTGCATCAGGGTTTGCCCGCATACGCCACCCGCGCCGCATTCGCCGCGTCATGCGCAAGGCGCGTAGTCAGCGGCAGGCGCCGCCCCGCGCACAAGCGAAGCACCCACTCCACCGCCGTCTCCAGTGACACCCGATGCCCTGTGCTGACATACACCGGGAGCGTCCTCGCCCGCGTTCGCACCGCCATCGCCACAACTTCGCCGCGATCGATCAGGGGCGCGGTTGCGCCCGGCTCCTCATCTAATTCGCCCTCGATGCGCCCCCACAGCACCGACTTGGCGACACCGACGGTCGGCGTATCGAGCAGCACGCCCAGATGCGTCGCGAGGCCGCAGCGGCGTGGATGCGCCCGGCCCTGCCCGTCGACGAACAGGATGTCGGGCTTGTCCGTCATCTGCTCCCACACCGCGACCAGCGCCGGCGCCTCCCGAAAGCCGAGATAGCCCGACACATAGGGGAACGGCGGGATGCGCGTGGCGACGGCAGCCGGGAGCGGCACGCGGTCGGGCCATGACAGCGGCGCGATCGCGGCGTGAATGGGGCCACGTGAGTCGCGCCACTTCATCGAGGTATCGGCACCGGCGATGGTGCGCACTTCGCCGATGCGATCGGTCACCTCGCAGGCTTCGGCGATCTCGCGCTGGGCGATCGTCGCGTCCTTGAGCGTGGCGGGCGCGAGCCAGTCCGCCTTCACGCCAGTGCCTCGATCAAGGTCCGCGCCGCACGCCGAGCCGCTTCGGGGCTGGCGTCGCCCAGCATGTCTGCCGCAAATGCGCGCTGCTCGGCGACGTAGCGGGAATGTTCGGCTGATGCTCGGGCGAGCGCCTTCGGCAGCGCGTCGAGCCGGTCCACGACCTCGCCGCATTTCCAGAATCCATGGTCGTCCGTCGCCCGCCAGTCGAGTGCATCCGGATTGAGGAAGATGCAGGGCCGCGGCCGGATCAGGAACTCGACGACCTGGCTCGACGTGTCGCCCAGATAGATGTCGGCGGCACCCATGTAACTCCCATTGACCATCGCAAAGCTGTCGAGGTCGGTGTGGACGTGCGGCAAGTGCGCGACTGCGGCCAGCGCCGCGCGAACCTCAGGCGCCGTCTCGACCAGTCGCTGATGCGGCGCGAGGATGACGTTGAAGCGCTCCTGCCGTGCCAGCATCTCGACGATCTCGCGACCCCACTGCCACCAGGAGGAGCGGCTGCGCTGCCAGTGCGGCGCGTAGACGACGACAGGCTTGCTGTCCGCGAAGAGCTTCGGTGGCTGCGCCAACGCTCGGAAACCGGACTTCACATAACCGGTGACTACCAGTCTTGCATCAGGCAGGCCACGGGCGAGATACGTCGCCTTTTCGCGTTCGCTCGGCACCAGCAGCCGCCAGGCCGCGCGACGGCGGCGATCGTCGCGCGCGCTCATCGAGCCGACCCCGTGCGAGGTCTTGATGAAGCGCGTCCGCCAGAACGGTAGGAGCGTCGGCAGCCACAGGCTGGTCTGCTCGGCGCACACCACTGCTCTGGCGCCAAGCAGATGGGGCAGCAGGCGCAGCAGCGTCGGCAGCTTGGGCGGTAGTGGCGGGTTCTCGCCATGCTTCAGATGCGGCAGGTCAGCAAAGCCCGGCGCGCGCCGCACCCGCACCCGATCAGTCAGTCCCGCCTCCGCGAGCCAGCCTGCGATCAGGCCCTCATGCACTGATGTCGCGGCCCAGCATTCGGTGTCCAGGTCCGGCGCCAGATCGGCCAGCGCCTCGACGATCGGGTAAAGGTGCGGGATCAGCAGCGTTTCGCCGAGGAACAAGAACGCGACACGAGGAGCAGCACTCATGCCCGCTTGTAGCGCGTTCCGGCTGCCGGGTGAGCGCTTTCCTGCCACCGCGCGATGTCCTCCGGCCGATCGATCTCGGTCCAGGCGCCATGGTCGAAGATTATGGCGTGAACAGCGGATTGATGCGCCAGACGGTCGACGATCGCGTGGTGGAAGCTCTGCGCGCCTTGATTCCTGCGGATCAGCGTGTCGAGCGCCGCCGCATAACCTTCTGATCCATCGCCGATCACGAAGCCCAGCGAGCGGTGCTGCGCGACGCTTGTCGGCAGGTCCTTCGAAACCGCGATAATCCTTTCGCCGTCGAGGTGCACGCGCATGTCGTCGGCCTCCGCTATGCCGATCGGCTCGACGAACAGGTTGAGCCCGGGCCGCGCATGCGACAGTCCGCTCCTGACAACCGCAGGATCATAGATCGTGTCGCCGTTGAGCACGCAGAACGGCGCGGCCAGCCGGTGCCGCGCCATCCACACGCTGCCGATCGAGCTCGACACCGCATAGAACGGGTTGAACAGCAATTCGGGCCGCTCGCCCAAAGACCAGCGTTCCGCGACGAATGCTTCCAGCCGCTCGAAGCAACAGCCGCCGACCACCGTTACGCCGGACACCCCGGCTTGCCGCAGCGCGTCCACCTGATGCTCGAGGATCGTGCGGCCGCCGACCTCGATCAAACACTTCGGTCGATCGGCGGTGAGTGGCAGCAGCCGCGATCCGAGCCCCGCGCACAGCAGAATCGCATGAGGAGCGGAGCCGACCATCGCCGATCGTTGCCGGACGAATGCGGCAATTACGCGACATCCGGATGCCTGGAATGTAGGCAAAGGAGTCGATTTCTGCACAGCGATCGGGCAGACTCCAACTTTGCTGCACATGCGAGCCGCCGCCCGCTTGCGACTCCGCGCATGGCACGCTTATTGAACCCGGAGCGCTTGGCGCCCGGGGAGGGAGCGCAGACGACATGAAGAAGATCGAGGCGATCATCAAACCCTTCAAGCTGGACGAGGTGAAGGAAGCCCTGCACGAGGTGGGCGTGTCGGGCATCACGGTCACCGAAGCCAAGGGTTTCGGCCGGCAGAAGGGGCATACCGAACTCTATCGCGGCGCCGAATATGTCGTCGATTTCCTGCCCAAGGTGAAGCTCGAGGTCGTCGTGGAGGACAGTCTGGCCGACAGGGTCGTCGAGGCCATTCAGAACGCCGCGCAGACCGGGCGGATCGGCGACGGCAAGATCTTCGTGCTTCCGGTCGACACCGCCATCCGCATCCGCACCGGCGAGCGGGACGGCGATGCAGTGTAGTTTCTTACTGGTTTTCTCCATCCTCAAAGCGGGAAAGGGCACCCACGATGGCCAACAAGGCTTCCGACGTTCTCAGCATGATCAAGGACAAGGAGATCGAATGGGTCGACCTCCGCTTCACCGATCCCAAGGGCAAGTGGCAGCA
>CAXTBZ010000101.1:0-8210 GCA_964242855.1 uncultured Sphingomonadaceae bacterium
GCCAGCACGAACAGGCCCCACATGCCGTAGACGATCGAGGGGATGCCGGCGAGCAGCTCGACCGCCACCGCGATTGGCTTGGCGATGTTGCGCGGGCAGAACTCGACGAGGAACACCGAGACACCGATCGCCAGCGGCAGCGCGATGATCAGCGCCAGGAGCGAGGTGACGATGGTGCCGACGATCGGCCCGGCGGCGCCGTAGACCTCGGTCACCGGGTTCCACTCGGTCGATGTCAGGAAGCCGAAGCCGAACTGGCGGAAGGCCGGCCAGCCGCCGATCGCCAGGCTGGCGACCACGCCGGCGAGGGCGGCGAGCAGCAGGGTCGCCGCGCCGGCGCACAGCCAGCGAAAGATCGCCTCGCCGAGCGCGCCCTGCCCCGTCATCTCGCGGGGCGCGGTGTCGATGTCCATCGTCGTGGCCGTCATGCCCGCCCCTGCCATGTCCGTCATGCGCGAACGGGACGCCGCGAAGCGCCCCGCCCACCCTTGTCGTTTCTCGCCGCGCCGCCGCAAGGGTGGCGCAGCAATAAGGGCCTACTTGCCCGTATAGACTGGCTTGCCGCCCGCCATCACGTTCATCGACCACTGCTTGCGGACCAGGTTCTTCACCGCCATCGGCAGCGGAACATAATCGAGCGAGGCGGCGGCCGCATCGCCGTTCTTGTAGGCCCAGTCATAGAACTTCAGGACCTGCTGGCCGGCGGCGGGATTGTCCTGGTTCTTGTAGACCAGGATGAAGGTCGCACCGGTGATCGGCCACGATGCCGCACCCGGCTGATCGAGCAGGAGCAGGTAGTTGCCCGGAGCCTGCGCCCACTTGGCGCCGGCGGCGGCGGCGGCGAACGCCGGGGCCTCAGGCTTCGGATACTTGCCGGCCTTGTTCTGCACGTCGACATAAGCGGCGTGGTTCTGCTTGGCATAGGCGTATTCGACATAGCCGATCGCGCCCGGCGTTTGCTTCACGAACGCCGCCACACCGTCATTGCCCTTGCCGCCGAGGCCGGTGGGCCAGTTGACCGAGTCGGACGCGCCGACCTTGGACGCCCAGGCGGGGCTCTTCATCGACAGGTACGAGGTGAACAGGAACGATGTGCCCGAACCATCCGAACGGTGGACCACGGTGATCGGCATCGCGGGGAGCTTCACGCCCGGGTTGAGGCCGGCGATGGTAGGATCGTTCCAGGTCTTGATCTGGCCGTAGAAGATCGCCGCCAGCATCGGGCCGGTGAGCTTGATCTGGCCGGCCGAGATGCCGGGAATGTTGACCACGGGGACGACGCCGCCCACCACGGTCGGGAACTGGTACAGGCCCGCGGCTGCGAGATCCTCGGGCTTCAGCGGCTTGTCGGACGCGCCGAAATCGACCGTCTTGGCCTTGATCTGCTTGATGCCGCCGCCCGAACCGATCGCCTGATAGTTGAGGCCGACGCCGGTCTGCGCCTTATAGGTCTCGGCCCACTTGGCGTAGACGGGGGCTGGGAAGGTGGCGCCGGCGCCCGAGATGTCGGCGGCAGGCGCGGCCGATGCGAGCAGCCCGGCCAGGCAGGTGGCCGCGACGAAAGTCTTGAACATGATGCATGTCTCCGATCGCCGGTAGTGACCCCCCGGCTGGCATCGCGTCTAGGTAAGCCCTGTTACGGCTCTGTGACACTGGACCGCCGCCTGTCATAAAGTGGCACTAAGTGGCGGTTATCCGCGGGCAAAGATTGATGCCTCTTCTTGGCACTCTATGTTCATGTGCGAGGCTCCATAGGCGAATCGTGCGGTAAGCTGAGTGCGTTGCTGCGACGGCCCGTGGAGCGCAAGCGCCCGCCCGAAACGAGAATGGTTGGCTAGAGTCGTGGCGAAGCCTATGATTTCACGAGAGGCGTACGGCCTCGTTGTTCAGGGCGGGACGCTTGCAGACTCATTTTTTCAGCCGCGCGCGAGGCTTTGCGCGGTGACCGGCTTGTTTCAGCCGGTTCGGTATTGGCTCGTGGCGTTCCTCCTGATGCTCGTCGGCGCGACTGCGGCAAGCGCTGCAGCGCCGCCCGCGCGCTACGCTGCTTTCCTGGTCGACTCCAACACGCGCGAAGTGCTCTACGCCAACGCGCCCGACGAACTGCGCCACCCCGCGTCGCTCACCAAGATGATGACGCTGTACCTGGTGTTCGACGCGCTCGAGTCGGGCCGATTGCGGGTCGGCGACCCGGTGGTGGTGTCGCAGCATGCCGCATCGATGAAGCCGTCGCGGCTCGGCCTGGCGGTCGGGCAGAGCATCAGCGTCGACAATGCGATCTCGGTGGTGGCGGTGAAATCGGCCAACGACATCGCGGTGGCGCTTGCCGAAAAGCTGGGCGGCACCGAGGCGAACTTCGTCGGCATGATGAACGCCAAGGCGCAGATGCTGGGCATGCGCAACACCCACTTCGCCAATGCCTGCGGGCTGACCGATCCCTCCAACGTGACGACGGCGCGCGATCTGGCGATCCTCGGCCTGGCGCTGGTCCATGATCATCCGCGCTTCTATAGCTATTTCGGCGAGCGCGATTTCGTCTGGATGCGATCGACGATGATCAACCACAACCATCTGCTCGGCAAGGTCGGCGGGGTCGACGGTATCAAGACCGGCTATACCGTGGACAGCGGCTTCACCGTCGTCGCGTCGGCGCAGCGGGGTAACCGGCGGCTGATCGCGGTCATTCTCGGCGAGCCCAGCCTGGTCGCGCGCAACCGCGATTCGACCGCCCTGCTCGAAGCGGGCTTCTCGGTGCTCGACCGGCGCGGCCTCGGCCAGATCGTGACGGTCGCCTCGGTGCTGCCCGGCGTCGATCATCCCGCATTGCGGATCGAACCGGCAGTCGAACAGGGCGCCTCGGACGAGGATGGCGATCCGGCGCCGCCGCCGCTGCTTCGGGCCGCCACGCCTCAGGTTTCGCCGCGCACCACCGCTCCGGTCAGGGCACCCACCAGAGCCGCCAAGCCGCGCGTGCATGGCCGGATGGCGACGCCTGCCTCGGCCAAGCACGGCAAGGCCGCCAAGCCGTCGCGTGCCAGCCACACCGCCAAGACGAAATCTCCGGACAAGAAGGCTGAGAGCAAGACGACACATCGACATCATCGCTGATCGCGGTAAGGTGACCCCCAGCGCGGAGACTTGCGGCCGCGTGCCGGTGGCGGGGGCAACGCCGACGAGGTCTTCATGGTCGTGCCGCGTTATTTGGTCGGGGCCGTCGCGGCCGCCTCCGCCCTGCTGCTCGTTGCGGCAGGAACGGTCGCGTGGCGCACGCGATCGGGCAGCCGTTTGGCGCTTGCCGCTGCACCCGCCAAGCCGCCGCCGCCACAGCCGCACTGGTCGATCGCGACGCTGCACCAGCTGCTCGATGCCGTCGATGCCTCCCGCGGTGAAGGGTTGCGCCCGCAGGGTTATAGGCGCGACGAGCTTGCCGACGCCCTGAACGCCGGCCGCACCGATGCTACAGTCACATCGCTCGCTACTGCTACCGCGCACCAGCTGGGGCATGACTATGCTGACGGGCGGATCACGCACCGCGAGCGTTTCGACTGGCACATCACCCACTCGCCCGCCCCGCTCGTCACCATGGATGTCGACATCGCCAACGCTGTCAACGCCGGGCGACTCGGGGACTATCTTCACGAACTACTCCCGCAAGATCCCCGCTACGCAGCGCTGCGCGATGCGCTGAACGACACGCCCGATACCGAGCCCGCGCGACGTACCGCGATCCGCGCCTCGATGGAGCGCTGGCGCTGGATGCCGCGCACGCTTGGGAGCAGCTACATCTGGGTCAATGTGCCGACCTACCGCCTCGCCTTGTACCGCGGCGATCAAGTCGTGGCGATGTACGACGTCGTGGTCGGCGCGCCTAAGACCCCGACACCGATGCTGTCCGCCGATGTCGGTTCGATCATCGTCAATCCGTGGTGGACGCTGCCGCCGACAGTGCTGCGCGAAGGCGACGGCAGGCGCTATTCGACGGCGCGCGGCTATGTCTATCAGACGATCGGCGGCAAGACCTACATCCGCCAGAAGCCCGGTCCGCTGAACGCGCTCGGCCGGATGAAGATCGACATGCCCAACGCCTGGGCGATCTACCTCCACGATACGCCGTCGAAAGTGGGTTTCCTCCAGACCAACCGCGCGCTGAGCCACGGCTGCATCCGGGTGAAGAACATCACCACGCTGGCGGACGAACTCTATGACCATGCGGTGATCGACAACGCGCTGCAGACCTACCGGATGAAATCGCTGTCGGTGAAGGCGGCGGTGCCGGTCTACATCGTCTATTTCACCGCCGCGCCGGATGCCTCTGGTTCTGTCGTCACCTATGCCGATCCTTACGATCGAGACGCGGGACTCGTCGCCGCGCTGGATCATGCGCCGAAGCCGAAATCGGTCGCACCGGCCGCACTCACGATGAACGGTGCGTCCCCCGCGCCGAAGCGGCTGTAAAACCAGGGAACAACTTCCATCTGTTATCGAAGCAGCGACCGGAACTCTGTTATAGGGTTACCCAGGCGTTGGGGCTTCACAAGGATTTCGAGTTGCAATCACCCCGGGGGGCGTATTCGCGCCGTGAGATACTCCGCACCGGCACGATGATTGCCGCCGGTGTCGTTGCGGGCCCCGTGCTCGCCCAGATCAACACCGGCCTGCCTGGCCTCGCCCGGCCGACGGCGACGGCGATGCCCGCCAGCCCGATGACGATCCGGCCCGATCTGTTCCGCCGCGCGCTTGCAGCGCTGCACAAGCATGGCAGCCGCATTCCCTATCGTGACAAGATCGCGCTCGTCGATTTTGATCTTCAGTCCGCCCAGCCGCGCTTCCACATCGTCGATCTCGCATCGGGCCGCAGCCGCAGCCTGCTCGTCGCCCACGGCCGCGGTTCCGATCCCGAACATATCGGCTACGTCACCCGCTTCTCGAACGAGATGGGCTCGGCCTGTTCCTCGCAGGGCACCTACGTCACCGAGGACATCTATATCGGCCAGCACGGCCGCTCGCGGCGTTTGATGGGGCTCGACTCCACCAACTCTAACGTCGAGCCGCGCAACGTTGTGGTCCACGGCGCCTGGTATGTGAGCCCCGACATGGTCGCGCAGCACGGCAAGATCGGCCGTTCGGAAGGTTGCTTCGCGCTTTCCACCGCCGACCTCGAGGATACGCTGCAGAGTCTCGGCCAAGGCCGCATGATCTACGCCGACAAGGTGTAACTAACCTTCTCCTGCCTTCGCGGTAGAAGGACATCTTGCAACTTTCCCCCGCTCCCCCGTATTCGTCTGCGCATGACGACCACCACCAGACGCGATCTGCTTGCCGCCTTCGGCGCGGTGGCCGCCCTGCCCGCGGGCCGCCTGCTCGCTGCGACGACGGGCGAGGCGCAGCCCTTCTCCTGGCCGGGGCTGAAGGCGCTGGCGGCGCGGATGGCGCACCAGCCCTATTTGGCGCCGCCACCGCCACCGGCCGGTGTCGACAAGCTCACCTATGATGCCATGAACGCCGTCCAGTACAAGGCGACGGCGACGCAGCTGCGCGCCGCCGCCGGCGGGAACGGCATCCGCTTCTTCCCGATCAACCACTTCCAGCCGCAGCCGGTCGAGATCTTCCTGGTCGACGGCAATGTCGCCAGACCCTTCCGCTACGATCCGGCGCTGTTCGACATGCCCGCCGGTGGCACGCTCGCAGCAATGGGCCCGAGCGCCGGCTTCTCGGGCTTCCGCGCGATGAACGCCAAGAACACCAGCGACTGGCTGGCGTTCGCCGGTGCGTCCTATTTCCGCTCGTCGGGCGCGCTCGATCAGTACGGGCTTTCGGCGCGTGGGCTTGCGATCGACAGCGGCGGGCCGGGCGCCGAGGAGTTTCCCGCCTTTACCAAGATCTGGATCGGGCGCGGCGCCGACGGATCGCTGCTGGTCGACGCGCTGCTCGATGGGCCGAGCGTCGTCGGCGCCTACCGCTTCGTCAACCGCAAGACCGATGCCGGCGTGATCCAGGACATCGAGGCGTCGATCCACCTGCGCAAGGATGTCGCGCGTCTGGGGCTGGCGCCGCTCACCTCGATGTTCTGGTACGACCAGGCCGAGCGCGCCCGCGCGACCGATTGGCGGCCCGAGGTGCATGACTCAGACGGCCTGCTGATGCACAACGGCGCCGGCGAACAGCTGTGGCGCCCGCTCGCCAATCCGCCCACACCAACCGCCGACAGCTTCGCCGACAAGACGCCCAAGGGCTTCGGGCTGCTGCAGCGCGATCGCAACCCGGATCACTACCAGGACGACGGCGTCTTCTACCAGAAGCGCCCGTCCGCCTGGGTCGATCCCAAGGGCGATTGGGGCGCCGGTTCGGTGATGCTCGTCGAACTCCCCACCACCGACGAGACCAACGACAACATCGTCGCCTTCTGGGTGCCCGCCGCACCGGCCAAGGCCGGCAACCACTATGCCTATGCCTACCGCCTCAGCTGGATCGCGGGCGAACCGCTGCCGAGCCCTCTCGCCCGCGTGCTCGACGGCTGGAAGGGTGCGGCCGGCCGGCCGGGGCAGCCTGTGGTCGCCGGCGCCACCAAGATCGTGCTGGACTTCGAAGGCGACGCGCTGGCCTCGCTCGGCCGATCGAGCGGCGTCACTCCCGATGTGAGCGTAGCGCATGGAAAGACCGCGCTGGTCACCGCCTATCCGGTGGTCGGGCAGGCCAAGCGCTGGCGGCTGATGATGGACGTGACGCCCGACGGCAAGGCGCCCGTCGACATCCGCGCCGCACTGCGCCGCAACGGCACCCCGCTCACCGAAGTCTGCCTCGCGCAGATCGCCGGAAGCTGATCGGCCAGCCCCCGCCCCTCTTCGGAACCGGCCTGTCGCGCTCGGGTTGTGGCACTATCGGTCATGCCGCAAAGCAGCGTATGATCGCGCAATCGCGTAAAGGGGCGTGCGGCGTCCGTACCGTGAGGGATCGGCTTTGAGCGACGACCGAGGCGATGCGCGCAACGCAGTCGCCCCCCGTCCGTGGGGGCAGGCGCTGCCGATCGGCGACATGCCGCCCGAGACGCCCATGATGATGCCCGTCCAGAGCCTGCAGACGGCGCCGGACATCGGCCGCCCGCCGCGCACCTCGCCTCCGGGCATGACCGAGCGGCGGCTGCTGCTGGTGCTCGGCACGCTGGTGATCGGCACCTTCGGCGCGGGCGAGATCACGCGCAGCCTGTCGAGCGACGGGTTGTCGGCGGTGGATGCGGCGCTGATGCTGCTGTTCTTCGCGCTGTTCGCATGGATCTCGTTCGGCTTCCTCAACGCGTTCGCAGGCTTCCTGCTGCTCGTGTCGGGGCGATCGGTGCCGACGCCGGCCGCCAGCCCCTCGGCGATGCCGGTCGGGCGCACCGCGATCGTCATGCCGATCCACAATGAGGAGGTGGAGCCGGTGTTCGCGCGCCTGCGGGCGATGTCGCGATCGATCGCGGCGGCCGGCGGTGCGCAGCTGTGCGAGGTCTTCATCCTCTCGGACTCCAAGCCCGAGAACGAGAGCGCCGAGCATCGCGCCTTCCGCCGGCTGCGCACGCTGAGCCCGCTGCCGGTCTGGTACCGCCGCCGGCTGGTCAACGAGGCGCGCAAGCCCGGCAACATCGCTGACTGGGTGCGGCGCCACGGCGGCGGCTTCGATTACATGATGGTGCTCGATGCCGACAGCCTGATGGCGGGCGCCGGGGTGATGCGGCTCGCTGCGGCGATGGACCGCCACCCGCAAGTGGGCCTCCTCCAGACCATCCCGATGGTGATCGGCGGCGAAACCCTGTTCGCACGATGGCAGCAGTTCGCCGCGCGGCTCTACGGCCCGGTGTTCTCGGCGGGGCTGCTCTGGTGGTCGGGTGCGGAGGCGAGCTTCTGGGGGCATAACGCGATCCTTCGCACCGCCGCCTTTGCCGAAGCCTGCGGATTGCCCAGGCTGTCCGGACCCGAACCGTTCGGCGGCCATGTGATGAGCCACGACATGTTCGAGGCCGCGCTGCTCCGCCGCCGCGGCTGGGCCTGCCACATGGTGGCGATGCAGGACGGCACCTACGAGGAATATCCGCCGACCTTCGTGGAGCATGCCGCGCGCGATCGCCGCTGGTGCCAGGGCAACCTCCAGCACCTGCGCATCCTCGATACCGCCGGGCTGCATTGGGTGAGCCGGCTCCAGCTGTTCATGGGCGCATCCTCCTACCTCACCTCGCC
>CAXTBZ010000102.1:0-8167 GCA_964242855.1 uncultured Sphingomonadaceae bacterium
TCTTGTAGACGCGGTGGCCGAAGCCCATCAGCCGGAACGGATCGTCCTTGTTCTTGGCGCGCGCGATGAACTCGGGAATGCGATCGGGCGTGCCGATCTCGCGCAGCATGTTTAGCGCCGCCTCGTTGGCGCCGCCATGCGCCGGGCCCCACAGGCAGGCGATGCCCGCCGCGATGCAGGCGAACGGGTTGGCGCCCGACGAGCCGGCCAGGCGCACGGTGGAGGTCGACGCGTTCTGTTCGTGATCGGCGTGGAGGATGAAGATCTTGTCCATCGCGTCTTCGATGACCGGATCGACCTCATACTCCTCCGCGGGCACCGAGTAGGTCATCTTGAGGAAGTTGCCGGTGTAGCTCAACGAGTTGTCCGGATAGACGAAGGGTTGGCCGACCGAATATTTGTACGCCATCGCCGCGATCGTCGGCATCTTGGCGATCAGGCGGTGCGACGCGATCTCGCGCTGCTTGGGATCGTTGATGTCGGTCGAGTCGTGATAGAAGGAGGAGAGCGCACCGACCACGCCGCACATGATCGCCATCGGGTGCGCATCACGCCGGAACCCGCGGAAGAAGGTCGCCAGCTGCTCGTGCACCATGGTGTGGCGCGTGATCGTGTGGCTGAACGTGCCGAGCTCGTCCTGCGATGGCAGCTCGCCGTTTAGGAGGAGGTAGGCCACCTCCATGAAGCTCGACTTTTCGGCAAGCTGGTCAATCGGGTAGCCGCGGTGGAGGAGGATGCCGGCGTCGCCGTCGATATAGGTCAGCGCGGACTCGCAGCTCGCAGTAGAGGTGAAGCCGGGATCGTAGGTAAAGCAATCGGTATCGGCGTAGAGCTTGCGGATGTCGATCACGTCCGGGCCGACGGAGCCCGACATCAGCTTGTAGTCGAAGCTCTTGTCGCCGAGCGCCAGCCTGGTGGTGCGTGCCCCGCCGTTTCCTTCGGACCCAGCTTCAATGCCGTCAGACATAATCCCGTCCTCCAAAAGGGCGCCGCTCGCAAACCCGGTTCGGGTCCGCTCGGCGCCACCTGATCAGTTCGCCGCCGCCATCTGGTCGGTCAGCCTGGCAAGGCTTTCGTCCCGTCCGAGCAGCAGCAGCACGTCGAAGATGCCCGGCGACGTGGCCCGGCCGGTGAGCGCCGCCCTGAGCGGCTGCGCGACCTTGCCGAGCCCGACGTCGGCGTCTTCCGCCACGCCGCGCACCGCTGCATCGAGCGCCTCGTTCGCCCACTCCACGGACGTTAAGGCGCTGGTCGCAGCGGCAAGCAGTTGCGCACTCTGGCCATCCAGAAGAGCCAGCGCGCGATCGTCCATATCTAGCGGGCGAGTGCGAAAAAGAAAAGTCGCGCCATCGGCCAACTCCATCAAATCCTTGGCGCGCGGCTTCAGCACGGCCATGCTGCGCTGCAAAAGTTCCATGTCCGTCGCTGTCAAGTCACGGCCGATCTTCTTGGCCAGGAATGGCGCGACAAGATCGGTCAGCCGCTGGTCGTCGGCGAGGCGGATGTAATGCCCGTTGATGTTCTCGAGCTTCTTCTGATCGGTGCGCCCCGGCGAGCGTCCGATACCGGCCACATCGAAGATCTCGATGGCACGCTCCCGATCGATCATCTCCTCGTCGCCATGGCCCCAGCCGATGCGCAGCAGATAGTTCATCAGCGCCTCGGGCAGGATGCCCATCTCGTCCCGATAGGCTTCGACGCCCAGCGCGCCGTGCCGCTTCGACAGCTTGGCCCCGTCCGGTCCGTGGATCAGCGGGACGTGACCGTACACCGGCGCCGCCCAGTCCATTGCCCGGATGATGCCCAGCTGGCGGAAGGCGTTGTTGAGATGGTCGTCGCCGCGGATCACATGCGTCACCCCCATGTCGTGATCGTCCACTACGACCGCGAGCATGTAGGTCGGCGTGCCGTCCGAGCGGAGCAGGACCATGTCGTCAAGTTCGGCATTGCGGACGGTCACCTCGCCCTGGACGAGATCGTGGATCGTCGTCTCGCCTTCGGTCTCGGCCTTCAGGCGGACAACGAAGGGCGCACCTTCGGGTGCCTCCTCCGGATCGCGGTTCCGCCAGCGCCCGTCATAGCGCATCGGCAGTTTGGCGGCGCGTTGCTGCTCGCGCATCTCGGCAAGCTCCTCCGCCGTCGCGAAGCATTTGTAGGCATGGCCCTGTTCGAGCAGTTGAAAGGCGACCTCAGCATGGCGGCTGGCGCGGGCAAACTGATAGACCTCGTCGCCATCCCAATCCAGGCCGAGCCAGCGCATGCCGTCGAGGATCGCCTCGATGGCAGGCTGAGTGGAGCGCGCGCGATCGGTATCCTCGATGCGGAGCAGGAAGGTCCCTCCGGTATGCCGCGCCCACAACCAGTTGAACAAAGCCGTACGCGCGCCGCCGATGTGGAGAAATCCCGTGGGTGACGGCGCGAAACGTGTGACGACCGGGCTCGCCGACGCCATCCCCCTCGTTACGCGCTGATCATCGCTTGCACCCACGCAGGCTTTCTCCACACTGGCCCCATGGGGGATATCGCGCGCGGCCCTAGCATGGCGTTTCTAAGGCGGCAAACCAGCCCGCATTGGGAGGGCGCCTGGTCGCTCACCCGACTGTGGTTGCGACTCGAGGAGTGGCTGGAGGCTGAGCGAACCCAGTTGGCATTGTGGCTGCCTGTCGGCCTCGTGGCCGGCGTGGCGGCGTGGTTCTGGTTGCCGGGGCCGACCGCCTGGGAGGGTTTCCTGCTGCTCACCGGGACGCTGGTGTTGCTCGAGTCTTCGTTCGGCGCAGGCGGACGGTTCGGTCGATCGATCGCCATGTTCGCTCTGGCAGCGGCGCTCGGCTGCATGTTGATCTGGTGGAAGGCAGATCACACGGGTGGTACGACATTGGCGCATGCCAAGGTGGTGAGCTTCAGCGCTCAGATCGAACGCGTCGAGCCGCTTCCGGCGCGTGAATCGATCCGGCTGACCTTGAAGCCGATGGCCGTGTTGCCGGCGGCACCCACCGTCGGCGGAGGATATGCGCAGGGAGAGAAGCGTTCGCCTCCAGAGCCGTTGCCGAGACGTATTCGGCTCACGGTGCCGCAGGAGGATGCAATACCAAGCTTGATGCCGGGCGCCACCGTCTCGGCCCGAGCACGGTTGGTGCCGCCGCCTTCGGCCGCCGTGCCCGGTGCCCATGATTATGCGACGGTAGCATGGTTCTCGGGTATCGGAGCTACCGGCAAAGCGCTCGAGCCGGTCAAGATGTTGATGCCCGCTGCCCGGGGAGGTCCGTCGCGGTGGCTCGCCGATGCGCGGATCGCGCTTACCGCACACATCCTCTCGAAGCTGCCGACCGGCGAGGGAGGTGTCGCAGCAGCGCTGGCTACTGGCGACATGGGCGCGGTTAGCCAAAGCGACAACGACGCGTTCCGGCGATCAGGGCTTGCGCACTTGCTCTCCGTAAGCGGCCTGCACCTGACGGCGGCCGTAGGCGCAACTATGTTCATAGCGCTGCGGCTGCTCGCATTGTGGCCTTGGCTTGCCTTGCGCGCCCCGCTCCTCCTGATCGCAGCCGTCTCAGGCGCCGTTGTGGGTGTGGCGTACACGCTTCTGACCGGCGCTGAGGTGCCAACGGTTCGCTCGCTTGTGGCGGCGCTGGTGGTGCTCGCCGGCATTGCATTAGGACGCGAAGCCATGACCTTGCGGCTGGTTGCCACCGGCGCGGTGATCTGTGTGCTGTTCTGGCCGGACTCCGTGGCAGGACCGAGCTTCCAGCTGAGCTTCGCAGCGATCCTGTCGATCGTAGCCTTGCACGAATTGAGCTGGACCAGGCGGACTTTCGAGAAGCGGGACGAGCCTTGGGCTCGCCGATTGGCGAGGGAGGTCGCCGCTCTCTTGCTTACAGGCTTGGTTGTCGAAGCAGCATTGGCGCCGATTGCGATCTTCCACTTTCATCGCGCCGGCCTTTATGGCGCGGTGGCCAACATCGTGGCGATCCCGCTCACGACCTTCATCATCATGCCGGCCGAAGCACTGGCGTTGCTGTTCGACTGTGCAGGCCTTGGTGCGCCGTTCTGGTGGCTTGCGGGGCACGCATTGGGATTGCTGCTGTGGATCGCCAACACGGTTGGAGCGATGCCGGGCGCTGTTACCTTCGTGCCGACGATGTCCCGCCTCGATTTCGCGCTTATCGCGACTGGCGGGCTTTGGCTGGCGCTGTGGCGCACGCGAGCGCGTCTCCTCGGAATGCTGCCGATCCTGACGGGTTTGGCGTTGACTATCACGTCTCATCCCGCCGACATCTTCGTGACCGGAGATGGCCGCCATCTAGCGGTTCGTGGCGTCGATGGAACGGTGGCGCTGCTACGCGAGCGAACCGGCGACTATATGCGGGACACGCTATCTGAGCTTTCCGGACGAGACGGCGATGAAGCGATTGCGCTCGACGATCTGCCTGGCGCGCGGTGCAGCCCTGATACTTGCGCCGCAACCCTCGTGCGCGGCGGCCGTGCGTGGCACCTGCTCGCCACCCGCAGTGCCTATCCAATCGATCGTGACGCGATGGAGCAAGCATGTGCGCAAGCCGACATCGTGGCAAGCGACCGGCGATTGCCAGATTGGTGCCGCCCACGCTGGCTGAAGGCAGATGCCAGCCTGCTGAGCCAAACAAAGGGATTAGCGATCCACCTCTCGGATCCCGCCATCGACTTGGTCGCGGAGATGCAGGCGAACCATCCATGGGCAGCTTTGACGAGCCCTCGACCGGCTTCACAGACCGGCTTCTCTCATGTCAGCCGGCCGCACAAAGAGGAGCCACCCGAGTATCAACGAGACTGATGCCTGTAACCAGTCGCTCAGTAGCGGCGCAACAACCCCGCCAGCTTACCCTGAACCCGTACCTGCTTCGATTGATACCGTTGCGGCGCATAACTGTGGTTCGCCGGATCGAGCCGGATCATCTGCCCTTCGCGGCGAAAATATTTAAGCGTCGCCTCGGCGTCATCGACCAATGCGACCACGATCTCGCCGTCTCGCGCCGTCTCGGTGCGACGGACTAGTGCGTAATCACCGTCCAAGATGCCCGCCTCGATCATCGAGTCCCCCGACACTTCGAGCGCGTAATGCTCGCCCGGCCCCAGGAGAGCGGCAGGAACCGAAAGGCTCGATTGCCCCTCAAGCGCCTCAATTGGCATACCCGCGGCGATCCGGCCGTGGAGCGGCAGTTCAACGATGCCATCATTGGCAGCAACGGGAACCTTGGAGGAGGGCAAGTCGGTCCGAGCTGGCGTAATCGATTGTTTCGAAACCGACCGTTCGGGCATGCGCAGCACCTCAAGCGCACGCGCGCGATTGGGCAGGCGGCGAATGAAGGCACGTTCCTCAAGGGCGCGTATCAAGCGATGCACGCCCGACTTGGACTTCAGTTCCAGCGCCTCCTTCATCTCCTCAAAAGAGGGCGAGACGCCGGAAGCGCCAAGCCGTTCATTGATAAATAGAAGAAGTTCATGTTGCTTGCGCGTCAGCATCGCCAGTCTCCGGCAGAACGGATGGCGAACGTGTAGGCAACCGATCTAGGCCTGTCAACGCCCTTGCGTTAGGCGAGATCAAGCATTTCTGCCGAGTCTCCGACCATCGCTGCAGGAACAAGCGGAGGACGAACGATCAACCCGTCGGCGGCCGCAAGCGCCACCAGCGCAGCGGAGTCCTGCCCGTCGGGCGCAAAGGCATAGCCATCCTGAAAACGCGCGCGGAGGTAATCCTGACGTGGCCCATTGGCAGGAAGAGCGGCGCCAAGCTTGACGGTGCGGGTGCGTGGCAGCGGGTTACCCGCTCCTCCTTGACGCGCGATTAGCGGAAGCAGGAAGAGGATCGCGGTGACGTAGCTAGACACCGGGTTGCCAGGCAGTCCCAGCACAATGGATTTGTTGAGCGTACCGGCCAGCAACGGCTTGCCCGGCCGCATCGCGACACGCCAGAAGTCCAGAGTAGCGCCCGCGTTTTCGAGCGCCGGCCTCACCAGGTCGCGGTCTCCGACCGAGACGCCTCCGGTGGTGACGATGATATCCGCGTCGGACGCAGCGGCATGGAAGGCGGCGGTCAGCGCGTCAAGATCGTCCGGAACGATGCCACGGTCCAGAACTTCGACGGGATGGTTCGCGAGCAAGGCCGCGAGCATAATCGCGTTTGATGCAGGAAGCGTACTCCCGAGCGTCGGTTCACCCACCGCAACTAGTTCGTTCCCGGTCGAGATCAGCGCCACGCGAACACGGCGGCGAACTTTGATGGTGCCGTGACCCCCGATCGCCGCAAGTGCGACCGAGCGAGCGTCGACCCCTTGCCCGGCAGCAACGAGCAGCGTGCCTTTTCCAAAATCGGCCGAGCGCCGACGAACATTGCCGCCAACACAAGCCGGACCCTCACCGATCATCGTCAACCGGTCGCCATCGCGTTGCGCTTCTTCCTGGATCAGCACACAGTTGGCGCCATCGGGCACCGGGGCACCTGTGAAGATCCGCGCCGCCTCACCGGGCGCAAGCGCGCGATCGAACCCCGCGCCTGCAGCGCTTTCGCCGACGATGGTCCACGGTCCCGGTCGCTCGGCGAACCGGATCGCAAAGCCGTCCATCGCCGAAAGGTCATGGCTCGGCTCGTCGCGTCGCGCGGACACGGGTTCTGCTGCCCACCGGCCAACCGCGGAAAGCAATGGAACCTCTTCAATCGGCAGGGCAATCGCCAGCGCAAGAAGTCGCGCCTGCGCTTCTGCAACAGGTAGCAGGGTCATTCGGCCCGCCAGTCACCCGATCGGCCGCCGGATTTGGCGAGCAGCCGGACCTCGCCAATCACCATCCCTCGGTCGAGAGCCTTGGCCATGTCATAGATGGTGAGCAGCGCCACCGAGACCGCGGTCATCGCTTCCATCTCCACGCCGGTCGTGTGCGTGGTGCGAACGGTGGCTTGAGCGCTGACGCCCGCCTTCTCGATGACGAGATCGAGAGTGACGCCCGAGATTGGCAGCGGGTGGCAGAGCGGGATGAGATCAGCCGTCCTCTTGGCCGCCATAATCCCCGCGACGCGCGCTACCGCGAGAACGTCGCCCTTCTTGGCTGCCCCGCTGCGGATTGCCTGCGCCGCTTCCGGCGACATCGCAATGCGGCCACTGGCGATGGCCTCCCGCGCTGTCACGTCCTTGTCCCGCACGTCCACCATGTGGGCGGCACCGTCATCGCTAAGGTGGGTGAGCGTTCTCACGTTCCGGTCAGCAGAGTGCGTGTCGCAGCGGTGAGATCAGCTTGCCGCATCAATGTTTCGCCCACCAGAAAGCGGTGGACACCGGCGGCTGCCAATCGATCCAGGTCCTGCTTGGACGCCAACCCGCTCTCGGCGACGATCTGAACCTCTTGCGGCATGCGGCTAGCTAACACCTCCGTCCGACCAAGATCGACGGTAAAGTCGCGCAGGTCGCGATTATTGACGCCAACAAGTCGCGAGCGAAGGCGCAACGCCCGCTCGACCTCGGCGTCGTCATGCACCTCGATCAACACGTCCATGCCGTGCTCGATAGCCGCCGCTTCGATTTCGGCCATAGGCTCATCGTCGAGCGCGGCAACAATGATGAGGATCGCATCTGCCCCCATCGCGCGCGCCTCCGCCACCTGCCATGGATCGATCATGAAGTCCTTGCGGAGCACCGGGAGCGAGCAGGCCTCCCGTGCCGCGACGAGGTAGGCTGCATTGCCTTGGAAGAAGGGCTTGTCGGTCAAGACTGACAAGCAAGCGGCGCCGCCGGCCTCGTAGGCGACCGCGTGTGCAGGTGGATCGAAGTCGTCCCGGATCAGCCCCTTGGACGGACTGGCTTTCTTGATCTCGGCAATGAGCGCGAATCCTGTTGCAGCGTGGAAGCTGAGCGAAGCGGCGAAACCCCTTGGCGGGGTCTGCGCGCGCGCTATTGCTTCGATCTCAGCCAGCGACGCACTAGCCTTACGTCGAACGACCTCTCCGCGTGTCTCGGCGAGGATCTTGTCCAGAACCGTCGCCATCAGAACGCCAGCCAGCGCTTGAGGACTTGTTCCGCCCAACCATCGTCTATGGCTTCCGCGGCGAGGTCCGCCCCATGCTGCCAGTCGCCGCTGCGTCCCGCGACGATCAACGCCGCCGCGGCATTAAGCAACACCGCGTCGCGGTAAGCGCCTGCCT
>CAXTBZ010000103.1:0-8133 GCA_964242855.1 uncultured Sphingomonadaceae bacterium
CCTCCATCGCCTCGATCACGATCTCGCGATCGATCAGCTTCTCCTTGGCCACCGAGTCGGCGATGGCGAGCAGCTCGGCGCGGTTGGCGGAAATGGCGGTGGCCACGAGTCAGGCTTCCTTTTCGATGATGGTGTCCGCGCCTTCGGTGGAAAGCGGCGCGGTGGCCTTGATGAGTGCGTCGGTCAAGAGCAGCTTGGCGGACGCGATGGACGAGTAGGGGAGATGAAACGCGCCGCCCTTGGCGAGTTCGATGGCGATGGTGCCCTGCGCGATGCCGACGATGCGGCCGTCGAGCTGCTTGCGGCCGTCAATCTCCTCGGCAAGACGGATACGGACGTCGAAGCCGGTCCAATCGGCGAAGTCGGACTCGCGGGTGAGCGGCCGGTCGATGCCGGGGGAGGACACTTCGAGGCGATAGGCCTCCTCGATCGGATCGGCGGCATCGAGCACTTCGGAGACGCGGCGGGATAGCGCCTCGCAGTCGGACAGATCGAGCTGCCGGGTGTCGGGACGCTCGGCCATGATCTGGAGCGTGGGATCGGACTTGCCGCCGAACATCTTCACCCGCACGAGATCGAGCCCGAGCGCCTTGGCTTCGGGTTCGATCAGGCTGGTGATGGTCGCGATATCGGTCATGCAAATCTCAGGGGGCCGCAGCCCATGGAACGGTCGAGCACCTTCGAGCCGGCCCCGGTGGGACCAGCCTCGGCAGAGTTTCCAATGTCGAGAAGGCGGGAGCTATATACCCCGGTTGGTGCGTTGGGGCAAGCGCTGCCCGAAGGAGTTTGCGATGCGTGCGCTTGTCTTGTCCCTGTTGCTTGCCATTACCACCCCTGCTGCCGCCGAGCAGAACTTCGGCAACACCAAGCCGAACCCCGTCCAGCCCTTCACGGTCTCTCCAGTGGCGAGCTTCGATTATCCCTGGGCGATCGCTTTCCTGCCCGACGGGCACATGCTGGTCACCGAGAAGCCGGGCAAGCTTTACCTCGTCAGCCAGACAGGCGCGAAGCAGCAGATCACCGGTGTGCCGCGGGTGCATTACGATCAGGATCAGGAGGGGCTGCTCGATGTCGCGATATCACCGCACTTCGCCAGCGATCACATGATCTACCTGACCTATTCGGAGCCTGGACGAGACGGATCGGGGCTGGCGCTGGCACGCGCCACGCTCGCCGGCAACACGCTTGCTGGGCTCCAGGTAATCTGGCGGCAGATCCCTTTCGGCAAGGGCGGGCAGGATGGCGGCATCGTCACCTTTGATCCCTCCGGGCAATTCCTGTTCCTGAGCGTCGGCGAGCGCCAGCGCTTCACCCCCGCGCAGGATCCCAATCAGGCGACGGGAAAGATTCTGCGTCTCACGCTCGACGGCAAGCCGGCGCCCGGCAATCCAATGGCGGGCAAGGTCGGCGCCATTACTGTCGTGGTGACCGACCCGCCGCGCGACAGCGTTGCGGCGAAGAGCGCGCCTGGCCGCCGGGTGAAGCTTCCCGGGCCCAATCTCGTGCCGGCCGAAACCTGGAGCACGGGCCATCGCAACCCCTATGGGCTCGCCTTCGATGCGAAGGGCACGCTGTGGGAGGTCGAGATGGGGCCGCGTGGCGGCGACGAACTCAACATCATCAAGCCCGGCCGCAATTATGGCTGGCCACTGGTGTCGAACGGGATGAACTATGACGGCCTGCCGATCCCGCGGCACGACACCCGCCCCGAGTTGGAGAAGCCGGTGGTCTACTGGACGCCGGTGATCGCGCCAGCGGGCCTCGCCTTCTACGACAAGAGCCTGTTCCCGCAATGGAAGGGATCGGCGTTCATCGGCGGGCTGGCGACCGAAGCGCTGATCCGCATCGCCTTCGACACGCCCAACGGCGCGCGCGAGGCGGAGCGCTGGGACATGGGCCACCGCATCCGCGACGTGGCCGAAGGACCGGACGGCGCACTCTGGCTGATCGAGGACGAGGAGGGCGGTCGACTGCTCAAGCTGACGCCGAAGCGATAATGTGCATGGCTCAGTGCGCTGGTGCGTCCGCACCCTTGGGCATGAACGCCTGCGACAGGCCATGGTACAGCCGCTCCGGACAGACCAGCCCTGCCACCGTGTCCGCGATGAGCGCGGTGGCGAGCAGCGGCAGCAGCAGGCCGTGGCTGGCGGTCGCCTCCGAGATGATCACCACCGCGGTCAGCGGCGCACGGACGACGCCGGTGAAATAGCCGATCATGCCGAGCAGGACGACAGGCCCGGCTGCCGATGCCGGGAACAACCCGCGCAGCAGGTCTCCGAGGCCGGCCCCCGTGGCGAGCGACGGCGCGAAGATGCCGCCGGGAAGGCCGGAGATCGCCGTCGTGAGCGTCGCCACGAACTTGGCGGGGCCGAACCAGGCCGGCGCGCCGTGGCCGGTGATGATGAGGCGGGCAGGCTCGTAACTGGTGCCCCACGTCAGCCCTGTGGTGCAGCCAATGATTGCGACGACCAGCCCGGCGACCGCCGCCGTCCGCACCCGCCGCGCACGGACCCAGATGAGCGGCGTCCAGTTCGAGACGCTGAAATCGAGCATCAGGCGCGAAAAGGTGCCGCCCGCCACCCCGCCGATCACCCCGGCCACCGGCACGATCAGCAAGGCACGGCCGAGCGGCAGCGTATCGCTCATGGCGCCGAAGTAGACATAGTCGCCAGCCAGCCCGAGGCTTACCATGCCCGAGATCAGCACGGCGGTCATCACCAGCAGGGTCATGCGCTGTTCGTAGGCGGCGGCGAGCTCCTCAATCGCGAAGGTGACCCCGGCAAGCGGTGTGTTGAACGCCGCGGCGACGCCGGCCGCGCCGCCCGCAACCATCACCGACGCGCGCACCGGCACGCGGAACAGCTTGTGTGCATAGGCCATGATCGTCGCCGAGATCTGCACCGTCGGGCCTTCGCGGCCGACCGACGCGCCGGCCAGCAGCGCCGCCAGCGTGACGCCGAACTTCACGGCAGCGGTCTTCGCCGATGCGAGCGAGCGCATCGCGCCGAGCGGATCGAAGCGCGCCGCCATGATCTGGGGGATGCCCGATCCCCGCGCGTCCGGCGCGGCCCGACGCGTGAACCAGACCAGTCCGGCGAACATCGCCGGCGTGACGATCAGCGCCGACCACTTCGCCAGATGATAGAAACGCAGGAACAGGCTGTTGGCCTCGTCCGCCAACCTGGCGAAGAGCAGCGCCACCAGCCCGAGCGCGATGGCGCCGGTGAGGATCGCGGCACGCTTGCGCCAGATCGGCGCGGTCGGCCCGTGACGGCGCGCGAGGATGCGTGCGCGATCGATCCGGCCATGGCGCTTCATGCCGCCTGTGTTCCGCTTGAGGCTTTGTCGGTCCGCCGGTAGCGGAAGTACCAGACCTCGTGGCCCTTGGCGCGTGCCTTGGCTTCGTAGCGGGTCTCGGGCCAGTCGTCCGGCCGCACCAGGAAGTCGCGCGGACCCTGCGCCAGCCACTCGAACTGCGGAAGCCTTGCCATCACCATCATCGCCCAGCGCACGTAGACGGGATGATCGGTGCCGAAGCGGAATTCGGCATCCCGCTTCATCTTGGCAGCGAGCAGCCCGATCGGCCCGGGGTTCATGAAGCGCCGCTTGGCGTGGCGCGCCTTGGGCCAGGGATCGGGATGGAGCAGCCACGCGCGATCGAGGCTCGCGTCGGGCAGCCGTTCGAGCACGTCGATGGCGTCGCCCATGTGGATGCGGACGTTCGGGAGATCGCGGTCACGCACCTGCATCAGCGCCCCAACGACGCCATCGAGGAACGGTTCGCAGCCGATGAAGCCGATTTCCGGTTTCATCGCCGCCTGCTGTGCCATGTGCTCGCCTTTGCCGAAGCCGATTTCGATCGCGAGCGGGCGCTCGGTGCCGAACAGCCGCGTTGCATCGAGCGGGCCGTCGCTCGGCACGGCGATGGCCGGCAGCAGCTGATCGACGAGCTCGGCCTGGCCCGATCGCAGCGCATGGCCCTGGCGGCGGCCGTAGAGGCGGCGGATGGTCAGCGGGTCGGTCATGCCGCTGCCCTTAGCGGCTGCTTCGGCGTGGCGCATCCGGAACGTGCGGCGGGTCAACTCGTTGATCGTGGCGAAGGAGAACCACCATGACTGCCGAGCAGGATCCGCGCCTCGACAAGGCGCTCGACACCATCTCCGTTGCACCACCCGAGCCGGAGGAGGGTACGCCCGAGGTGCGCGATGCCCATGATGCGGACGATCATGAGGCACTTGCCGATGATCCATCGCATGAGGAGGGCAAGCTCGATGTGGGCCTGGACGAGAGCTTCCCGAGCTCCGACCCGCCGGCGGCCACGCAGCCTGGCCACAATGATCCGGCGCCCTCTTCCGGCTATGACGAGGAGGCCGAAAAGGCACTGGAGAAGGCCAAGCAGTAGGTTCTTCTTCTAGTCACGTTTTTGCAACACCTCTGCAGCTTTCCAGCCTCTTCACCGTCGTGGAGAGGCGGATTGTTGCGTTGCAACAGGTTCCATGCTTCGATTCGGCTCCGGATCGTGGTCAGTTAAGCCTCGAGTAACCACACGAGGCGTAACCTCCACGGGATGACGAGGCGGGGACGAGCAGCATGGGTACGACGGCGAGACCAGCGGACGGTGCGATGACCTTGGCGGAGATGAAGGAGTTCGCTTCCTTCCCTGCTGCGACGCAACGCTACATTCGCCGCTCCCTCGATGTCGGTCTCGAGCGTGAGGATGCGCTTGGCCGCTGGTCCCGCGACGTGGTCGAGGCTGCCAGCATCCGTGCGCAAACCCGCGTCTATATCCGCCTCGATGGCCTTCGCGGGATCATCCCGGACGATAGCGGGCTGGACGCGATGGAGCCGTTCATGACGCCGCTGGTAGCGATCTCGGCGTTCGATCTCGGCCAGGATCGGCTCGGTAGCTTCGGCGCGTATCGCTTCCTCTACGAGCGCCTGCTTGGTGCTCCGGTCCGGCCGTGGCTGCCGGGTGCGTTCTGCGCGGCCGCGGCCTTGCCGCACCTCCACCCCGATCGCCGGCGCGCGCTGCTCCAGTCGATCAGCGAAGCGGCGGCCACCGCTGCCGGATGGTCCGCCCGCGAGCCGAGCTTCTACCCCGAATGGGTCGAGAAGGTCGATACCAGCGTCGCGCACTGAACGCCGCGCTTGAGCGGATGAGGGAAACCGGGCAGGGGCCAAGGCGTTCGACGTCGTGACCCCAAAGCTGGAGACGCCCGATGCCCGCCATTCGTCTAGACACAAAGCGCGTCGAAAAGCCGTGGGGCCGCCACGATCTCTGGCCGGGCTTCGAGGATGCACCGCAAGGCAGCCGGCCGATCGGCGAAGTCTGGTTCCAGGCGCCGAAAGGCCAGGGCGAGGACGATCCCGAGCTCCTGATCAAGTATCTGTTCACCGCCGAAAAGCTCTCGGTGCAGGTCCATCCAACCGACGACTATGCCCGTGCGCACGGCCACGAGCGCGGCAAGAGCGAAGCCTGGCAGATCCTGTCCGCCGATCCCAGCGCCACGATCGCCATCGGCACGCTGAAGCCGATGACCAAGGACGAGCTTCGTCAATCGGCCGAAGATGGCTCGATCGAGGGCGATCTTGACTGGAAATCGGTGAAAGCCGATCAGTTCTGGTATTCGCCCGCCGGCACGATCCATGCGATTGGGCCGGGGCTGATTGTCATCGAGATCCAGCAGAATGTCGATCTCACCTACCGGCTGTACGATTATGGCAGCGATCGCGAGCTGCACCTGACCGACGGTGTCGCTGTCGCCGATCCGGTGCCCTATGTGGCGCCGTTCACGCCCTACGAGATCGGCGAAGGTCGCAAGATCCTGTCCGGCGACGGCGCGTTCGTCGTCGAACGCCTGACGACGTCGCGCGCCGGCACGCTGGCCGCGACGGATGACAAGCCGATCTGGCTGATCCCGCTGAAAGGCGAGGGCAAGGTGGACGGCGCGCCGATCGCGCCGGGCGGGGTCTGGCTGGCCGACAGTGCGGTTGCGCTCGAGGTCGAGGATGGCTGCGATCTGTTGCTCGCCTATCCGGGTGCGGCGGTGATTGACCAGGTTCTCGCCTGAGCCACTGCCTCGCGGCCGATTGTCACCGCGCCGGGTGCCGTTGCCTTGTGCAGGGCGGCGGATGCTCTAGGAAGCGCGGTCATGGACAGGATCGTCATTCGCGGCGGCGCCACGCTTTCGGGCCGCCTTCCCATATCGGGCGCCAAGAACGCTGCACTTACGCTGTTGCCGTGCGCCCTGCTGACCGATCAGCCGCTGACGCTCGGCAATCTGCCGCGGCTCGCCGATGTCGACGGGTTCGGGCATCTGCTGAACGGCATGGGGGTCTCTACCGCGATCGCCGGGGGCAGCCCAACCGATTTCGGTCGCACCATGACGCTGGATGCCAAGCGGATCACGTCCACCGTCGCGCCCTATGATTTCGTGCGCAAGATGCGCGCTTCCATCCTCGTGCTCGGCCCGCTGATCGCGCGAATGGGAGAAGCTACGGTCTCGCTGCCGGGCGGCTGCGCGATTGGCAACCGCCCGATCGATCTGCACCTGAAGGCACTCGAACAGCTTGGCGCGCAGCTGGAGATCACCGCCGGCTATGTGAAGGCGATCGCGCCCGACGGCGGGCTGAAGGGCGGCCGGATCGCCTTCCCGATCGTGTCTGTGGGTGCCACTGAGAATGCGCTGATGGCGGCAAGCCTGGCGCAGGGCGAGACGGTGATCGAGAACGCCGCGCGCGAACCCGAGATCGTCGATCTGTGCCGCTGCCTGATCGCGATGGGGGCGGAGATCGAGGGCGTCGGCAGCGAGCGGCTGGTTGTCCACGGGCAGCCACGACTGCACGGCGCCGAGTACAAGGTGATGCCGGACCGCATCGAGGCGGGCAGCTACGCTTGCGCCGCGGCGATCACCGGCGGCGAGCTCGAGCTGGTGGGTGGGGAGCTGGACGCGATGGGCGCGATCTTCGACGGCTTGCGCGAGACCGGCCTCCACATCGCGGCAACGACCGACGGGGTGAAGGTGGCAGCCGACGGCAAGCTGCGCCCGCTGACCGTCTCGACCGCGCCTTATCCCGCTTTTCCGACCGACATGCAGGCGCAATTCATGGCAATGCTGGCGCTCGCCGACGGTGCATCGATCCTGACCGAGACGATCTTC
This sequence comes from uncultured Sphingomonadaceae bacterium, assembly GCA_964242855.1. Classification (GTDB taxonomy): domain Bacteria; phylum Pseudomonadota; class Alphaproteobacteria; order Sphingomonadales; family Sphingomonadaceae; genus Solisphingomonas. Next base: position 7,161 of record CAXTBZ010000103.1, read on the forward strand.
GAGAACCGCTACATGCACGTGCCCGAACTGGCGCGGATGGGGGCCGACATCCAGGTCCACGGCCGCACCGCGGTGGTACGTGGAGTCGACCGGCTGGTCGGCGCCGAGGTCATGGCGACCGATCTGCGGGCTTCGATGAGCCTGGTGCTGGCCGGACTGGCGGCAGAAGGCGAGACGCGGGTGCACCGCGTCTATCACCTCGACCGCGGCTACGAGCGGCTCGAGGAGAAGCTGAGCGCGGTCGGCGCCGACATCGAGCGCGAACCCGACGATTGATGCTTCAGCCCGGCCTTGAAGAAGCGCTGGGCACCGTATGCTCGCACTTTCCCGGCAGATCGCATATATTCGACACTTGATGCCACATTGGAGAGACGCCGCCATGGCCCACGATGCGCAGGACCGTATGGAGCATAACCCACTCGGGCTGAACGGCTTCGAATTCGTCGAGTTCACCTCGCCCGATCCGGCCGCGATGGCGGCGCAGTTCGAGCAGCTGGGCTTCGTGCCGACCCACCGCCATCCCTCCAAGAACATTACCCGCTACAAGCAGGGCCGCATCAACCTGATGCTGAACCGCGACGAAGCGGGGCGAGTCGCCTCGTTTCGCGGCGAGCACGGCCCATCGGCGAGCGCGATGGCGTTCCGCGTCTCCGATCCGGCCGTCGCGATGGTCTGGGCGCTGGAGCATGGCGCCAAGCGTACCGACGAGGACGATACCGTGATCCAGGGGATCGGCGGCTCGTACCTGTACTTCATGCAGAGCGATGTCGACCCTTACGCGAACTGGGCGGAGTTCCCCGGCTGGCGCGAGGCGGAAGCCGCCAATTCAGTCGGCCTCGATCTGCTCGATCACCTTACCCACAACGTCAAGCGCGGGCAGATGCGGGTGTGGAGCGAATTCTACCGCACGCTCTTCAACTTCGAGGAGCAGAAATATTTCGACATCAAGGGCAAGGCGACCGGGCTGTTCAGC
>CAXTBZ010000104.1:0-1829 GCA_964242855.1 uncultured Sphingomonadaceae bacterium
GGCTATGACGGCACCGCCTCGTCCGGCTCGAACATTGGGCCAACGAGCCAGGCGCTGGTCGATCGGCTGAAGGGCGATATCAAGAGCAATTCCGTGGCAGGGAAATCTATTCCACCCGACCTGCTCACGGCCTCCGCCTCGGGGCTCGATCCCGATCTCAGCCCCGAGGCGGCCTTGTACCAGGTAGACAGGGTGGCACGAGCCCGGCACATCGATCCCGCGACGCTGTCCAAGATGGTCCGTCACTCGGTGGAACGACCGCTGGTGCCCTTCCTCGGCGAGCCACTTGTAAACGTGCTGAAGCTGAACATGGCGATGGACAAGGAAGCGCAGCCAATACGACCGGGCATGTGACCGCGGCTCCCGATTGATTGGGGAACCCGGGTAGTCGTTCGATTGCTATGCGGTCATGAGCGAAGATCGAAGCAGCGGTGGCCGTGCCGTTCCGCGCGGGCGGATCGCCCGCCTAGGTACGTTCGGTCGGCTGGCTGGCGGCGTGGCCGGCGGCATGCTGGCCGAAGGCGCGCGGCGACTGGCAAGCGGCGAACGTCCTCGGATGAGCGACCTGATCCTGACGCCCGCCAACGCCGCGCGCCTGGCGGATCGGCTCGCCCACCTGCGCGGCGCCGCGATGAAGCTTGGTCAGATGATCTCGATGGACGCAGGCGACATCCTGCCGGCCGAATTGTCGACGATCCTCGCCCGTTTGCGCGACCAGGCGCAGCGGATGCCGCCGGCGCAGCTCGATCGCGTGCTGAAACAGGAGTGGGGCACCGATTGGCGGCGGCGCTTTCGCCTTTTCGACGCGACCCCGGTCGCCGCCGCTTCGATCGGTCAGGTGCATCGCGCCACGCTGCCCGACGGCCGCACTCTGGCGATCAAGGTCCAGTATCCGGGCGTCGCCGACAGCATCGATACGGACGTCGATAACGTGGCAACGCTGCTGCGAATCTCGAATCTTCTGCCGGCGACGATCAATCTTGGTCCGCTGCTCGCCGAGGCCAAGCGTCAGCTGGCGGAAGAGACCGATTACCTGCGCGAAGGCGCCGAACTCAGCCGGTTTGGGACGTTGCTCGCCTGTGACGAGCGTTATGTCGTGCCGGAACTGGAGGAGGGTCTCACCACCCGGCGCGTGCTGGCGATGTCCTTCGTTGAAGGAAAGCCGATCGAGACCCTGGTCGGAGCGCCTCAGGCAGATCGCGATGCGGTGATGACCGCGCTGATCGAACTGGTACTGCGCGAACTGTTCGACTTCGGGAGGATGCAGACCGACCCCAACTTCGCCAATTATCGCTGGCAGGCAGAGACAGGAAAGCTGGTGCTGCTGGATTTCGGCGCCACGCGGGCGGTGCCTTCTGCTACGGCAGACGCTTACCGTACCCTGATCGAGGCGGGGCTTGCGCGCGAGCTTGACCGGGTCCGCGACACGGCGGTGGCTACTGGCTTCCTTGGGCAGCAGGCCGTGGCGGCCTACCGATCAAGCGTTGACCGCATCGTTGCCGCCGTCGACGAAGCGATGAACCGACCCGGCCCGTTCGACTTCGCTGACCGCACCTTCGTGCCGGTGGTCCGCGAAGAGGGGCGGACCCTGCTTGGCGATCGCGCCGCCTGGCACGTGCCGCCTACCGACACGCTGTTCGTACAACGCAAGGTGAGCGGCACGGCGCTGCTGGCGGCGCGGCTGAAGGCGCGTGTCATGGTGCGCGAACTCGCCGCGGCCGCGATCGCTACGCCCATCACCGAGGAAAGGCTCCAAGCATGACCGATACCGCTATTCTTGCCCGCCGACGGGAGATCGCCGTCGAGCATATGCTCTTCAAGCTCATCGA
>CAXTBZ010000104.1:1839-8007 GCA_964242855.1 uncultured Sphingomonadaceae bacterium
CCAGGGTAGGTGCTGGCCCCGTCAGTGCCGATTCGGTAGGGCGACAATAGGGGGTCGCCCTTCAGCATTTTCTCTTCCAGCTCCAAGAGTATGTCGAGCAGCAAGACCCCGGGCTCCTGGACTTCATCGAAGCCAGTCTCGATCATCTTGGCGATCCGGCGCACGACGACACCAAGGATGATGAGGCGGTTCGGGCAATTGCGCGAAAGATGATCGCCGGCGCGCGCGCCGAGCTCGGGGAGGGCAGCTAGGCTGCTTCGGTATCGTCGAACGCGGCGAGATGGTCGGCCATCGCCTTGACATGGGCCGGCCGTGCCTCGCCACGTGCGACATAGGCGGCAAGGGTGGGGTGCTCGTCCAGGACGCCAGTGCCGCGCAGGCCGCCCAATGACGCTACCATTATCAAATCGCCATAGGTGAATGACCCGCCGTCTAGCGTCTCCTTATGCCCTAGGGCGCCGGCAAGATCGTTCAGTCGCTCGTGGAGGTTCTCCAGCACCAGGATGCGACGCGGCTTCGCCCAATCTTTGTCGGCCTCGAAGACGTCGCACATCGCAAGCTGCATCACGAACGGCTCCACCGAGTTCAGCGCCGCGATCAACCATTGTGTAGCTCTGGCGCGCTCCGCGGGATCGGGCGGGACCAATACTCCCGCGGTCTCGCAGATGTGTAGCACGATGGCGCCCGATTCGAAGATCTCGGTAGTGTCGTCGCGGTATGTCGGGATCTGGCCGAAGGGCTGAAAGCGCCGATGTGCGTCGCTCTTGATGTATGCACCATCGACCAGGTCGACCGCATAGGTCTGGCCGGCCTCCTCGAAAGCCCACCGCGCGCGAACGTCCCGCACGAAGCCGCGCGCGAAGGGCGGCACCCACTTGAAGGCGGTGATCACGGGCGTCATCGGCTATCTCCTTGAGACGGCGCTCAGGCGGGATCGAATTGGGGCTTGCTCGTTGCGGCGACGGCAGCCGCCACGTCCATCCACATCGGCCCGAACGCGAAGCCGTCCGGATCCTCGAAGGCGCGCGAGTACATGAAGCCCAGGTCTTCCGGCCCATGACCTTCCTTGCCGCCCGCCGCCACGGCCTTGGCGACGATCGCGTCCACCGCCTCGCGGCTATCGAACGAGAGCGCAAATGCGACAGGGCACGTCGCATGGCTATCGCCCATCGGCTTGGGGGCTATCTGCGCGTATTGCTTGTAGCTCAGCAGCATGAAGCTGACCTCTTCGGACCAGCGTACCATCGCCCCCTCGGCGCCCTGGCTGAAGGTCTGGTCCTTGGTAAAGCCGATCGCTTCGTAGAAGGCGGTGGATTGCGCCACGTCTGCAACCGGCAAGCTCACGAAGAACATCTTGGACATGTCGTATCTCCCCGCTTCGAATCAGCGCTCGGTGATGATGTCATTGGCGTACGCCAAGCGATTGATGAATTGCCAATCTCATCGCCATCGCGGTCGTATTAGCGAGCGGCATCAACCGGAGGTGCTTCGCGGCCGACCATTGCCATGTTGGCCGGCGTGTAGCGATCCCCCTCGACCTCGATCTGTTCGGCCGCCTGGCGGATGTCGTGCAGTTCCGCGTCGCTCAATTGAAGATCGATGGCGCCGAGGTTCTCTTCGAGCCGATGCAGCTTGGTGGTGCCCGGAATCGGCACGATGAAGGGACGTTGTGCCAGCAGCCAAGCCAGCGCGATCTGAGCCGGAGTGGCGTCCCTCTCGCCTGCCACACGCTTCAGGAGGTCGACCAGCGCCTGGTTCTTTGCCATCGCCTCGGGTGCAAAGCGCGGGATGCTGTGGCGGAAGTCGTTCTCCTCGAGCTTGGTGTCCTTCGTCATCGCACCGGTGAGGAAGCCTTTGCCAAGCGGACTGTAGGGCACGAAGCCGATGCCGAGTTCATCGCAGGCATCGAGGATGCCGTTGCTCTCCACCGCCCGCCACCAGAGCGAATATTCGTTCTGCAATGCTGCGACGGGCTGCACCGCATGCGCCCGGCGCAGCGTCTGCAATCCGGGTTCCGACATGCCGAAATGGTGCGCCTTGCCTTCCGAGATCAGGTCCTTAACCGTTCCGGCGACGTCCTCGATGGGCACGTTCGGATCGACGCGATGCTGGTAGAGCAGGTCGATCGTCTCGACCCCGAGGCGCTTCAGAGAGCCTTCAACGGCGGCGCGAATATGTTCCGGCCGGCTGCTGACGCCACGGTTCTCGCCGCTCTCGAAATCGATGTCGAAGCCGAACTTCGTCGCGATCACTACCTGATCGCGAACCGGCCGCAGCGCTTCGCCGACAACCTCCTCGTTCTCGAAGGGACCGTAAACTTCGGCGGTGTCGAAGAAGGTGACACCGCGTTCGTGTGCCGCCCGGATCAGGGCGACGCCATCATCCTTGCTGAGCTTGGTCGCGTAGCTGAAACTGATGCCCATGCAGCCGAGGCCGAGGGCGGACACCTGCAGGCCGCTGCGGCCGAGTTCGCGATGGTTCATGTGAGTTCCTTCCGTGATGATTGGGCACGCCAAATCGTGGCTGATCAAGCCTTCGTGTCGGCTTCCTCGAACACCGTCCGGATGATCGAGAGCGCCGTGCTGGCAGTCGGCCAGCCGGAGTAGAAGGCGAGGTGGGTCACCAGCTCGATGATCTCGTCGCGCGTTACGCCGTTCTCGATCGCCTTGCGCAGGTGAAAGGGAAGTTCGTTGGCGCGATACAGCGAGATCAGACTTGCGACAGTGGCGAGGCTCCGGTCCCGCGGTGAAAGCCCGGGGCGCCGCCAAACGTCGTCGAACAGCACGGTATCGCTGATCTCGGTCAGGCGCGGCGCGATGTCGCCCCACGGCGCCCGCATGGGTTCGTTTGTATCGGACATGGTCATCAACTCCTTGCAGCCATCCATTTAGACACGCCCAAGGTGCCCGCTTAGATCGGGTAAGTAGCACGCAACCTTGAACTGGGCTCAACAATGGCGTGGAATAATCTGAATGACGTTTGTAGCTTTCCGCACCGTTGCAAGGCAGCGGAGTTTCACTCGCGCGGCCGCGCAGATCGGTGTTTCGACGTCCGTGCTGAGCCACGCCATGCGGGGCGAGTCGACGGCCACCATCTCGATTATCGACGCCAACGACAGATTCCTCGGGGTTCGCCGCCATGATCGACGCAATGCGCTATCACGGTTGAGCGCGGCTTCCGTCCCGTGGCGTTATCTTTCCCGCGCGGCTTCGCTGGTGCGAACGATGATCGGGCTTACGAGATAGCTCATGATGCTGCGGCGGCCCGTACGAATGTCGGCCATGCCGCTCATTCCGGGAACAAGGTGGCCTGTGCTGTCACCGAGATCGATTGACGTCCGCAGGATCGCCACCCGCGCGATGTAGACCGGCCCAAGCTTCTGGTCGGCAACCGCATCCGAGCTTAACCCAACCAGCTTGCCTTCGATGGTGCCATATCGCGTGAAGGGGAAAGAATCGAGCTTTACGGAAACGCTCTGGCCAATGTGGACGAAGCCTGCGTCGCGATTTCGGACTTTAGCTTCCATGAGCAGCCCGCCGCGCGCCGGTACGATAACCATGACCGGTTTGGCCGCTTCAACGACACCGCCGATGGTGTGGATCGCCAGCTGGGTTACCGTGCCATCGACCGGTGAGACGAGCGTCTGCAGGCCGGAGCGGCGTTGGGTCTTGATCAGTTCCTGGCTGCGAGCACGGGCTTCGGCTTCGTTCTTGGCGAGGTCGTCGAGCAGATCCGCCCGTGCCTGAGCATGATCCACCGCAAGCGCCGAAGACGTCGCCGCTGCCTGCGCACGCGCCTTGCTGGCAGTCTGAATGGCGGTATCGCGATCGCGGGCCATGCCGATGCGCTGGCGGTGCGCGTCGATCACCTGCAGCTTGGGCGCGAAGCCCTTGGCCTGCAGGGTGTCATACGCTTCAACCTGCTGATCGAGGAGCGGCAGCGTCTGGTCGATCTTGGTGATCTCCGATTGCGCCTCGGCCAACGCCGCCACACTTGCGGTGTGATCGGCCTCGTGCTGCGCGAAGGTCGCCTCCAGCTGCGCGACACGGGCCTGAGCCAGTGACCGCGACGTCTCGGCGACGTCGGCAGCTATGCCGGGCGGCGGTGTGAACGAAAAGCCATGACCATCGAGCGCGGCCACGACCGCGCGATCGCGCGCAGCGGAGAGCGCGGCGGTCTCCATTCCCTTGCGCGCTTCCTCAGTGTCCGCCGAAGAGATCGTCGAGTCGAGCTGGACGAGCGGCTGCCCAGCACGGACGACCTGGCCGTCGGCAACAAGGATCGTGCGCACTACGCCCTCAGTCGCAGGCTGCACGAGCTTGACGTTTTCCGCGGGGATGAGCCGCCCGGGTGCCGACGAGACGACGTCCAGCTTGCCCAAGAACAGCCACAGGATGATCACGACTAGCCCACCGATCAGCAGCCACGCTGTCGCGCGCGCGGTTGGTGACACCGGCGTTTCCACGATCTCGAGTGCTGCAGGCAAGAATGCGGCCTGTTCTGTGCGGAAGAGCGGCCGCTTGCGCGCCTTCTCAACCGCCAGCGCCGCGCGAATGATGTCGATGTGGCCAGACAGCGTGCTCATGCCAGATGTCCCGTCTGTCGGCGGTGGAGATCGGCATAGCGACCATTGCCGGCGAGCAATTCATCGTGGCTGCCGCTTTCCACGATACGCCCCTTCTCCAGCGTAATGATGCGATCGCATTGGCGAACAGCCGAGAGACGGTGCGCGATGATGATGACGGTACGTCCCTTGGCAATGGTGCGCAGGTTGCGCTGGACGATCTCCTCACTTTCCGCATCAAGCGCAGACGTCGCCTCATCAAGGATAAGGATACGCGGCTGGGTCAGCAGGGCGCGCGCGATCGCGATCCTCTGGCGCTGCCCCCCGGAAAGATTAGCGCCGCGCTCCTCGATTTGCGTGTCATAGCCGTGCGGCAGCGCCAGGATGAAATCATGCGCGCCAGCCATCTGTGCAACCGCCATTACATTGCCGATCGACGCTGCCGGTTGCGACAAGGCGATGTTGTCGCGGATCGATCGATTGAACAGCAGGTTCTCCTGCAGCACTACGCCGGTCTGCCGACGCAACCAGCTTGGATCGACCTGAGCGAGATCGAAGCCGTCGACGAAGACGCGCCCGACATTCGGCGCGTACAACCGCTGGAGGAGTTTGGTCAGCGTTGATTTGCCCGATCCCGACGATCCGACGACGCCGAGTACCTGACCTGCCGGAATATCGAGATCGATGTCATCGAGCACCCAGGCGCCCTCGTCGGCATAGCGGAAGCGGACGGTCTGGAAGCGCACGGCGCCGTTGATCCCGGGGAGCGCCCCTTGGCTCTGCGGCGCAGGTTCGGCGCGCTGATTGAGGATGTCGCCGAGCCGCTCGATCGCTACGCCGACCTGCTGGAAGTCCTGCCATAGCTGCGCCATTCGGATCACCGGCGTCGAGACGCGCTGCGCCAGCATGTTGAACGCGACGAGGCCGCCGATCGTCATCTGCCCCGCGATCACCTCCTTGGCGCCGAAGTACAGGATCGCCGCGAAGCTCAGCTTCGAGACCAATTGGACGGCCTGGCTTCCGGTGTTGCCGAGCATGATCACGCGCTGACCGGCCGCGCTGTAGGCGGCCAGCTGCCGCTCCCAGCTCGATTGCCACTGCGGCTCGACGGCAGCCGTCTTGAGCGTTTGCATTCCCGACACGGTCTCGACAAGCATCGAATTGCTGGCCGATCCGCGTTCGAACTTGATGTTGAGCAGGCCACGCAACGGTCTGGTCACGATCATCGAGATGGCGATGTAGGCCGGGATGGTCAGTGCGACGATCCAGAAGAGGTGAGCGGAATAGAACCACATGCCGAACAGGAAGATGAAAACGAAGGCGGGATCGACCATCACGGAGAGCGAGGCATTGGTAAGAAATTCGCGGATCGTCTCGAGCTGGCGTACGCGGTTGACGGTGTCGCCGACACGGCGCGCCTCGAAATAGTTGAGCGGTAGTGCGAGCATGTGCCGGAAGAGCTTGGCGCCGAGTTCGATGTCGATCTTCTGACTTGTTTCCGAGTAGAGGCGCGTCCTGATCCAACCGAATGCCACTTCCCAGATCGACACGCCGACGAACGCGATCGACAGCACCTGCAGAGTGCCGAGCGTGTTGTTGACGAG
>CAXTBZ010000105.1:0-7912 GCA_964242855.1 uncultured Sphingomonadaceae bacterium
CATAATCCTCGAGCTGGTCGCGGCCGACGCGCGCGACACCGAAATACTGGCTGTCCGAATGGCCGAAGTAGAAGCCCGATACGGCCGCGGTAGGCAGCATCGCATAGCTCTCGGTAAGCTCGATGCCCGTCGCCTGCGTTGCGCCCAGCAGATCGAACAGGATCGGCTTCAGGCTGTGATCCGGGCAGGCTGGATAGCCGGGTGCCGGACGGATGCCGCGGTACTGCTCCTTGACCAGCGCCTCGTTTGTCAGTTGCTCGCCTGGCGCATAGCCCCATAGATCGGAGCGGACATGCGCGTGCAGTCGCTCGGCAAAAGCCTCGGCAAGGCGATCGGCCAGCGCCTTCAGCATAATATCCGAATAATCGTCATGCGCGGCGCGGAAGGCGGCGCTGCGCTCGTCGATGCCGTGGCCCGCGGTGACCGCGAAGCCGCCGATCCAGTCGCCGCGCGGCGAGATGAAGTCGGCCAGGCACATGTTGGCGCGCCCCGCCCGCTTCTTGATCTGCTGGCGCAGCATGGGCAGGCGCACTTCATGCTCAGGCAGCACATGCGCCGCACCGAGTGCAACGGACGCGCCATCGGATACCGGCTTTTCCGGCACCCCAATGGCATGGACCACGACATCGTCGCCATCGCGCCGGCAAGGCCATAGTCCGGCGACTCCCTTTGCCGTTAGCCATTTCTCGGCGACGATCTTGTCGAGCATCGCCTGCGCGTCGGCCCACAGCGACCGGGCACTTTCGCCGACGATCTCGTCGTTCAGAATGGCAGGATAATTGCCGGCGAGCTCCCATGCCCGGAAGAAGGGCGTCCAGTCGATATAGTCGCGCAGGTCGGCCAGATTCCAATCTTCGAAGACGTGTACGCCGGGCTTCACGGCCGCCGGCGCCTTGCCATCATCGGCAAACGGGAAGGCGTTGGCACGCGCCTCTGCCAGGGTGGAGAGGTCGTTCTGCCCCTTTCCTTCGCGAGCAAGTCGAACAGCATCATAATCGGCAGCGGTCTTCTCGACGAAGGCGTCGCGCTGGGTGTCGCTCATCAGCGTGGAGGCGACACCGACGGCCCGCGAGGCATCCAGCACATGGACAACCGGACCCTTGTACGCCGGCGCGATGCGGATCGCGGTATGGACCTTTGAGGTCGTGGCACCGCCGATCAGCAGCGGCATCGTCATGCCGATCCGCTGCATCTCGGCCGCGACCGTCACCATCTCGTCCAGCGAGGGCGTGATGAGGCCGGAGAGGCCGATCATGTCGGCGTCGTTCTCGTTGGCGGCTTCCAATATCTTCGACCACGGCACCATCACTCCGAGATCGATGATGTCGTAGCCGTTGCAGGCGAGCACGACGCCGACGATGTTCTTGCCGATATCGTGGACGTCGCCCTTCACGGTCGCCATGATGATGCGACCCTTCGAGCGGGCACCGGCCTCCTTTGCCGCCTCGATGAAGGGCAGCAGGTGCGCCACCGCCTTCTTCATCACCCGCGCAGACTTCACGACTTGTGGCAGGAACATCTTGCCTGATCCAAACAGGTCTCCGACGACGTTCATGCCATCCATCAGTGGGCCTTCTATCACCTCGATCGGTCGCGGGAAGAGCTGGCGCGCTTCCTCCGTATCATTGACGACATGCGCATCGATGCCGCGCACCAGCGCATGCTCCAGCCGCTTGGCTACCGGCCAGCCCCGCCATTCCTCGGCTGCTTTTTCGGCGACCGCATCGGTGCCGCGGAAGCGTTCGGCGAGCGCGATCAGCGTCTCGGTCGAGTCCTCCTTCTTGTCCCAGATGACGTCCTCGCATGCTTCGCGCAGCTCGGGATCGATCTGGTCGTAAACATCGAGCTGGCCGGCGTTGACGATGCCCATGTCCATACCCGCCTGGATGGCATGGTACAGGAACACGCTGTGCATCGCCCGGCGCACCGGCTCGTTGCCCCGGAAGCTGAACGACAAGTTGGAGACGCCGCCCGAGATGTGAACGTGCGGACAGCGCTCGCGGATCTCTGCCGTTGCCTCGATGAAGTCGATCGCATAGCGGCGGTGCTCGTCGATGCCTGTCGCGACCGCGAAGATGTTCGGATCGAAGATGATGTCTTCTGGCGGAAACCCGATATCTACGAGCAATTCGTACGCGCGCGAGCAGATATCGACCTTGCGCGCCCTGGTATCGGCTTGCCCGACCTCGTCGAACGCCATCACGACGACGGCCGCGCCGTATGCCATCACCTTACGCGCGTGGTGCAGGAAGGCCTCTTCGCCCTCCTTCATGCTGATCGAGTTGACGATCGGCTTGCCCGAGACGCATTTCAGCCCCGCCTCGATCACGCTCCACTTCGAGCTGTCGACCATGATCGGCACGCGCGCGATATCGGGTTCGGCGGCGATCAGCTTCAGGAAGGTGGTCATCGCATACTCGGCGTCGAGCAGGCCTTCGTCCATATTGACGTCGATCACCTGCGCGCCGTTCTCTACCTGCTGGCGCGCGACTTCTACAGCGCGCGTGTAGTCGCCGGCCATGATCAGCTTCTTGAAGGCCGCAGAGCCGGTCACGTTGGTGCGTTCGCCGATATTGACGAAGCTGGCGCGTGATTGGGGGGCGTCGATCAGGTCAGGTGCGGTGGCCATTCACATTCCAAATCCTCCGCGGCACAGGGAGGAGAACCGCTCGAAAGAGCGGTGGAGGGGGCTCTCCGCGAACAACACCGCTGGTGGAGAGCCCCCTCCACCAGCCCTTGGCTGGTCCCCCTCCCCGTCCCGGGGAGGCTTGGATCAAGCCGCGATCACGAAGGGCTCCAGCCCCGCTAGAGTCATGCGGATAGGTGGAGTCACGAGCTTGCGGGGCGGATGCCCTGCTACCGCCTTCGCCATTGCCGCGATGTGCTCGGGCGTGGTTCCGCAACAACCACCGACGACATTGACGAGCCCGGTCGCCGCCCACTCGGCGATAAAGCCGCCGGTAGTGTGCGGCTGCTCGTCATAGGCGCCGAGATCATTCGGGAGGCCGGCATTGGGGTAGACCATCACCAACGTATCGGCGAGTGCGGAGAGCGAGACGACATGCGGTCGCAGCTGCGGCGCCCCAAACGAGCAATTAAGTCCGATCGTCAGCGGGCGCGCATGGCGTACCGCGGCCCAGAATGCCTCGACCGAATGGCCCGAAAGATTGCGCCCGGACATGTCGGTGATCGTCATCGAGATCATCATTGGCACCGGCTCGCCAAGCGCATCGCCTGCCTCCAGCACCGCCATGATGCCGGCTTTGGCATTCAACGTATCGAAGATCGTTTCGATCAGGATGAAGTCGCAGCCGCCGTCCAGCAGCGCATCGATCTGTTCGCGATAAACATCCTTCAACGTATCGAAATCGATCGCACGAAAACCAGGATCGTTGACGTCGGGCGAAAGCGACAATGTCTTGTTCGTCGGTCCGACAGCCCCGGCCACGAAACGGGGACGACCGTCGGCGGCCTCGGCATCATCCGCCGCCTCCCGCGCTATCCGTGCAGCTGCCAGGTTCATCTCGCGCACGAGATGCTCGGCGCCGTAATCGGCCTGGCTGATCGTGTTGGCGTTGAACGTGTTGGTGGAAGCGATGTCCGCTCCCGCAGCAAGATACTTTCGCGTGATCGCGTCGATGATGTCCGGCCTCGTCAGCGCGAGCAGATCATTATTGCCCTTCTGGTCGAAGCCCGTGTCGTAGGCACCGCGATACGCTGCCTCGTCGAGGCCATAACCCTGGATCATCGTGCCGAAGGCGCCGTCGGTCAGCAGGATTCGCCTGGCGGCTTCGGCCCGGAAGCGATCGGCCTTGTTCATGCCGCCTTCTCCAGCGCGATCGTACCGCCTCGCAACCCGAGCAGGTGGCATATCGCATAGGCAAGCTCGGCCCGGTTGAGCGTGTAGAAGTGGAAGTGCCGTACGCCTCCGGCATAGAGCCTGCGACAGAGTTCGGCGGCGATGGTGGCAGCGACGAGCTGGCGCGCGGCGGGGCGATCGTCGAGACCCTCGAACAGCCGATCCATCCAGCTCGGGATCGCCGCGCCGCAGAGACCGGCGAACTTGCGCGTCTGCGCCACGTTGGACACCGGCAGGATGCCGGGTACGATCTCGCTGGTGATGCCGGCCGCGGCCGCCCTGTCGCGGAATCGGAAGAAGCATTCGGGCGAGAAGAAGAACTGGCTGATCGCGCGGGTGGCGCCCGCGTCCATCTTGGCCTTCAGATTGTCGATATCGACCTGCGCGCTGGTCGAGTCCGGGTGGCCTTCGGGATAGGCCGCGACCGAGATCTCGAACGGCGCGATCTTGCGGAGACCGGCCACGAGATCGGCGGCGTTGCGATAGCCGTCCTTGTGCGGCGCGAACGTGTCGCCCGCGGTCGGCGGATCGCCGCGCAGGGCCACGATGTGGCGGACGCCCGCCTCCCAATAAGCCCGCGCGATGTCATCCACCTCGCCGCGCGTCGCCTCGACACAGGTAAGATGCGCGGCGGCCGGGATGTGCGTCTCGCTGGCGATCCGCGCCACCGTGGCATGAGTACGTTCGCGGGTCGTGCCGCCAGCGCCGTATGTTACCGAAACGAAGCGCGGCGAGAGCGGCGTCAGCATCTGGATCGCATCCCACAGCTGCACCTCCATCTTCTCGCTCTTGGGCGGGAAGAACTCAAAGGAGACCTCCGCATCGCCCGTGAGATCGGCGAACAGCGGCGCGTCGAGCGCGCGGCGAGCCTCTTCGAGTTCGGCAAATGTCGGCATCACGCAACCCTTCGGACAGGTTCGGCCGGGCGCTCGCCCAACCATAGTTTGACGGTAAGCGCGCCACCCTCCAGCGCCTCGATCTGGCTCGGCACCAGGCCCGCCGCGCCGAACCATTCCGCCATCTGCTGGTCGGAGAAGCCGAGCCGCGCATGCGCAGCCTGGTCGCGCAATTCCTCGCGCTCGTGCGGGGCGAAATCGGCGATCAACAGGCGCCCGCTCGGCCCCAGCAGGCGCGCGGCCTCGGCCACGGCGGCGCCCGGCTGCTGCGCGTAGTGCAACACCAGATGCAGTACGACGAGATCGGCCGAGCGATCGGCCAGCGGCAGCGCATACATGTCGCCTTGCCTGAGCTCGGCTTTCGCGAGCGCCGCGTCAGCCGAAAGCTTGGCGCGGGCGAAGCGCAGCATCTCGGGTGAACGATCGATCCCCACGGCGCTATCGGCGCGCGGGCCGAGCAGTTCGAGCATCCGCCCGGTGCCCGTTCCGATATCGACGAGACGTCCCAAGGGACCATCGCCCAGTGCGCGGCCGATCGCCGCCTCGACGTCGGTCTCGGCGACATGCAGCGATCGGATCGCGTCCCACTCTGCGGCGTGCCCTTCGAAGTAGCGCAGCGCCGCGATCGATCGTTCGGCACGCACCGCATCAAGCCTGGCAATGTCTCCCGAGGCGTCGGCCTGCCCCCATGTATCGACGGCAGTGAACACCGGCACCACACGCCGTGCTTCACCCAGCGCCAGAAACACCCAACTTCCCTCACGCCGCCGTTCGGCCAATCCTGCATCCGAAAGGATCTTCACGTGACGCGAGACGCGCGGCTGGCTTTGCCCGAGCACCTGCGCCAGTTCGCCCACCGAAAGCTCCATTGCGCGCAATAGCGCCATGATCCGCAGCCTGGTCGGATCGGCGAGAGCGCGGAAGATGGCGAGCGCTTCCTTCATCGAACAACGAATATAAAGATATCTTTATATGGGTCAATCGCCTTGTGAGTCGGTCGTGCGCGTGGCAAGCGGCAGGCTCTGGTCCGCGCCCGGTAATTACATGATCGGGTGACAAGCGAGGTTCGTTGCCGATGCGCGCATACAAGGTGCTGCCTGCCCTGATCTTGCTGGCTGGCTGCGCGACCACGGGCGCACGTACGCCGGGCGACCCGTACGAAGGCTTCAACCGCAAGATGTGGGGCTTCGATCGCGGGCTCGACAAGGCGGTGCTGAGACCCGTCGCCAAGGGCTATATCGCGGTGATGCCGCACCCGATCCGGCATGGTTTATCGAACATGCTGTCGAACGTGACCGAACCGTTCTCGTTCATCAACGGCATGCTCCAGGGCAAGCCAAAGCGCGCGTTGAACTCGCTCGGCCGCTTCGTGATCAACTCGACGGTTGGCCTCGCCGGCTTCATGGATGTCGCCGGGCGCAACGGCTACAAGCCGGCGCCTGAAGACCTTGGCCAGACCTTCGCCGTCTGGGGTGCCAAGAAGTCGACCTATCTCGTGCTGCCTTTCTATGGTCCAACCACGATCCGCGACGGCATCGGCACGATCGCTTCGCGCTGGGTCGATCCGTACCGCATCGTCATCCGCAAGGAGCTTGGATTCTGGCCCTCCGCCGGACTCACCGCCTTCGAGTTTGTCGATGCGCGCGCAAACCTGATCGATAGCGGTGCCGACGCATTGCTCGACAGCAGTGCTGACTCGTACGCCGTCGCACGTTCGGCCTACCTCCAGCATCGCGACGCCGAAATACAGGACCGCGATGACGACAGCGCGGGCGGCGGAGACGACGCATCGCTCAACGCCGCGCTGGACGAGCTCGGCCCGGACAATAGCTCTGCCCTTGCGGTGACCGTGCCGACGCCCGATCAGCCGAAGCCGCCGACGACACCGCCGGCCGCCACGCCCCAATAAGCTGCTAGCACAGCCGGCATTGCCAGCGGCGTCTGGAAACGCTACGCCACCTCTCGGCTTGGGGGGCTGCTGAACCCGGCAGGCCGCCAGTGCTCGTCATCAGGGAAGATATGCACATGAAGAAGATTGTCGCGCTGCCGCTCATCGTTGCGGTTGCCATGGGCGTTTCGGCTTGCAAGCCGAAGTCCGACGCCGCCAACAATGCCGACGTCTCGGCTGACCTTAACGCGGCCGCGAACGACGCGATCGCCGACGTCAACGCCGCCACCGCCGATGCGACCGACAATTCGGCGATGGCGATGGACAATGCCGGCGCGATGGACACCAACGCTTCGACCAACGCGATGTAATCGCCTTGATCGGGCCTTTGCCCGGTCGGCGACCGAAGCGTGAAGGCCGCGTGTGCCCAACCCGGGCGCCGCGGCCTTTTTTGTCTTTGCTCGTAAAGGGTACAAGTCGCCGAGCAAGGTTGTCAAAGTTGACTGGTGAACCGGCGACCGCGGCGTTCCATGGATTTGAGCGATGAAACCCACGGTCGAGGAATAGCTTCAGCGCCCGACGACGAACACGATCGACGTGGCCGCCGCCGCGCCTAAAAAAAGAAGGGCCGGAGCATTGCTGCTCCGGCCCTTCCTTTTTGCTTGGAGCTGGATGCGTGGACTTAGAAGTCCATACCGCCCATACCACCCATTCCGCCCATGCCACCGCCGGGCATGCCGCCAGCACCAGCCTTGTCGTCGGCCGGAGCCTCGGACACTGCGGCTTCGGTGGTGATCAGCAGGCCGGCGACCGAGGCCGCGTTCTGCAGCGCGGTGCGGACGACCTTGGTAGGGTCAATCACGCCGGCAGTGACGAGGTTCTCGTAGGTGTCGGTCTGCGCGTTGAAGCCGAGCGTTGGATCGTTGCTCTCGAGCAGCTTGCCCGAAACCACCGCACCGTCATGGCCGGCATTCTGCGCGATCTGGCGAACCAGAGCGGTCAGCGACTTGCGGATGATATCGATTCCGCGCGTCTGATCGTCGTTCACGCCGGTCAGGCCGTCGAGCGCCTTGGTGGCATAGAGCAGAGCCGTGCCGCCGCCGGGGACGATGCCCTCCTCGACCGCTGCGCGGGTAGCGTGGAGAGCGTCATCGACGCGATCCTTGCGCTCCTTGACCTCGACTTCGGACGAACCGCCGACCTTGATCACGGCAACGCCGCCGGCGAGCTTGGCAAGGCGCTCCTGGAGCTTCTCCTTGTCGTAATCGC
>CAXTBZ010000106.1:0-7856 GCA_964242855.1 uncultured Sphingomonadaceae bacterium
CCGTCGTGATCAGGTCGAGATCATATTCGCGCGTCAGCCGCTCCTGGATGATCTCGAGGTGGAGGAGGCCCAGGAAGCCGCAGCGGAAGCCGAAGCCCAGCGCCGCGCTGGTCTCCGTCTCGAAGCTGAACGAGGCGTCGTTCAGGCGCAGCTTGCCGATGCTGTCGCGCAGCTTCTCGAAGTCGTTGGCGTCGACCGGGAAGAGGCCGCAGAACACGACGGGCTGAACTTCCTTGAAGCCGGGCAGCGCTTCGGCGGCGGGCCGCCGCGCATCGGTGATCGTGTCGCCGACGCGGGTCTCGGTGATCTCCTTGATCTGGGCGGTGATGAAGCCGATTTCGCCCGGCCCCAGGTCCGCCAGCTGCTCGATCTTGGGACGGAAGCAGCCGACCCGATCGATCAGGTGCGTGGTTCCGGCGTTCATGAACTTGACCTGCTGGCCCTTGCGGATGCTGCCGTCGATCACGCGCACCAGGATGACGACGCCGAGATACGGATCGTACCAGCTGTCGACCAGCATCGCCTTCAACGGCGCATCGACGTTCCCCTTGGGCGGGGGCACGCGCGCGACGATCGCATCCAGGATGTCGTCGATGCCGATGCCCGACTTGGCCGAGGCGAGCACGGCGCCGCCGTCGCGCCAGTCGCCCTTGGCGGGCAGCCCGATGATGTCCTCGATCTCCTGCGCGACCTTGGCGGGCTCGGCGGCGGGGAGATCGATCTTGTTGATGACAGGCACGATCTCGTGATCATGCTCGATCGACTGGTACACATTGGCGAGCGTCTGCGCCTCGACGCCCTGCGCCGCATCGACCACCAGCAGCGCGCCCTCGCACGCCGCTAGGCTGCGGCTGACCTCATAGGCGAAGTCGACATGGCCCGGCGTGTCCATCAGGTTGAGGACGTGGCCCTTGTAGTCGAGGCGCACGGTCTGCGCCTTGATCGTGATCCCGCGCTCCTTCTCGATGTCCATGTTGTCGAGCACCTGGCTCGTCATCTCGCGATCGGTAAGCCCGCCGGTGCGCTGGATCAGCCGATCGGCGAGCGTGGACTTGCCGTGATCGATATGGGCGATGATCGAGAAATTGCGGATCTTGTCGAGCGGGGTCATGCCCGCGCGGTTAGCAGGCGGCGGGCGCGAAGCGAAGGGGGCACGCAGCGCATTGATGCGACGCTTACAGCAGGCTCCCCTGCTTCGTCATGCTCTCGCGCCCCGCCTGCCTGAACGCCGCGGTGGGATCGACATAGGGGATATCGGGCCGCTTGCCCTGGAACAGCTCGGCCAGCGTGATGATCTGCAGGCGCGGATAGCTTTTGCCGGTCGCCTCGGAGTGGAACACGCCGACCGATGCCGCCTCCCTCTCCATCACCTTGGTCGGCAACGCTACGGTGATGAACACGCCCATCGGCGCCTTGTCGTGCTCCATCGTGGCGCGCAGATCCTTGATCATGCCGACACCGACATTGGCCCCGCCCTTGACGGAGACGATCGCCTTCTCGGTCCGCTTGCCGTCCGGCTTGAAGTAGATGATGCCGTCGATCCCGCCGTCCGCGCCCTTCTTCTTGCCGCCATAAGGCATGGCATCGACCATCGAGACCGCCCACCACTGGAACTGATACTTGTCGCGCTCCGCCAGATCGAGCGCGGAAGCGAGGTCCTTCGGCGTGCCCTCGACGGTGAAGGCGATGCCGGGAAAGGCCGCCTTCATTCGCTTCTCGATCAGTGTGATGGCGAGATGGGTGATGTCGATGCCGATCCACTGACGGCCGAGCTTCTGCGCGGCATGGACAGCGGTGCCGCAGCCGCAGAAGGGATCGAGCACCACATCGCCCTCGTTCGAGGAAGCGGCGATGATGCGTTCGAGCAGGGCGAGCGGTTTCTGCGTGGGATAGCCGAGGCGTTCCGCAGCCTGAGCAGCAATCGGTGGAATGTCAGTCCAGACGTCGCCGAGGCGTGCGCCATCCAGGTCAGATACGAACCATTTAAGGCGTGGGGTTCCGCCTTCCTTTGCAGGCCAATAGATCCGTCCGGCAGCATCAAGAGCGTTCAAAGCCGCAATCGTTCCGGTCGCTTCTAGCCCTTCTTTGGCGAGAATTGCGCGCGGGACAGCCCAATGCCGACCAACGGCGGTTGGGTTTACGTCATGCCAGGGTTGGCCACTCTCACCCTTGCGTGTTCCCGCTCCCGTAAGGGATATTGCCTGGAATGGCTCCTGGCGCGCTTCGTCAATGTATCTGAAGTGTCGGGAGACGTACGCGTCGTCATGCCCGACCTTCAGGTCCTGCCATCGATTGTGACCATTCTTTGAATAGAACAAAACGGTATCATGCACCGGCCCGTAGCGTTTGGCCGACCCGTGGGCGAACGTGCGTTTCCACGTAATCTCGTTCAAAAATTGCTGCGGCCCAAACACCCCATCCAGCAACAGCTTCAAGTAGTGGCTCGCCGTCGGATCGCAGTGGAGATACAGGCTCCCGGTCGGCTTCAGCACGCGATGAAGTTCGATCAGGCGGATCGCCATCATCGCGAGATACGCCATCATGTCGTTCTCGCCGAGGAACCCGCGCATCGCATTGAGCAGGTCGAACGCCTTGGTGTTGCCGCTGCGTGCGACCTGATCGAAGGCGCTTTCCGCCTTGTCATTCCAGTGCCAGGTATCCTCGAACGCCTCGATCTGCGCGTCGGACTGGCTGCCGGTCGGCGACTTGAACAGGATGTTGTAATTGGCGTTCGAATTGAACGGCGGATCGAGATAGACGAGATCGACGCTCTCGTCCTTCACATGCTCGCGCAGCACGTCGAGATTGTCGCCATAGTATAGCCGATTGGTCATGGCAGAGGCCTAGCCGATCTCCTTCCGCCCGCCTAGCGCCCGGGAAGGCTCAGGCCGAAGCGGACAGCCACCATGCGCACGCACCGTTCCGCTGCCGGTCTGATTGCTCTATGCTGTGCCGAGACTTCGGGGAGGGGAAACTATGACGATTCGTACTGGGGCGACACTGCTGGCTGTGTCTTCGTTACTTGGCGGGCCTTTGGCTGCCGCGCCGCAACTTGCCCGCGCGTCCAGCGGGCAGCAATTGCAGCAGCAGACGATGAGCGACGTGCCGCATTGCGCGCGCAAGCTCGGCACGATCTCGATCGTCGATGGTGACGATCCCTCGGGCTGGACGCAGTACAGTCTGGCGCCGCCGCAGAAGCTCCTGAAGGTGATGGTCGCGCGATCGGGCTGCTTCAACCTGGTCGATCGCGGATCGGGGCTGCAGGCGGCCGAGAAGGAGCGCGATATCGGTGGCGGTCTTGGCCTCCAGCGCGGATCGAACGTCGGCCAGGGGCAGATCAAGGCGGCCGACTATGTGCTTGTCGCCGAGGTGCAGGGCGCCAACTCGAACGTATCGGGCAGTGGCATCGCGGGCGGCGTCGGCGCGTTCATGGGCGGCCCCGTCGGCGGGCTGCTCGGCGGCATGCGCAGCCGCAAGATGGAGGCCAACGTCGTCCTCTCGATCACCAACGTCCGCACTACCGAGACGATCGCGACCGAGGACGGTTACGCCGCCAAGAACTCGCTGAGCTTCGGTGGCGGCGGTGGAATCTTTGGCGGCGGAGTGGCGGCCGGCATCGTCGGCGGCGGCTACGACAACACCGATATCGGGCGGATGGTGACGCTCGCCTTCATCCAATCCTACACCAAGATCGTCGGCGACATGGGCGGCATCCAGGCAGGTGACCCCGGTACCGCCCAGGCCGCGCCAAAGAAGACCTTCACCGCACAGGGCCCGGTCGCGATGCACGCCACCGCGGCGGCGACGGCCAAGATCATCCGCACGCTGCCGCCCGGCGCGATCGTCTACCCGACCGGCAAGCAGGACGGCCTGTGGTGGGAAGTCGCCGACGAGAACGACAATGTCGGCTGGGTGATCAACACCAGGCTGGCGCCTTCGCAATAGCCGGCCTAGCCTGTCCCGCAGCGGCACTTCGAGATCGCCGCTGCGGGACAGGAGATCGCCGATGGCTGCCGACGCCGAAGCCGCCATGCGCCACGTCGCGGTGATCGGATCGGGGCCGGCGGGCTTCTACACGGCGGAGGCCTGCCTGAAGGCATTCGGCGCTGATGTGCGTGTCGACCTGATCGATCGCCTGCCGGTGCCCTACGGCCTGATCCGATCGGGAGTGGCGCCGGATCATCAATCGATCAAGGCGGTGATCAAGCGCTACCATGCCACCGCCAGCGAGGCGCAGGTCGGCTTCTTCGGCAATGTGACGGTGGGCCAGGATGTCTCGATCGCGGAGTTGCGCTCGCTCTACGACGCGGTGGTGATCGCCACCGGCGCGCCTGCCGATCGGCCGCTCGATCTACCCGGCGCCGATCTGCCCGGCGTTATCGGCTCGGCGGCGTTCGTCGGGTGGTACAACGGCCACCCCGATCATGCCGATCTCGCTCCGCGGCTGGACGGCGAGACGGTCGCGGTGATCGGCAACGGCAATGTCGCGCTGGATGTCGCGCGCATCCTCGCCAAGACGCCGGCCGAGTTCGAAGGATCGGACATCGTCGGCCACGCGCTCGATGCACTGGCCGGCTCACAGGTGCGCCGCGTGATGGTCTGCGGCCGGCGCGGGCCGCACCAGATCGCGATGACGCCCAAGGAACTGGGCGAACTCGGCCATCTCGTCCGCGCCGCGCCGCATGTCGATCCCGCCGATCTGCCGCCGCCCGAAACCGATGCCGCGCTCGATCCCGGCCAACGCAAGTCCGTCGCGCTGCTGCGGGCGTTCGCGGCGGCGCCCGATGCCGGCAAGCCCGTCACCATCGACTTCCGCTTCTTCTCGGCTCCGGTCGCGATCCTCGGGCGTGATCGGGTCGACGGCATCCGGCTGGAGCGCACCCGCCTCGACGACAGCGGCGCCGCCGTTGCCACCGGAGCGTTCGAGGGTGTGCCCTGCGCGATGGTGGTGAGCTGCATCGGCTATCGCAGCATCGCCATCCCGGGGCTCACCTACGACGACAGGCTTGGCCGCTTCGCGAACGAGGACGGACGGATCGAGGGCGCCGGATCGGGGCTGTACTGCGCCGGATGGGCGCGGCGTGGTCCCACCGGGACGATCGGCACCAACCGGCCTGACGGCTTCCAGATCGCCGACGAGATCGCCGCCGATTTCCCGGACGCGCAGGGCAAGGCCGGCGGCAACGGGCTCGGCACATTGCTGGCATCGCGCGGCGTCGCACCGGTCCGCTTCGACGATTGGCGGCGCATCGAAGCGGCCGAGGCATTGCGCGCGCGCGACGGCAGCCCGCGCGAGAAATTCGTGCGATTGGCCGAGATGATCGGCGCCGGACAGACGCCGACGGCCACGTGAAAAGAGGCGCTTGCCGCCTCTGCAAAGCCTCCCTATAGGGGCGCCTCGCTTGGCTTCGCTGGTCGGCTCCCGAGCTTATAACGACCGGTGCTCCGTCGGGGAGTAGCTCAGCCTGGTAGAGCACTGTCTTCGGGAGGCAGGGGCCGGAGGTTCGAATCCTCTCTCCCCGACCAAGCTTTCAAGGCGTGAATTTGACTGCTTTGCGATGGCGATCGAGCACGATCGCATCCGCTCGGCGCGCTTCTGCGTTGTATGGCAATGGGCGCACTGATCGGAACGGCGGGATGGAGCATCGCCCGGAACAACGCCGAGGCGTTCCCGGCAGAGGGCTCCTCGCTCGAGCGCTATTCTCGCGTGTTCGATGCGGTGGAGGTGAACTCCTCCTTTCACCGCTCGCATCGGCCGTCGACGTGGGCGAAGTGGGCGCAGAGCGTTCCCGACGGCTTCCGCTTCGCCGTCAAACTGCCCAAGACGATTACGCATCAGGCCAAGCTGGTCGATGTCGCCACGCTCATCGCGCCGTTTGCCGAGGAGGTCCGGCAGCTGGGCAGCAATCTGGCGCTGTTGCTGGTGCAGCTGCCGCCAAAGCTCGCCTTCGATGCCGACGTCGTGGCGCGCTTCTTTGAAATGCTGCGGCACGCGCTCGACGCCGCGATCGCCTGCGAGCCCCGCCATGCGAGCTGGTTCGAAGACAGCGCGGACGACCTGCTTCGTGATCTGCGCGTGGCGCGGGTAGCCGCCGATCCGGCGCTCGGTCCAGTCGCGGCGGTGCCGGGCGGGTGGCCCGGGCTGTCTTACTGGCGGCTGCACGGATCGCCCGTGATGTACCGCTCCTCCTACGACGACGCAGCGCTCGACGCTTACGCTGCCCAACTGAAGGCGGCGATCGATGCCGGGCATGAAGCGTGGTGCATGTTCGACAACACGGCCGCGTCCGAGGCGACCGGCAACGCGCTGTCGCTGACGGCGATGCTACGTGACGGCGAAAGCACCTGAGAACGCAACTTTGTGCAGTGCACAATGGTTCAGGCCCGATGACACAGACATCACCTAAAAACTCCTTCCGAACGAAGCTAGTTTCGCCACCCGGTCCGTCGGCAGCGGAGTTGATCGCGCGCAACAAGCACTGGCTGGTCGCTGGGACGTCGTTCGCCACGCTGGGCGCGGCCGCCATGATCAACCGGCTCAACGCCCGACATGCCGAGGCGAAATGCCCGCCGATCGGCAAGTTCGTCGAAGTGGATGGCGTCCGGCTCCACTATGTCGATCGCGGCGAGGGCCCGCCGGTCGTGCTTCTCCACGGCAATGGCGTGATGCTGCAGGATTTCGAGGTGAGCGGCGTCCAAGACCTCGCGGCTGTGCAGCACCGGGTGATCGCCTTCGATAGGCCCGGCTTCGGCTACAGCGAACGGCCCCGATCGACCATCTGGACGCCGGCGGCTCAGGCGGCGCTCATTGCGAAGGCGCTCGCAAAGATCGGCGTCGGACCGGCGGTAATTGTCGGCCATAGCTGGGGCACGCTGGTGGCGCTCAACATGGCACTGGATCATGCCGAGGCGGTAGCGGGCCTGGTGCTCGTCTCGGGCTACTACTACGGCTTGGCCCGCCCGGACGTGGTCCCCTCCTCGATCCCCGCGATACCGCTGTTGGGCGACATCCTGGCCAATACCCTGGCCCCGCTCACCGGCCTGCTCACCGGTCCCTTGACAGTGAAGGCGAGCTTCGCGCCCGCGCCGACATCGCCCAAGTTCGGGAAGTTCCCGGCGGCGATGGCGCTCCGGCCGTCGCAGGTGCGCGCCACCGCAGCAGACACGGCCCTGATGATCCCCGGCGCGATGGCGATCAGCGGTCGCTATGGCGAGCTGGACGTCCCTGTCGTCATCATGGCGGGC
Organism: uncultured Sphingomonadaceae bacterium; assembly: GCA_964242855.1. GTDB lineage: Bacteria > Pseudomonadota > Alphaproteobacteria > Sphingomonadales > Sphingomonadaceae > Solisphingomonas. The sequence goes on from CAXTBZ010000106.1 coordinate 7,246, forward strand.
GAAGGCGATCTCATCGCGCACGTCGGCAAACATTCGAGGCCGCTCGCGGGAGACATCGCCGGCTCCGACCTTCGCGTCGTCGCCGGGCAGGGGCATCTCCTGCATTATGCCGTGCCCGAACAGGTCGTCGCAGCGATCGACGACGTGCAGAAGCGCGCTGCCTGACGCGGTAATCCGATCAGCGCGGCTGGGGCTGAGCCGGCGGCGGCAGCGTGATCGGCGCCGGGTCTTCGGCCGCGCCGGCGTCCTGCGGCGGCCTGGCGAGCGGCTCGGGGCCGTGCTTGGCGCGTGCCGCAGCGCCGACCGCCTCGGCCGGCTTGTCGTCGGCCGGCGCCGGTATGATCTTCACCGGTGCCGCCGCGATCAGCAGCGCACCTGCCGCAAGCGTCAGAACGATCCTCATGCCTTTGCCCTCAATGCCGCCTGCGCCGCCGCCAGCCGCGCGATCGGCACGCGGTAGGGCGAGGCGGAGACGTAATCCAGCCCGGTCTTCTCGCAGAACGCGATGCTCGCCGGATCGCCGCCATGTTCGCCGCAGATGCCGAGCTTGAGCCCGGGCCGCGCCGCACGGCCGCGTTGCGCGGCGATCTCGATCAGCTCGCCGACGCCTT
>CAXTBZ010000107.1:0-7768 GCA_964242855.1 uncultured Sphingomonadaceae bacterium
TTGGAGAGCAGCTTGGTGACGTCGATCGAGGTCGAGTTGAGCGAATCGATCAGCAACGCCACCCGCCGCGAGAAATTGTCGCGGTCATAGCTCTCGACCGTATCCTTGCCCTCGGTGATCTGGGCATCGACCGAGGCGCTGGTCTCGGCGATCCGGGCAAGCTGCTCTTCCAGCCGCATACCGGCCGCGCGCGCCGCTTCGACCGCAGTTTCGGACACGGCCGCGACCTTGGCGATCTGCTCCTCGACCTGCTCGCCAACTGCGCGTTCGAGCGCCTCGCGGCCGGCATCGCCCAGGGCCTCGGCACTGCGCGGAATGATCGCGCCGAGCGCCTCGCGTGCGCGCTCGGCGGCTTGCGTTGCCGTCTCGCGCACGCGGATCAGCGCGTCGACCAGCTTCGGGCTGGTGCTGTCGGCGAGGCGAGCCGCCTCTGCATCGACCTGGCTGATCGCCTCGCCGAGCGTGGTCGTCCCCTCGCGTGCGGCCGCGAGGCGGGTATCGATCGCATCCGCCAGGGTGTCGACCGCGACCCGGCGCTCCTCCAGCGCGATGCGCGCCTCGTCGAGCGCATCGGAGGCAGCCTTGGCGGCGACCGTCAGCCGCTCCGCCTCCGGCCCCGCGCCGGCGACAAGATCGCGGCTGCGCGCCGCCTGCGCCTCAAGCTCCGACAGGGCGGCCGGCAGCGTCTCGCCGAGTTCGGCCAGGCAGCCGTTGATCGCGCTGCGCAGCGTCTCGGCCCGATTGATGAAGGTGGTGGCCGCGGTGCCGCCGTCGTTGAGCGAGGTCATCACGCGTTCGACATGGCCGCCCAGTGCGCCGAGCGCCTCGCCCAGCCGCTCGGTGCGTGCGCGCCCGGTCTCGTCGAGTTCCGCGAACCGCGCCTCGACATGCGCGAGTCCACGCTGGATGCGCTCAATCATTGCGCTGCCCAGCCCGTCCTGCTTGGCCAGCGCGTCGGCCGCCTGGGTCGCCGCCGCTTCGGATGCCGCCTGCGCCCGATCGATCATCGTGCCGATCGCCTCGCCTTGCGCGATGATGCCCTGGCGGGTGCGCTCGGTCGCCTCGGTGGCGCGATCCAGCACGCCGTCGACGGAGACGGCCATGCGCTGCGACACGTCCTCGATTGCGCGCGCGGCGATGTCGCTGGCGCTGCCGATGTGGGAGAGCTGGGCCGAGAGGCGATTGGCCGCGCCAGCGGCGCCATCCTCGGCGTCGCGAGCGCGCGCGACCAGCCCGGCAAGCGCCGCATCGAGCGCGGCGGCCTGCTCGTGCGCGCCCACGCCCGCACCGCGGATCGTCTCGGCAAGCGTCCGCGTCTGCTCCTCGGCGCGTGGCAGATCGGCGAGGAGAACACCCATGTCGACCCGCGCGGTGCTTGCCGTGGCGTCGAGATCCTTGGTGCGGCGGCCCAGTTCGGCGATCTCGCGCGCAATCTCGTCGGTCGCTTCGCGCAGCTTGAGCGAGGTCTGGTCAGCGAGCAGCAGCAGGCGATCGGCCTGATCCGCGACGGCAACGCGATCCTCGGCGAGCCGGCGCGAGGCGAGGCCCAGCACGGCATCGAGCGCGAGGCTCTCCATGCGCACGTTGCGCGCGACATCGGCGAAGCGCTGCGCCTCACGGCCGGTGTTGCGCTGCCAGAGGATCAGCAGGCCGACGATCAGCGCCAGCGGCCCGCAGGCTAGGCTGACCCCGCGCAATGCCGCGGCGGGATCGAGCGTGCGCTCGCCGAATGCGTTCATGCCGAGGCCGACCATCGCGGCCACCCACAGGAAGGCGACAAGCCCGAGCAGACCCAAGACGATCTTCTCACCACGCGAGGCAGGCGGCGGCGCCAGCGGCTCCTCATAGATATCGGTGAGTGCCATCGGCGGATCGGCGGCGCGTTGCTCGAACGACAGCGCCTCCGTCCGCTCGTCGGATGATAAGGGCGAGCCCGCCCAATAAGCCCCCTGGTTCATGACCGTGATCTTACACTCGTCCGCCGGGAACGGAAGCGTCCGCCAAGTCGAATCGAAGCGGCACGCGCCGAACCGAGTGGCTGGCGCCGGACTGCGCGTGCGGCTATCGCGGCACCATGCGGGTTGCGGGTATGAAGACACGGATTTCGGCATGGCGCTGGCAGCGCTGATCGCGGCGATACGCGAGGCGGACGATGCCAGCGGGCTCGTCGGGACGCTGCCCGTCGCCGGGCGCACGCTGATCGAACGCCAGGCCAGGCTTGCCGCGCATGCGGGCGCTGAACGCATCGTCCTGCTGGTCGAGCGGGTGCCCGGCGGGCTGACCGCGGCGATCGATCGTTTGCGGCACGACGGCATCGCCGTCGACGTGGCACGGAGCGCCGGCGATGCAGCCGATCGCTTCCACCCCGACGAGCGCGTGCTGGTCTTCGCCGATGGCGCGGTGGCGGCCGGTGGCGCGATCGGGCGGCTGGTTGGCGGTTCTGCGCCGGCCTTGCTCACGCTGGGCGAGGGCGGACCGCCCGGCGCCTTTGAACGGATCGACGCCGCGACCCGCTGGGCCGGCCTGGCGCTGGTGCCGGGCGACATGCTGCGCAAGACGGTCGCGATGCTGGGCGATTGGGACCTGCACTCGACCTTGCTTCGCCGCGCGGTCGGCGCCTCAGCGCGGCGGGTGGACATTGCCGACGGCGCCGGGCTTGCCGATGCCTTTCCGGCGATGCTGGTCCGCTCGAAGGGCGGCGCGCGTGCAGCCACCGAGGCGAGTTTTCTCATCGATCGCGCCGGCGAGGGCTGGCCGGTGCGCCTGCTCTACGGCCCCGCCGCAAGGCTGCTTGGCGGGGCGGTGCTTGATCGCCCGATCGAATCCCGCTGGGTGCGATGGGCGGGCATCGGCGCGGCGCTGCTGGCGGCGCCGATGCTGTTCAAGGGCTGGCTCGCCGCCGGGCTGGCTCTGCTGGTGCTCGGCGCGTTGCTCGATGCGACCGGGCGGTTGCTCGCCGCGCTGCGCCTGTCTGCCGCTGCGCCGGACGATCGTCTCGCTCTAGCACGCGCGGCGCTGATGGGGATCGGCTTGGTCGCCTTCGCCTGGCATCGCACCAATGCGAGCTGGACGCCCCTGCTGCTCGGCGGCGGCACGGTGGCGGTGATGATCGCGATGGCGCGCGAGCGATGGGCGCTCCGGCGGCTGAGTGGCCTGTCGGCGCCGCTGTGGATCGCGGATGCCGACGCGTTGACGCTGCTGTTCATCCCTTTCGCCGCCTTGTCGCAGACGCTGCCGGGCCTTGCCGCCCTTGGGCTCTACGCCTGCGCCTCCTTCGCTATCGTGCAGCAGCGCCTGATGGGCTACGCGCGCAAGCTCGCCTGAGCGCTGGACGAGGCCAAGGCGCTATCGTACCACCGATGGCGGGAGTGCGGCCAAGAGGGGATCGCTCGATGCGATGCGCGTTGCTTGCTCTGTTGTTGATATCCGCTCCGGCCCTGCAGGCCTGCCAGCCCTCGTCAGCCGCGCAGAATTTCGACTCTGACGATGCCAACGAGGATGCGGCGTTGAACGCGATCCGCGATGAGGACCATCAGACCTCCGGCGCGGCCGATGCGGTGTCCGGGATGATCCCCGATGCCAACGGGCATGTGCCGATGGCGAACGTGCAATGAGGAGCTGATGGCGGCGGGCGGCCTCATGCTTAGGCGCGTGTTAACGACGGCCCGCTAGAGCTGTCGCTATGACCGTGTCGCCCTCGATCACGCCTGCTTCACCTTCGGCACCGGGCGAGGCCCTGCTGAGCGCAGCGCACGGTGCCGAGGCACTGCTTGGCGAGCGCATCGCGGCGGCCGGCGTCGAGCTAGCCCGTCCAGCCGCGTTCGGCATCGATGACGAGATGCGCGCGCGTGCGGGGCAACTGATCCACGCCGCGATCGATGCCGCCGAGATCGCGCTGCGCAGTGGCGAGCCGCTGCTGGATCATGGCCGCCACGGCGACGTTGCCGAACGCTTCATCGGCGCCGGGCTGCTTGCGCGCTCCGGCCTTGCCGCCGTCGCCTTGCTGCGCGCCGAGGAGCATCGCCTGGCTGCCGCGCTCGTCCGCGGGGCAGGCGAGGCGGAGGGGCCGGGGGCACAGCGGCTCGATCCGATTGGTGGCGAGTTCGCGGCCGAAAGCTTCGCCGTGCGCGCCGCCGAGTCCGCGCGGACCGAGCGCACCGGCGATCCGCTGCTCCCGCTCCACGACATCCCCGCAGAGGATCGTCATGCCCTGTTCTGGCAGGTTGCCGCCTGCCTTGCGACGAGCGCGCTGACGCAGGGCGCGGCCGAGGACGCGCTGCATCGCGCCGCCGGTGCCGCGGTGGCACGCGCGCTTGCCACCATCGACGATGGCGAGGGCATCGCGCCCGCTGCGATGAGCCTCGCCCACCGTCTCGCCGCAGCACAGCAGCTCGACGATACGCTTCTCGCCGGCACGCTCGCCGGTGGCCGCGTCGCCAGCCTTGCCGCGATGATGGCGGTGCGCGGCGGTATCCCGTTCGATGATGCGCGCGCGATGCTGACCGATGCCGCACGCTTCGCCGTGCTGCTGCGCGCCTGCGACGTCGCCCGACCGATCTCGGCGGCGATGGTGCTGGCGCTGGCCCTGGCGCTCGATCGCGGCTTCGGCGGCGATCCTGCGGACACGGCGGCGTCGCTGGTCGAGGAGTATGCCGCGCTCTCGGTCGAACGCGCGCGGCGCGAGGTGCGCCGGGCGCGGCTCGAGCCCGCTTATCGCGATGCGCTCGTCGCGCTGGCGGGGCGCTGATGCTCGGGCACGAGAACCAGCCGGTGCATGGCCGGGTCGATGGCGGCGGACGGCTGGTGTCGGCCGATCCGGCGCTGGCCGACTTGCACGCTCGCGCCGGTGGTGAGCGCGGCGGGCCGCTGGCGGTGCCGCAGCTTGCCTCGCTGGCCCGCCTCGCGCGGCGCCTGGCGATCCCCGTCTCGCGCGCGGTGCTCGCTGCCGATGGCGAGGACGATCTCGATCTCTGGGTGCGGGCGCGGCCCGATGGCGGCGATGTCGAACTCGCGATCGTCGGCTGGACGCACCGCGCCGCCGCCGTGCCGCTGCCCGACGAGCGGTCCACCCCGCGTGACGCCGATTTCCTGCGCGCCGACGCGGACTGGACGTGGGAGGCGGATGCCAGCCTGCGCCTCTCCTCGCTCTCGGCCGAGGGCATGGCGGCGCTGAGCGGCGGCGCCTCCGGGCCGGTTTTGGGCGACGCGCTGACCCGCCTGTTCGTGCTCGAAGAGGCAACGGGCGGCCCGCCGCTGCTCGATGCGCTCGCCAGCGGCAAGAGCTTCGACGACCAGCAGGTGACGCTGCGCGGATCGAGCCTGCGCTTCCGCCTTGCCGGCGTGCCGATCACCGATCCCGCCGGCCACTTGACCGGCTTCCGCGGTGGCGGCTTTGCCATCATCGACGAGCCCGAGCCGGCGCCCTCCGTCCCGGCCGCCGCGAACGACGCCAAGAGCGCGTTCGCCCGCCGCCTCGAAACCGCGTTGCGTGCCCCGATCCACCGCATCGTCGCCACCGCCGAACAGATCCGCGAGCAGGACGAAGGCCCGGTCCGCGCTGATTACAACGGCTATGCGGGCGACATCGCCAATGCCGGCCGCCACCTGCTCGGCCTGATCGACGATCTCGTCGATCTGGACGCGGTCGAGCGCGCCGATCTCGATGTCGAGCACGAGCCGCTCGACATGGCGGACCTCGCGCGGCGCGCCTCCGGCCTGCTCTCGGTCCGCGCCGACGACAAGGACATGCGGATCGAGCAGCCCGACCTCGCCGAGAAGATCACCGCAACGGGCGACTTCAAGCGCGCGCTGCAGGTGCTGGTCAACCTGATCGGCAATGCGGTGCGCTACGGCCCCGAAGGATCGACGGTGCGCGTCTCGACCGAGGCGCGCGACGGCATGGTGGCGGTGATCGTCGCCGACCAGGGGCGGGGCATCGACCCCAAGGATCAGGAACTCGTCTTCGCCAAGTTCGAACGCCTGGGCGCCCGCGAACCCGGCTCCGGCCTCGGCCTCTACATCTCGCGCCGCCTGGCCCGCGCGATGGGCGGCGACATCGCGATCGAGAGCGCAGCAGGCGAGGGGGCACGGTTCGTGTTCACGCTGCCTGTGGGGTGAGGTCATCTGGAGCTAGTGCGTGGTAGAATTTGGCCCCGCAGTTCTGAGATACGCGCTGCCTGAGATAGTTTCCTGTCAAAGCTCATCTATTTTTGTGGCCAAGAGCAACCAAGCAGGTCGACAACCCTACCAGCTAAAGGCTACTGCAGGACCATCCTAACGATTAAGCGAGACCAAGTGTCTTTAGACGAATTTCAATAGCAGCTTTCGAGACGCCAAACTTATTTGCTAGAACTTCTGCATCGGATGTTTTGACATACTCTCGTTCAACAAGGCTCTTCGGCATCACAATTTGTGCTGCTACCCTATTTGCCTCAATTTCATGAGTTCGCTTAAATATCACATCGCCAGACTGTTCCCCGCCATCATAAAGTGTGTCTTCGTGGCGAAGCATCCTCCTGCCATCATCCATAAGGGCGCGGTGCAGGAGGTAATGCGCGAGCTCATGGGCTGCTGTAAATCGCTGACGCGTTTCCGGTTCTAAGTCATTAACCGATACGGTGAACTTATCACCCTCTCGCGTGATCGAACCTGACGTGTTCGCCATCCACTCTTTCTGGAAGCGAATGCCAAGGTCCGAGAAAATCCCTTCAAGGTCTACCGGAGCCGCAGTCATATGGCGCGCGACGATGTTCATCTCACTTTTTTCCATCTTCGCCCTCCTTTAAACTTCCAGCAGCTGCGACCATCACGTCTAGGTCTGCCTCCGATATAGGGTTCTCGCCTCGGAATGCCCGCATAAAATCGGATACTTCTCTGCGTATGAGGGGCGGAGCCACGACCCGAACTTCTGCCTCGGCCGCCTCTTGCGCCCTCCTTAGCGCTCCACCGCGGATCGACTGATAACCGATAAAGCCCAAAACACCCAAAGCTACAGCAACAACCGCCACAATGAGGCTCAGGATGTCAAGTTGAATAGCTATGACATCAATGCCACTTTCAAGCTTCTGGCCTGCCGCCGCTTCTTTGAAGGGACTCGCTCTCCAAGCGGTCCAAAACAGGATCGTCGTTACCACCATGAACACGATCGCAATTGTCGCGAAAACGCGCCAGAACCATTTCCAGAGAGAGTGCCTCATCTGGACAATGCTAAGCGGCGACCATTGCTAGGCAACACCTCGGCTAGTTAGGACGGATTGGTCTCGTGACTGACGACAGCACGCTCAACCACCTTGACAAACTAACCCATCTGGTTTAACACCTCCACGTCCCGCGGCAAGGCTGGAGGATCTTTCATGGCGAACAAAGCGCACTCGCCGATGATCTTCGCACGCTGCGTGGACCGACTGGCCATGCCGGGCTGGAGGCTGCGCGGCCTCGCCTGCGCCGCCGGTCGAGCGCTCGCCGGCCTTGTGCCGGCTGGAGCGCGGATGCCCGCCGCACCTCCATGACCGGCCGCACCGTGACCCGGTGACCCGCGCTATGTCGTAACCTTTGTAACCTTCCGCGAGACCGGCGGGCACGAAAAGGGGCAGCCGCTCAGGCGACCGCCCCTCCTTCGAGCCCGATAAGGCCTAGGATCAGCGCTGATCGACAGCCACGTAATCGCGCATCGTCGGGCCGGTGTAGAGCTGGCGCGGGCGGCCGATCTTCTGGGCCGGATCGGTGATCATCTCGTTCCACTGCGCGACCCAGCCGACGGTGCGGGCGA
>CAXTBZ010000108.1:0-7749 GCA_964242855.1 uncultured Sphingomonadaceae bacterium
CGTCGCGCTGGAACTTGGGCATAGTGCGGTTCACCGTGTCGGCGAACACGATGTAAGGCTCGCCCGTCGCCAGCCGCACCTCGACGAGCTTCTGGAACAGCGCGCGCGCATTGACCTCGCCGCGGCGCGATCCATCCTTGGGGCTCTTCAACTCGAACTCGGCGCCATCGCGCACCGCTGCCATGAATTCGTCGGTGATCAGCACGCCGTGGTGGAGATTGAGCGCCTTGCGGTTGAAGTCGCCCGAGGTTTTGCGGATCTCGAGAAACTCCTCGATCTCGGGATGCGAGATGTCGAGATAGACCGCCGCCGAACCGCGCCGCAGCGAGCCCTGCGAGATCGCCAGCGTCAGGCTGTCCATCACGCGAACGAAGGGGATGATGCCGCTGGTCTTGCCGTTGAGGCCGACCGGCTCGCCGATGCCGCGGACATTGCCCCAATAGGTGCCGATGCCGCCGCCGCGCGAGGCGAGCCAGACATTCTCGTTCCAGGTCTCGACGATGCCCTCAAGGCTGTCGGGCACCGAATTCAGGAAGCAGCTGATCGGCAGGCCCCGCCCGGTGCCACCGTTGGAGAGCACCGGCGTCGACGGCATGAACCACAGCTTCGAAATATAGTCGTAGAGCCGCTGGGCGTGATCGGCATCGTCGGCGTAGGCGGACGCGACGCGCACGAACAGATCCTGATAGCTTTCGCCGGGAAGCAGATAGCGATCGGTGAGCGTGTCCTTGCCGAAGTCGGTCAGCAGCGCATCGCGGCTGTGATCGACGTCGACCGGATAGGGCGCCTTCAGCGCGCCCTGGGTCGGCTTGCCCGCCGTCGCATCGCTGCGGGAGTATTCGAGGGTGGTCGCGTCGCTCATGCTCGTCTCGCTGCCCGAAAGGTCCATCACTCGTCCGTCCCCGTTCTACCTTCGTTCGACTCGGGGCTTGTGACCCGAGCGTAGCAGCAGGGCGCAACAAGACGAGTCCGTTCTCCGTTCGTCCCAGCCGTTAAGATGGTCCGCCCGTTCCGGGGATCAATGACTGAACCCCGGTTGCTGTGCTCGATCTTGTGTCGGCCCCCACAGCTCGACACCAGGGATAGTGCCGAAGCGGGACTCGACGCGCAAGAGTCATAATTTCTTCAACAGCCAAGGCTTTGGCCTTGACCGGACCGGCGATGCCCGTTTTCCGGCGCGTCGCAGTGTTTCAGAAATCTGTGGATAGATCGATGGCCGCCCAAACGTTGAAGTGACGGGGCGAAGCGTTCCTCAATCTTCCGTGTCGGGGAAGTCTGCCGCTAGCGCCATGTCGCGCAGGCTCTGGATCTCGGCGAGGCGATCCTTCAGCTTGGCCGTCACCGCGTCATGGCCGATCTTGCCGAGCACCAGATGGCGCGGCGCATCGGCTTTAAGCGCGAGGTCGATCATGATCTGGGCGGCGCGCGCCGGATCGCCGGCCTGGGTGCCGCTGTAGCCGCTGGTCTCGGCCATGCGCGAGGCCGCGGTCCCGGCATAGTCGGGGATCACGCTCTTGGTCTGTTCGAGCGAGCGACCCGCCCAATCCGTGCGGAACGGCCCGGGTTCGACGCAGGTGACCTGGAGCCCAAGCGGCGCGACCTCTGCTTTCAACGAGTCCGACCAGCCTTCGATCGCGTGCTTTGTCGCCGAGTAATAGCCCGACGCCGGGAAGCCGATCAGGCCGCCGACCGACGTCACGTTGATGATGTGGCCGCGCCTTTGTCGGCGCATGATCGGCAGGACGGTTCGGGTGAGCGCGAACAGGCCGAAGACGTTGGCATCGAACTGGGCGCGGATGCGCGGCTCCTCGCCTTCCTCGACGCTGGTCTGGTAGCCGTAGCCCGCATTGTTGACGAGGATGTCGATGCCGCCGAAATGCGTCTCGGCTGCCTGCACCGCCGCGTTGATCTGGCTCTGATCGGTGACGTCGAGGTCGAGCGCCAGGGCGCGATCAGGCGCGATCGCGGCAAGATCGGCAATCCGGTCGCGGCCCCTCGCGGTGATGACCGCGCGCCCGCCCTGCTCGAGCACGAGGCGGGCCAACTCGCGGCCGAAGCCGGTCGAGCAGCCGGAGATGAACCAGAGGGGAGCGTCGTCGGACATGGGGACCTCATGGTGCAGGGGATCGGCTGGTCAATCGCATGAGAGACCGGAGCGTTCCTCTCCCCGTTCGCCCTGAGCTTGTCGAAGGGCTGCCCCGCTTCTTGCACTGCGGAGAGAGAAGGGCGGGGCTTCGACAAGCTCAGCCCGAACGGATCAGTGGGATCAGTCTTCTTCCTCCAGCTCGCCCGCGATGGTCGGGATCAGCTCGGCGACGGTCGGGTGAATGTGGACGGTGCGGCGGAGCGTCTCGGCGGTCTGGCCGAGCTGGATCATGTCGAGGATCGAGTGGATCGCCTCGTCGCCGCCCGGTCCGAGGATCGCGCCGCCAAGGATGCGATCGGTATCGGCATCGACTACGATCTTCATGAAGCCCTTCGCCTCATCCTTCTCCACCGCACGGCCAACCTGGGTCATGTCGCGCTTGCCGACCTTGATGCGATGACCCTTCGCTCTGGCCTCCGCCTCGCTCAACCCGCACCGGCCGAGCGGCGGATCGACGAACAGGCCGTAGCAGGGCACCCGGTCGGTCAGCTTGCGGTCGGCTCCGTCGAGCAGGTTCTCGGCGACGATCTGGAAGTCGTTGTAGGCGGTGTGGGTGAAGGCGCCGCGTCCGTTGCAGTCGCCCATCGCCCAGATGCCGGGCACATTGGTGGCGAGCCGGTCGTCGACCGTGATGTACCCGCGCTCGTCGGTGGCGACGCCCGCCACGTCGAGGCCGAGATCGTCGGTGTTGGGGCGGCGACCTGCCGCGATCAGGATATGGCTGCCGACCACATCGGGATCGCCGCTCACACAGGTCACGCCGGCGGACACGCCCTCGGGGTGGCCGGCGAACGAGATGCACTCGGCGTCGAGGCGGAAGGCGATGCCCTCCTGCGCGAGGATGTCCTGGATCGCTGCCGAGACATCCTCGTCCTCGCGCGCCACGATCCGCGAGCCTTTCTCGATCACGGTGACTTCGGCGCCCAACCGGCGGAAGGATTGCGCAAACTCCAGGCCGATATAGGAGCCGCCGATCACGATCAGGTGGCGCGGGACTTCCTGCAAGTGGAGTATCGAGCTGTTGGTCAGATAGGCGATCTCGTCAACGCCAGGGAAGTTCGGGACGCTCGCGCGGCCGCCGACGTTCAGGAAAATGCGCGGCGCGGTGATCTCCTCCTCGCCGACGCGCAGCGTATCCGGGCCGGTGAAGCGCGCATGTTGGCGGATCAGGGTGACGTTCGCCATGCCCTCCAGCCAGGCTTCGTTGCCATGACGCGAATCAAGCACGACTTTCTGCACGCGCGCATCGACCTTGCGCATGTCGATGCCGATCGGGCCGTCGATGGTGACGCCATAGTCAGCCGCGCGGCGGGCAAGGTGGGCGGCGTAGGCCGATGCGACCAGCGTCTTGGTCGGCTTGCAGCCGGTGTTGACGCAGGTGCCGCCAACGAGGTGCCGCTCGATCAGCGCGACGGTCATGCCCGCGTCGTGCAGCCGTCCGGCAAGCGGCGGACCAGCCTGACCGGCTCCGACAATGATCGCGTCAAAGCGGCGGCTCACAGCAGGTGGGCGACGACCGCGCCGAGGACGATCGCCACGGCATCCTCGACGAGCGCCGCGGGCAAATCGCGGACGAACGCACGGGCGAGGTTCTTGCGCACGGCGGAACCGCCCAACGTGCCCACCACCGCGCCGCAGACGCCGACGAGCAGCCCCAGCCACCACATCCCGCCCTGCACGCCGACTGCCGCGCCGCACAGTCCGCCGCTCACGATCCGAGCACCGAATTGCGGCGGGACCTTGCGGGACGGCGTGTTCGGCAGCTTGTCGGTGATCAGCTCGCCGAGCGCCAGCAGCGTGAACACCGGCGCCGTCCAGCGGTAGCCAAGCCAGGCCAGCCAACTGCCGTCGAGATGAAGCCAGCCGAACCGTGCCGCCCAGGCGATGGCGGCGGGTGCCGTGAAGGCGCGAAGCCCGGCAACGATTCCGATCACGAAAGCTAGACCGTACAGCATCGGCACCTCCCCAGATGTCCGTGATGCGGCTCCCGGCGTCCAGACGCGAGGCTGTTCGAGGACTATCCGGTGTTAGCCGATCAGAACCGACCTGTCACATCCCGCTCTGCCGATCGAGCGCCGCCGCTGCTTGACGATATCTGCAAAGCGACTATCTGCACGAGCAGACTTCTCAGGATCTGAATTGATGGCAGTTCTTACCCTAGACGATTGCTCGGCAAACCGGGCTCCGGGCCGGCTGTTCCGGCGAATCGACAAGCTTATGTCGGCCTTTGTCGAGTCGCGGTTTGAGGCGCTCGATCTGAGCTTCATGCAATGGATTGCTCTCAAGGTCGTGCGTGAGGGCAAGGTCGGCAATGCCGGTGAACTGGCGCGCGAGCTTGCGATCACCACCGGCGCGACGACGCGGATGATCGATGTGCTGGAGGTGCGCGGCCTGATCGCGCGCGATCGCGGCGGAGCGGATCGGCGCGTCGTCCATCTGGCGATCACCCCGGCGGGCGAGCGGGCGGTGGCAGGGCTTCAGCGCCATGTCGTCGATGCCTGGAACGAAGTGCTCGCCGACTTCGATCAGAGCGAGGTCGATTTCGTTATCGCCAGCCTCGTTCGCCTGCTGGCGGCGGCCGAGCGCGTCTTCGGCGCCGACGCGATCAAGGAGGCGGCGGAATGAGGCGGCTCATCGGATTTCCGGCGATTGTGGCGATGCTGCTCGCCGGGTGCGCTACGGTGCCCAAGGCGCAGCCGCAGGTTGCGCAGGTGCAGGACGAGACGCTGGGGCTGAGCGCCGGCACGGCTGCGATCGCCGGCGACTGGTGGACCGCCTTCGGCGACCCGCAGCTCGATCGCCTGATCGATGCAGGGGTCTCAGGCAATCCCTCGCTTGCCGGAGCACTCGCCCGCGTCCGTGCGGCCGAAGCGCAGATCGAGAACGAGCGCGCTGGATTGCTGCCGCAGATCACCGCGTCGGGCCAGATCAACCGCGCGCGGATCGGCGATGCGATTGCGCCGCCGCCAATTGGGGGCAGCGACGGCAACATCGCCATCGCGGGCGGCAGCCTGAAATGGGATCTCGATCTGTTCGGCCGCCAGCACGCGATGGTGCGCCAGGCGGCGGCGACTGCCGAGGCGGTGGCGCTCGATGCGGCGCAGGCGCGGCTCACCTTGTCGGTGTCGATCGCCCAGACCTATGTCAGCCTGGCGCGGGCCGAACAGCTGATCCGCGTTGCCAACGGCTTCGTCCAGACCCGGCAGAAGGCGCTCGGCTTCGCGCAATCGCGGGTGCGCAACCAGCTCGGCACCCAGTTCGAGATCAAGCAGGCCGAGACCTTGCTGGCGCAGGCCGAGCAGGCGGGCACCCAGGCGGCGCAGCAGCGCGATGCCCTGGTGCATGCGCTTGCCGCGCTGATCGGCCGGGGCGCCGATTTCTACCCGCGGATCAGCGCGCCGACGCTCCGGCTCGATGTCGCGCCGGTGGTACCTGCCATACTCCCCGCCGACCTGCTCGGCCGCCGGCCCGATCTGCTCGCCGGCCAGGCGCGGATTGATGCTGCCGTGCAGGGCCGCAAGGTCGCGCGCGATGCCTTTCTGCCGGATGTCAGCATCTCGGCGCTGGCGGGGCTGACCGCAGTCGGCCTCGGCAACTTCTTCACCGGCGGCGCCTTCAGCTACAGCGTCGGCCCGGCGGTGCGGGTGCCGATCTTCGAAGGCGGCCGCTTGCGCGCGCAATACCGGGGCGCCACCGCCGATCTCGATTACGCCATCGCCGATTATGACGACGCCGTGGTGAGCGCGGTGCGCGATGCGGCGGACGCGATCACCAACGTCCGCGCAGCGGACCAGGCGCTCGGCGAACAGGCGCGCGTCGTGCAGGGCTTACGCGATACGGTGCGGCTTGATCAGGTGCGCGTCCGCACCGGCCTGGGCTCGCAGCTCGACTCGATCGATTCGGGTTTCCGCCTGCTACAAGCCGAGCAGGACCTCGTCGGCCTCCAGGCCGATGCGCTGACCCGCCGCGTCCAGCTCGTCGCCGCATTGGGCGGCGGCTTCGATCCCACCCGGCCGCTCGTCGCGGCCCCCGTTCCGGACACCAAGTCATGACCGACAACAGCACATCCATCGATAGGCACGACAGCGTGGCGCCGGACGAGAGCATTCCGCCACAGACCGAGGCTTTGGCCAGGCCCGACGTTCCACCGCCGCCGCAGCCCAGGAAGAGCCGCGCGCGCCGCACCGGCTTCCTGATCCTTGGCGCGATCGTGCTGATCGCCGCCATCGCCTATCTGATCATCCGCCTGCTCGCGCCGCCCAGCGAGGAGACCGACGACGCGTATGTGGGCGGCAACATCGTCGCGATCACCGCGCGGGAGGGCGGCACCGTGCTCGCGCTCCACGCCGACAACACGCAGTCGGTGAAGGCGGGCGATCCGCTGATCGATCTCGATCCGGCGACGGCGGATGTCGCGCTGGCGTCGGCCGAGGCCGATCTCGGTCGCGCGGTGCGGATGTTCCGTTCGAACAACTCGTCGGTCGACGAATCGCAGGCGGAGATCGCCAGTGCCCAGGCCGACGTGCAGCGCGCCCAGAACGATCTGAGCCGTCGCCAGGCCGCCGCCAAGGACGGGGCCGTGTCCGGCGAGGAGGTCAGCCACGCGGCCGACGCGCTCACCACCGCGCGCGCCGCACTGACGCTCGCCAATGCCAAGCGCGCTCAGGCGGCGAGCGTGGTGCAGGGCACCAGCGTGTCCGACAACCCCGCCGTGCTCTCGGCGATCGCCGAGGTGCGCAAGGCGGCGATCGATCGCGCCTACATGCACCTCTCCTCGCCCGTTGGCGGAGTGATCGCGCAGCGCACGGTGCAGCTCGGCCAGCGGGTCGCGCCGGGCACGCCGCTGATGGCGGTGGTGCCGCTCGACAGCCTGTGGGTGGATGCGAACTTCCGCGAGACCCAGCTCCAGCATCTGCGCGTCGGTCAGCCGGCGACGATCCGTGCGGACGTCTACGGATCGGGCGTGACCTTCCACGGCAAGCTGCTCGGCCTGGGCGCAGGATCGGGCAACGCGTTCTCGCTGCTGCCGCCGCAGAACGCATCGGGCAACTGGATCAAGATCGTCCAGCGCGTGCCGGTGCGGATCGCGCTCGACCCGCGTGAGTTGCGCCAGAATCCCCTGCGCGTCGGCGTGTCGGTGAGCGTGACGGTCGATACCTCGGCGCGATCCGGCCCGATGGTGGCGAGCGCCACCGCACCCGCCGGCGGCATCCAGCAAAGCGTCGACGGCGGCCCGGCGGTCGATGCGCGCATCCGCCAGATCATCGCCCAGAATGTCGGCCAGGGGCGCACACAATGAGCATCGCCGCGCCGGCGCCACCGCCGCCGCTGGTCGGCGCCGCTCTGGCGGTCACGGCGCTGGCGCTGGCGCTCGGCACCTTCATGCAGGTGCTCGATGGCACGATCGCCAACGTCGCGCTGCCGACCGTCTCGGGCAATCTCGGCGTGTCGACCGACAGCGGCACCTGGGTGATCACCAGCTTCGCCTGCGCCAACGGGGTGACCGTGCCGTTGACCGGCTGGCTGATGGGCCGCTTCGGCGTGGTGCGGACCTTCACTGCATCGGTACTCGCCTTCACCTTCGCATCCTTCCTGTGCGGCAT
>CAXTBZ010000109.1:0-2311 GCA_964242855.1 uncultured Sphingomonadaceae bacterium
AGGGGCCGGTCGTCACCGGTAAGATGCGCGGCGCATTGGGCATGGCCTATCACTGGGGCGGCACCGATGCGGTCACCGCGCATCTCGCGGTGAAGTCCGATTGGTCATTGAAGCCGCTCTACGACGTGATCGCGATGATGAAGGGTTCGGCCCGGCCCGACGAATGGGTGGTCCGCGCCAACCATCGCGACGGCTGGGTGTTCGGCGCCGCGGATCCGCTGACCGGCCACGGCGCGATGCTGTCCGAAGCGAAGGCACTGGGGCAGCTCGCGAAGAGCGGGTGGCGCCCCGAACGCACCATCGTCTACGCTAGCTGGGACGGCGAGGAGCCGGGGCTGCTGGGCTCGACCGAGTGGGCCGAGACCCACGCTGACGAACTGCAGAAGAAGGCGGTGCTCTACATCAACACCGACAACAGCGTGCGCGGCATACTGAACGCCGAGGCGAGCCACGACCTCCAGCATTTCGTCAACCAGGCGGCGCGCGACGTAACCGATCCGCAGACCGGCGCACCGGTGCTCGAACGCCAGCGTGCCGATATTCTCGCGTCCGACTACGACGGCAGCGGCGACGCCGACGATGCGGCGGTGAAGGCGGCGAAGGGCGGCGGCGACCTGATGGTCGGTGCGCTCGGATCGGGATCGGATTACTCCGCCTTCCTCCAGCATCTCGGCATAGCCTCGGTCAACCTCGGCTTCGGCGGCGAGGATGCGTCCTCAGGCTCCTATCATTCGGTGTACGACAGCTTCACCCATGTCACGAAGTTCGACGATCCGGGCCTCGTCTATGGCGCGGCATTGTCCAAGCTCGTCGGCCGCATGGTGCTGCGCGCGGCGGACGCGGACGTCGGCCCCGCCCGCTACTCGGACCTGGCGACCACCATCTCGCGCTATGTCACCGAGGTGAAGAAGCTCGCCGACGATCAGCGCGCTAAGGACATGAAGCGCGAGGAGCTCACCGCGCAAGGCGACTTCAAGCTCGCCTCCAACGTACTCGATCCGACCGCCGCCCCTGCCATCAAGCCGAGCACCCCGCTGATCGACTTCACGGTCCTTGAGAAAGCTTCGGACCGCCTAGCGCGCTCGGCAGGTGCTGCGGACGGCGTGCTCGCCAAGGCGGACACATTGTCTCCTGCCTCGCGGGCGAGGCTCGACGCCGATCTGCGCGGGATCGACCAGACGATGCTCTCGCCGGACGGCCTGCCCGGCCGGCCATGGTATCGCAACATGATCTACGCGCCCGGCACGCTCACCGGCTACGGCGCCAAGACCCTGCCCGGCATCCGCGAAGGCATCGAGCAGCGCCGCTTCGACGATGCGCGGGCCTATGTGTTGAAGGTTGCGGCGGCGCTCAACGCCTATGCCGATCGGCTGGATTTGGCCGTGAAGGATGCGCGTTCGTGAACGGCGGCCACTGCCATTCGGACGGAAGAACGCCTATATATTGTGGGATGAAGACACCTTCTCGCCCCTGTCCTCCGTTCGTTTTGAGCGAAGCCGAGGGACGTGACGCGAGCGCCACGCCAAAGTGTCTCGACTTCGCTCGACACGAACGGAGAGGGTCGAAATTACTCCGTCTCTTCGAACTGGACGGCGACGTCTCCATTGGCCGAGAGGCGGACCTTGCCGTCCTCGATCTCGGCGACCAGGCCGAGCGAGATGTAATGGTGCTTGGCGCCCTGCCCGTCCTCGGTCTGCGCGCTGTCGTTCTTGGTGAGCTTGATGCGATCGCCGTCGACATGATCGACCGTGCCGACATGCACGCCGTCGGCGCCGATCACCTCGGCATGCTCCTGGATCTGGGTGGTATCGACCATCGGGATTCTCCTTGCTTGAGGGTTCGGGCGGGTGAACGCGCCAGCCCGAAGATGGTCGCATGAGCATGAGCAATGCCGATCCTGGAACGGCGCTTCTTGCGGTCGCGGCGATTGGTGGTGGCGCCTTTACGCTCGTCTGGCCAGCAAAAGCACAAGCGAGGATCGAAGCCGAGTATCAGCGTAAGCTGCAAGATCGATTGGCACGCGGGTCAGATGCATATTTCGAGGAGCTTCGCACTATCCAAGCGTATCCCCCACGCACGGGAATGATGAGACGCCGTGTCGTCGGCGGTATCTTTGTTGCGCTCGGCCTTTCTTATTTGCTCATCATTCTTTTCGCCTGAAGGACCCCCGCCCATGTCTCTCCTCCAAGCCTCCCGCCAGTACAAGCCGTTCGAATACCCCTGGGCGTTCGAGTTCTGGAAGCGCCAGCAGCAGCTGCACTGGCTGCCCGAGGAGGTGCCGCTCGGCGAGGATTGCCGCGACTGGGCGCAG
>CAXTBZ010000109.1:2321-7747 GCA_964242855.1 uncultured Sphingomonadaceae bacterium
CTACCACGAGAAATACGGCCGCGTGTTCAAGCCGACCGAGGTCAAGATGATGCTGACCGCCTTCTCCAACATGGAGACGGTGCACATCGCCGCCTACAGCCACCTGCTCGATACGATCGGCATGCCCGAGAGCGAATATTCGGCCTTTCTCCAGTACAAGGAGATGAAGGACAAGCACGACTATCTCGGCCAGTTCGGCGTCGACAACGATCAGGACATCGCGCGCACGCTCGCCATGTTCGGCGGCTTCACCGAGGGGCTGCAGTTGTTCGCAAGCTTCGCGATGCTGATGAACTTCCCGCGCTTCAACAAGATGAAGGGCATGGGCCAGATCGTCACCTGGTCGATCCGCGACGAGACCCTGCATTGCGAGGGCATCATCAAGCTGTTCCACGCCTTCTGCGCCGAGCGCGACTGCCTCACTCCGGCGGTGAAGGACGACATCATGGACATGTGCCAGAAGACGGTGCGGATGGAGGATGCCTTCATCGATCTGGTGTTCGAGATGGGCCCGGTCAGCGGCATGACCCCCAAGGACATCAAGAAATATGTTCGCTTCGTCGCCGACTGGCGGCTCGGCCAGCTCGGCCTGAAGCCCATCTACATGATCGACGAACATCCGCTGCCGTGGCTGGCGCCGATGCTCAACGGGGTGGAGCACGCCAACTTCTTCGAAGCGCGCGCGACGGAGTATTCGAAGGCGGCGACGCGCGGCAACTGGGGCGAAGTGTGGGACTCGTTCGACCGCCGCAAGGCCGCCGGCAAACTCCCTGCCGCCAACGAGGACGTGCGCGAGAGCGACGAGGGGGATATGTTCTCCAGGGCCGGGGTGGCGGCGGAGTAGGGGGAATAAGGATCGTAGATTAATCTCTGCTATTGTTCGCGATGGAAGATCATGATCGCCGAGCTATGACATTCAGTCAGGCTGAAGGTCTTGAGCCGTTACCAGCATCCCTAATGCTGGGCGAAATATCGAGTGAAGCGCGAGCACTTATCTGGAATGTCATCTATCAAACATTAAAAGTAACGGCGGTGCAGCTTAATTATCACCCCTTTAGTTACGACATCGGGTCAGATTGGAGGAGCGTGCAATTCACTCGATGGATACATGTATTTCATAGGCCAGCCGACGAATTTAGGGACGATCTAAACTACCACTTAGCTGACACAAAGCAGATAGTGTTGCATGGGGCGATGCACGAACTTTTTGATTTTCTAACCCATGCGATGCGTTCCTTTGGTGCTCCGAAGAACCTTGAGCAGGGTTTGGCTTGGGCGTTTACCAAATCTCGTCTGGCCTACCGGATCGACGCGAAGACTATTTGGCCTGCCGTGTCCGCGATAGAAGGAGAGGCCGTCAAGAAGGCTTACAAGGATTTGTCGACATCAGAGTATGGAGGGGCGAGATCACATCTCCGAAGTGCGGCTGACCATCTATCACGTGATGATTGGGCTGGAAGCGTGCGAGAAAGCATCCATGCAGTAGAGGGCGTAGCGAAAGCTATCGAACCAAGTGCTAGCACGTTAGCCGATGCTTTGAAGCGGCTGGTAAATTCCGATCGCATCACTGCCAACATGAAGCGAGCTTTGGAACAGCTCTATAGCTACACAAATTCGGAACAGGGCATTCGGCACGCTAAAGTGTTTGAGGATAAAGCCAAGGTCGATCAAACCGATGCAGTTTTTATGCTGGGAGCATGCGCGTCCTTCGTAAGCTTTTTAATATCACGCGTGTCGGTATCATAGTCAGCTTACCACCAAAGACCGGCTTCCGTTGTACCGGCCCGAAGATTGTCTGGGCACCGAGGTTGCGGTTGAGAGCGGAGATGCTGCGAATGACTCGTTGCGTCGCGATAATTGCGTCTGCGCTGCTGTCGATTCCTGCCCATGCCGACGCTCCCGACCCAGCCCCTACCCTCTCTATCGATGCTGCAACCCACGCCACCACCGTCACCGGGCCGCATCATCTTCGCAAGGTGGCGCTCAACCTCCACGTCATCGACTGGTGGCTGAGCGGGGGCGTCACGGACACGGATGCGGGCGATGTGCAGCTGGATGTCGATGCGCATCTGACCGGCTGGGCAGCGCTCGATCACGCCACCGATGCGGCTGGCACGAAGCTTACCGTGACCGTGCTCAAGCGCGAGGCGGATCCGGTGTGGCCGAAGAAGGTGCTCGAGCATGTCGCCGTCACGATCCCGCGGCCGCTTGCCGACAAGGCGCGGCGCGAGGGGATGGGCATCACGCTGGTCGGCAGCAGCCGCTCGGTGCCGATCCTGGTTCCCGCGCAGGCAATGGCGGCCTTCCTCGACGGCTATGACAAGGCCGCCGGGGCTGCGACTCCGGTGCCGGCAGCCGCGTCGCCGCCGCCGCCTGCTCCTGCAGCCATCTCTGCGGCACCCCCGTCGGCTCAAGCCTCTCCAGCGGCCGCCCCATCGTCGCCTGTGAAAGGCGCGGTTCCGCCACCTCCTGCCGCGGCCAGCCCTGCCGCACCACCGTCGGCTCAGGCCTCTCCAGCGGCTGCCACATCATCGCCTGTGAAAAGCGCGGCTTCTCCGATCCAGGCGCCGCCATCATCGACAGCGACAATCGCGGCCCCGGCGCAGGCGAAGCCGGCCGGCGGTCCTGCGGACATTCCCCCCGCCCCGACCTCGCCCATCGTGTCCCTGCCCGGCCAATCCATCCTGACGAGTGCCGTGGATGCGGCCGACCCGCCTGCTACAGCAAGCGACACCAAGTCAGATGGCGAACCCGGCACCAACAGCGGCACTTGGGTGCCCGCCGTCGGGTTGCAGTTCGTGCCGACATCGTCGGGCGCAATGGTGCTGGCGATCAAGCCCGGATCGATCGCGGATGCCAAGGGGATCGGGTCAGGCGACTTCATCGATGGCGCCGATGGCGTACCGATCAAGACGCAGAACGCAGCGGACATTGCGACAAGGATCGCAGGCGCCAAGACGCTGCACATGATCGCGGCCGGCGACATCAAGATACGCTGAGCGACGAAACAGAGACTGGCGGCATCTGCTGCGGGACCGGCGGCACTCCCGGGGGGAAGTTGAAAGCACCGCCGGCTTGGATAGGCTATTCGGCGTCCCTCCTTTCTCCACGGTTGCGGCGATGAAATATTCAGGCGGCTCACCTGAAACATCCCGCGTCTCCTCCGCGTTGACGCAGAACGGGCGCATATTCGTCCTGGCGTAAGGAGCACTTTCCCTCGGGCATGCTCTGGTGTAGTATTAGCACAATACAGCTAGGAGACGCCGCGATGTCCGCTCCCGTGATCCGTTCCATCCCCGTCGCTTTGCTGGCCGCCACCGTGCTGGCGCTCGCCGGGTGCAGCGTGAAGACTCATGGCGACAATGGCGGGGATGCGAGCATCACCATCGGCAATGGCGCAAGCTCCGGCGATCCGGCCGTCGCCAACGGTCAGCAGGGCGTCTCGATCGACGTGCCGGGCTTCTCGGCCAAGGTGAACGTGCCCGATCTCGACATCGGCGGCGACACCAAGATCGAGGACATGCCGCTGTTCCCGGGCACCAAGGTCAATGGCGTCAACATCACCGCGCACGACAGCGACGGATCGGGCGGCGAGAGCAAGGGCGATGTGACCATGGCATTCAGTGCGCCGGGTAATCCCACCGACGTCGTCAACTGGTACAGGACCCAGGCCGGCAAGAACGGCTGGGATGCACTGCCGCCCTCGGGCGACAACCAGTTCGAGGCGACCAAGCGCGAAGGCGATCACAGCCCCACGCATTTTGCCCTGCAGGTCGCATCGGCTACGGGCGGGAGCAGCGGCCGCTTCATCGTCACGGGCCGCTGAGGGGACCCAAATGAACCATCATCCGATGCTGGACGGGCTGCCGATCGAGATCGTGCTGCTTGCCGCCACCTTGCTGCTCGCGATCGTCAACCTGTTCTGGGCGGCGCAGGTGCGCACCGGGCAATACGGCACCAAGTGGAACATGGGCGCGCGTGACGAAGAAATGCCGGGGCTGGCGCCGCTGCCCGGCCGTCTGCTGCGCGCGCAGGCCAACCTGATGGAGACCCTGCCGTTGTTCGCCGCCGCAGTGCTGGCCGCAACCGCTACTGCTCGGCTCGACCTCTGGACGGCGATCGGCGCGCACCTCTATTTCTTCGGCCGGCTGATCTACCTGCCGCTCTACGCGATGGGCGTGCCGGTCGTGCGCACGTTGACCTGGCTGGTAGCCACCCTTGGCCTGTTGATGGCGATCGCGGGGCTGTTCGTCGGGTGATGTAATCAGCAACTCCCCTCAGTGAAAAGGAGAAGAACCGGCTGGAGCTATTGCCCATTTCGGGACATGCGAGGCTAGGCCGTTGCGGCACCCGTCCCGCATTTCCGCTAGGCCGATCTGATGACGAACGCACACTACACCTCTCTCGCCGCACTGTGCGCCCTGTCGCTGCTCGCCGGCTGCCAGAAGCCAAAGGCGGCCGCCAACAGCATCGATGCGATGGACGATCAGCTCGTCAACGGCTCGGTGGTCGCCGAAACGCCTGCCAACAAGGCTCTCGCCGCTGCGATAACGGTCGATCCCGCGAAGGCCGGCAAGCGAAAGCCCGGCGATCGCGCCGCTACCGTGAGCCTGGCCCAAGCCGCCGAGCGTCAGCGCGACGGCAAGCCCGCGATGCCGGCGGTTACCGAAGACGGTGGCCCGAGCGCGGCGGAACTCGCCAGCAGCGGCGGCACCGGATGCCTCGGCGGGCTAGACTATGGCAATGGCTGGGCCGCCAAGCTGCCCGCCGATCTGCCGATGCATCCCTCGGCTCGCCTGCAGGAGGCCGCCGGTCACGACGGCGGCTGCCAGGCCCGGGTGGTGAGCTTCACCGTTGCCGGCGATCGCGGACAGGTGATCGCCTGGTATGCCGGCAAGGCCAAGGCATCAGGCTACTCTGCCGATCGCAGCTACAAGGGCGGCGACGAGATCCTGTCCGGCGACAAGGGCGATAGCGCCTATTACATCATTGTCGGCCCGGCGGCGGGCGGCGCAACGCCGGTCGACTACATCTGGACGAAGGGGCAGTGACCGTTTCTCGCCCCACCCGTCACCCCAGCAAAGGCTGGGGTCTCGTGAAGGTGAAATGCCGCGTCTTCCCCGCCGAGATCCCAGCCTTCGCTGGGATGACGGAAGGTGCAACGACGACGCAAGACTAGCCGCGTACGTGCCGCTGCTCTAAGGCGCCCCCATGCCGCTACTTCTCGTGATGATCGGCGGCGCGATCGGCGCCGGCCTGCGCTATCAGATCGGGCGCCTCTCGCTCGCTCTGCTCGGGCCGGGTTTCCCGTGGGGAACCTGGTTCATCAATCTATCCGGCGGATTGTTCATGGGCCGGCTGGTCGGATCGCTGGTTCGTCTCACGCCTCCCTATGGTGACAGCCTCCGTCTTCTGGTGGGCGTCGG
>CAXTBZ010000110.1:0-7712 GCA_964242855.1 uncultured Sphingomonadaceae bacterium
GAATTTGCCGACGATCAGCAACGTCAGCGCCGCCATCCATTCGTAGGAGGCGATGGCGAGACCGATCGCATAGCCCGACCCCGCCATGCCGACGATCTGTTCGGCCGAAATGTTGGCTGCGATCAGCGAGGCGCCAATCGCCCACCAGGGCAGGTCCTTCGAGGCAAGGAAATAATCGGTGGTGTTCTTGGGGCCGGCGCCCGCCTTGTCGCGGCTCACCCACTGAGCAAGTCCGAATATGGCGATCGCGTAGACGACGATGACGCCGATATCGATTGGAGCTAGCGACACGGGGGTTCCTCTCAATAGCACCGCTGGCGCCGAAGGCCGCAGGTATGTTTGTATTGCCGCCCTCATTTATATGATTATTACACTATGGCAATTGCCACGGTGAGAAGCTGTCGGAGAGCAGGATGGAGTGCATTTGGCCGCTGGCCGCCGGGCTGGGCGAAGGCCCGCTGTGGGACGTGGAGCGCCAGGCGCTCTGGTTCGTCGACATCAAACAGGGTCGCATCCACCGTTGCGCCGCCGACGGCTGCGACCGGCGGAACTTCGAGGTCGGCGGCATGCCGAGCTTCATCCTGCCACGCGACGGCGGCGGCTTCGTCGTCGGCAATGTCGACACGCTGCAGCAGTTCGACGGCGAGCGCGTCACCGGCACGATCGACCGCGTCGCGATGCAAGCCACTAACCGCTTCAACGACGCCACCACCGACGTCCACGGTCGACTCTGGTTCGGATCGATGGACGATGAGGAAGAAAAGCTGACCGGCGCGGTTCACGTCCACAGCCGCGGCACGATCGGCGTGGCGGGCGGCGAGAGCATGATCACCAACGGACCAGCGGTGAGCGGCGACGGGCGCTGGCTCTATCATGTCGATACGCCCGAACGGACGATCACGCGCTTCGACGTCGGCGATAGCGACCGGCTCGACCAGGGCACTCTCTTCGTCCGCATCGCGGAGGAGGCGGGCAATCCCGACGGCGTCGTCATCGATGCGGAGGACCATCTCTGGGTCGCGTTGTGGGGCGGATCGGTGGCGCGCCGCTACGCGCCCGACGGGACGCTGGTGCAAGAGGTGCGATTCCCCTGCCCGAACGTCACCAAGCTCGCGTTCGGCGGCTCCGACCTGAAGACCGCCTTCGCCACCACCGCGCGCGCCGGGCTCGACGAGGCGACGCTGGCTGCGCATCCGCTCGCCGGCGGCATCTTCGCCTTCGCGGTGGACGTGCCCGGCCGGATCACCACGCCCGCGAAGCTCGACGCATGACGATCCTCGGCGACTGGGGCACCACCCGTCTTCGCCTGTTTCGCGTCGAGAGCGGTGCGATCGTCGATCGGCTCGACGGGCCCGGCATCGGCCAACTCGCCGCCTCGCCGGCCGAGACGCTCGTCGCGACGCTGGCGCCGTGGCGCGAGACGGCCCGCGCGTCGGGCGTCCTGCTATGCGGCATGGCGGGATCGCGCAATGGCCTGATCGAAGTGCCCTACGCGCCCTGCCCCGCTGACGCCGCATCATGGCGCGAGCGGATCGCGACCGTCGAGATGGACGGCGTGGCGGTGTCGGTCGCGCCGGGCCTGAGCACTGCCAATTTCGCAGGCCATGCCGACGTGATGCGCGGCGAGGAGACGCAGATATTCGGTGCCGCTGCAGTCGACCCTGGCCTCGCCACCGGCCGCGTGCTGCTGGTGCTGCCAGGCACGCATAGCAAGTGGGCTGAGCTGGTTGATGGGCGGATTGAGCGGTTCCATACCTTCCCCACCGGCGAGTTGTTCGCGCTGCTGCGCGATCATTCGACGCTCACCCGCGCGGGCACTGATTCGACCGGCCGCGAGGCGGGCTTCGCCGACGGGCTGGCGCGCGCCGACACCGGGCTGATCGCCAGCCTGTTTGAGGCGCGCGCCGCACAGCTGGTCGAGGGCCGCAGCCTCGGCTGGGCGCTGGGGCTGCTGTCTGGCCTGCTGATCGGCGGCGAGTTCGCCGAGGCGCTGGCGCTTGCGGGCGAGCAAGCGGCGCGGATCGCGCTGATCGGCGACCCCGGCCTCTCCGCGCTCTACGCGCAGGCGGCCGGACGGCACGGCCTGACCGTTTCGCACCTCGACGGCGACGCCTGCGCGATCGCCGGCCTCGCTTTGCTCGATACTTCGGAGACAGTATGACCATCGACGACATATTGGCCGACGGCGCCCCGCCAGTCGTGGCGATCCTGCGTGGCGTCACGCCTGACGCGGTCGTGGGGATCGGCGAAGCGCTAGTCGCTGCCGGCATCCGCCTGATCGAGGTGCCGCTCAATTCGCCCGACCCGATCGAGAGCATCCGCATGCTCGTCGCAGCGGTGGGCGCGCGTGCGTTGTGCGGCGCGGGCACGGTGCTCAAGCCCGAGTTGGTCGATGCCGTCGCGGATGTCGGCGGCAAGCTGCTCGTCACGCCTAACGTCAATCCGGCGGTGATCGCACGCGGCGTGTCGCTGGGTATGGAGCCAATGCCTGGCTTCGCCACGCCGACCGAGGCACTCGCGGCGGTCGCGGCAGGTGCGCGGCGGTTGAAGCTGTTCCCCGCAACCGGCTTCGGCATCGGCTATCTCAAGGCGATCCGCGAGGTGCTTCCCCCTGGCACGCGTACTTGGGCAGTGGGCGGCACCGGGGCGGAGAATATTGGCGAGTGGCTGACAGCGGGCGCCGAGGGCATCGGCGTTGGCGGCGCGCTGTACAAGGCAGGCGATGATGCCGTGACGGTCGCGGCGCGCGCTGAGGCGCTGGTAACAGCGTGGCGGGCGGGGTGAAGCTGGCAAAGTTGGCAACATACATAAAGATGGGCAGGTAGCAGTTAGCAGTTGGCAATAAGAAATAGCTGCCGGTCCGTCTGACCGCACGACGATGTCAGGTGGAATCCTATCTTGAATAGGCGCGTGATGATTCCCCCCCGCCGCTTCTTCGGCTGGCCACGAGAGAATGTGAAATCCGTTGGGCCACCCCCTCACTGGCATCTCGACGGCAGTATTTAGCGCTAGGGCGACTGCGCCTGAAATTCTGGATGCTGGATCAAGTCCGGGATGACGAAAAAGGCGTGGCACCAATCCTTACCTGTAGGGAGAGCGGGACCGTAGGGCGGAGGAGGGGTAGATCATTTCGCTGATGGACACCCGCTTCCGAAGTTGGAGAGCCATCTATCACCGGTTCCGTCAGGCTCGTAATAAAGACATTCACTGGAGCCATTTATCATATAATTCTGGACTTCCCGCGCCATCCAGCACACAGTCGCCCCTCAGGAGAGGGAGAACAGCGACATGATCGCGAAACTGGGGACCGGACTGGTCATCGTCGCGGCTCTTGCCGCGCCCGCAGCCGCAGGCAGCGTAGAGCGCAGGCCGTTCGGGCAGATGCCGGGCGGCGACGCGATCGAGACGATCACGCTAGCCAATGCGCATGGCTTGCGCGCCACGATCCTGACGCTGGGCGCAACCGTCCAGTCCGTCATCGTTCCCGATCGCACCGGAAAGCCCGCCGACGTCGTGCTCGGCTACGACACGCTCGCCGGCTACATCGCCAAGCCTAATTATTTCGGCGCCACCGTCGGCCGCATCGCCAACCGCATCGCGAAGGGGCAGTTCACGCTCGACGGCAAGCGCTACCAGACCCCCGTGAACGACGGCGTCAATGCGCTGCACGGCGGCACCAAGGGGTTCGACAAGGTCGTCTGGACGGTGATCTCGACCAAGGGCGGCGCCAGGCCCAGCGTGACGCTGCGCTACGTCAGCCCCGACGGAGACCAAGGCTATCCCGGCACGCTTACCTCGACCGCGACATACAGCCTCGACGACCAGGGCAATCTTTCGGTCGATTACGGCGCGACCACCGACAAGCCGACCGTCGTCAACCTATCCAACCACACTTATTGGAACCTGAACGGCGAAGGCTCGGTCGCGGGCGCGATGGGGCTGAAGATGACGATCCCGGCCGAAGCCTATACCCCTACCGACGCGGGCGCGATCCCGACCGGCGAGCTGCGCCCCGTCGCGGGCACGCCGTTCGATTTCCGCGCGCCCACGGCAATAGGCCTGCGCGTGCGCGACGGGCATGACGAGCAGCTCCGCTTCGGCCGCGGCTACGATCACAACTGGGTGGTCAGTCGTGCCAAGCCTGCCGCGATGCAACTCATGGCGCACGTCGAGGATCCGTTGTCGGGCCGCGTGATGGAAGTGCTGTCGGACCAGCCCGGCCTGCAATTCTATTCGGGCAATTTCCTCGACGGTACGATTACCGGCAAGGCCGGCCACATCTATCGCGAGGGCGACGCCATCGTGCTCGAGCCGCAGATGTTCCCCGACACGCCCAACCGTCCGGCCTTCGGATCGGTGCGGCTCGATCCGGGCCAGACCTATGCCAACCACATCGTCTTCCGTTTTTCGGCGCGCTGACGCCCTGCTTCTAGGAGTATGAAGATGAGAAAGGCGATCCTCGCCCTGCTCGCCGTCGCCACGCTGTGCGCCGCCCCCGCCACCGCGCGCAACCGCTGGACGCCCGATCAGGCCAAGACCTGGTACGGCCAGCAGCGCTGGCTGGTCGGCTCCAACTTTCTGCCCGCCAACGCGATCAACCAGCTGGAGATGTGGCAGGCCGACAGCTTTGACCCGCAGCGCATCGATCTGGAACTCGGCTGGGCGCAGAAAATGGGCATGAACACCATGCGCGTGTTCCTGCACGACCAGCTGTGGGCGCAAGACCGCAAGGGCTTCACCAGGCGCATCGATACCTTTCTAGCGATCGCGCACAGGCATGGGATCAAGCCGCTGTTCGTGCTGTTCGATAGCTGCTGGGACCCGGCGCCGAAGCTCGGGCCGCAGCATCCGCCGATCCCAGGCGTGCACAATTCGGGCTGGGTGCAGTCGCCGGGCACCGACGTGCTGCAGGACCCGAAGCAATATCCGCGTCTGGAAGCCTATGTGAAGGGCGTGATCGGCACCTTCGCGCATGATGACCGCATCCTCGGCTGGGATCTGTGGAACGAGCCCGACAACCCCGCCGACCAGTATAAGAACCAGCCCGCCAACAAGGCCGAACTGGTGAAACAGCTGCTGCCGCAGGTCTTCACCTGGGCGCGCAGCGTCGATCCGCGCCAGCCGCTGACCAGCGGCGTCTGGCTCGACAACGACTGGGCGCCCGGCGACAAGCATCGCCCGATCGAGAACGTCCAGCTCGACCAGTCCGACGTGCTGACCTTCCACGACTATGGCTGGCCCGAGTCGATGGAAAAGCGGATCACGATGCTGGAAGCCTATGGGCGCCCGGTGATCTGCACCGAATATATGGCGCGCGGCGCAGGCTCGACCTTCGACGGGTCGCTGCCCGTCGGCAAGGCGCACCATGTCGGCATGATCAACTGGGGCTTCGTCGAGGGCAAGGAGCAGACCTGGCTGCCATGGGACAGCTGGCAGCACCCTTATGTACTTCAGGCGCCGACGGTCTGGTTCCACGACGTGCTGCATACCGACGGCACGCCCTATCGCCAGGCCGAGGTCGATCTCATCACCAAGCTGGCCGCTGACGGCGGCTGAGGAGGCTCAACCGCCGGCAGCAACGCCTTGGCGCTCGGCTTCTGCAATCAGCAGCATTACCTCGCGGATGATCAGGCTCATCGCGGCGTGCGCGCCGGCGCTATCGCCCGCCTCGATCGCGTCCTTCACCGCTCTGTGCGCCGTAAGGCTGGCGCTATGCCCCTTAAATCGGTTGGTAAAACGGATCGAGGTACGCAGCGCTGTCTCGACGACGTCGCGGAATTGAGCGTAAAATGGGTTTCCCGAGGCCTGCAACACCGCGACGTGGAAGGCTATATCCGCGTCGAGCGGGTCGTCTTTTCCTGCCTCGGCGGCAACCATCCGCTTATACCCGGCGTCGATCTGCTTTATGTCCGCTGGCGTTGCCATGCGTGACGCCAATTCAGCACCACCCGGCTCAATCGACACACGCAATTCACTAAATTGGCGCAATAACTGAAGTGAGAATTTCCTTTCCAGAAGCCATCGTAGGATGTCGGGATCAAATAGATTCCACGCTGCTTCCGGCTGTACGATGGTCCCCTGCCTCGGCCGTGCGCTAAGCAAGCCTTTGGCGGTGAGCATCTTGACCGCCTCCCGCGTAACCGATCGACTCACTCTATAGCGATCGGCCAAGTCTGCTTCGGTAGGGAAAATACTTCCATCGAACTCGCCGGTTACAATGGACCGTCCTAGCGACTCGAGCATCCCGTGCGTGAGATTACGTCCTAGCGGCTGGTGTGCACTGCGCAGCGGGTCAACCATCATATCTCCTTTGCCCACGACCTTACCTAACGCGCGGACGATAGCCTAGCCGACGGCAGTAAAACCGAGGCGGTATGATCAGACACGAGCGATCTAGCTGGGCTACCAGCCACGCCACGACCATCATGTTATCATACAAATAGCTTGCAACCGCGCTTAGGGATGCCTAAGCGATATGTAAGATAAATAGAATGGGGGATACTGATCGGGCTCGATGCCCAGCCGAACCGGTCGCGCGAGCGAACGCCCATCAGTGGCCGCATGCGTCAAAAAATCAATTCCGCAACGAGGCGAATAATTCGCCATAGGGGAGAGCTCATCATGATTAACAAAGGAAGACTGCTGCTTGCGGCGTCCTGCATGACCATGGCAGTCGCCGTTCCGGCGTACGCTCAGAGCGTACAAGCGCCTGACGCAGAGGCCCAAACGCCACCCACAGCGCCCGCCGCGACAGACGATACGACTTCCAAGGCCGTGCAGAAGGCGAATGAGGTGCCTTCCGAAATTGTTGTCACCGGACAACGGGCTGCTCTCGCATCGGCTCAAAACATCAAGCGCGATGCACCGCAGATCGTGGATTCCATCGTCGCGGAAGATATCGGTAAGTTCCCCGACAATGCGGTATCGGATTCGCTCCAGCGCATAACAGGCGTCCAAGTGTTCCGGGATGCGGGAGAAACCGACCGCGTTGTTATTCGCGGCCTTCCCAACGTCGAGACGACGCTGAATGGGCGAGAAATATTTACTGGATCGGGGCGCGGATTCGCCTTTCAGGACCTTCCGGCTGAGGCAGTATCGCAGCTCAACGTCTACAAGACAAGCAGCGCAGATCTAATCGAAGGCGGAATTGCGGGTCTGGTTAATATCGACCTTCATAAGCCATTCGACTTCAAGGGCTTCTCGATCGCCGCGACTGCTCGGGGCGAATATAGCGGATATGCCAAGAAAGTTAATCCTGTCGCCGGTCTGCTCGTCAGCGATCGGTGGGATACTGGCATCGGGGAAATCGGCGTTTTGGTCGATCTCGCTTATCGCAAGCAGGATTTCAACCAGCCGGCAAGTTTCTCGGATCCTCGATATGAACAGCACACTAGCGGCAATGACTATCTGGTAGCGAACTCGGTTGGAGCCTTCTATACACGTGGCCATCGTGAGCGGCCGCAAGCCAATTTCGCAATTCAATGGAAGCCGGCTAGCAATCTGGAGATCTACGTGGATGGGCTCTATGCCCATTACAAGGAAAAGGAGCAGATTGACTATTACTTCGGTACGCCAGGCAGCGCCCAGTCAGTCACCAATCTCCAGCTCTACTCACCATCCGATCCGGGTGGCTGCCAGAACATAACAGACGCGGCGGGCAGCAGGCAGGTTTGCGAGCTCAAATCCGGCACGTTCGTCAATCCGTACACCGC
>CAXTBZ010000111.1:0-7505 GCA_964242855.1 uncultured Sphingomonadaceae bacterium
CCGTCATCCCAGCGAAAGCTGGGGTCTCGTTCCGTAGGAGCGCGGCGCCCGCCACACGAGATCCCAGCCTTCGTTGGGATGACGGATTACGGCGCGCTGCATGATCCTCGGCCGCACCGAACGCATGATCGCGCGGCGCTATCTGCTGCCAGGCCGTGGCGAGGCGTTTATCTTTCTCGTCGCCTCGATCAGCCTCGGCGCTGTCGCGCTCGGCGTCGCGGCGCTAATCGTGGTGATGAGCGTGATGAACGGCTTCCGTGCCGAGCTGTTCGACAAGATCGTCGGCCTGAACGGCCATGCAATTGTCCAAGCCTATCAAGGTCGGCCGCTGATGAACTGGCAGCAGATCGCGGCCGAGGCCAAGGCGACGCCGGGTGTCACCTCCGCCATCCCCTTGATCGAACAGCCCCTGTTCGCACAGGTCGAGGGGCGCGCCGAGCCGATCATGCTGCGCGGCATGCGGGTGGCCGACCTACGCCAGACTATTCAGCCGGACGTGAAGGACGGCAGCCTTGCCGCAATCGAGCCGGGCGCCGGCAATGTCGCGATCGGCACTGGCCTTGCTCAGGCGCTCGGCGTCGGCGTGGGTGACTCGATCTCGGTGCTCAACCCGGCCGGCGAGTCGACTCCGTTCGGCACTGCGCCGCGCATCGTCAGCTACAAGGTGGCGGCGACGTTCGAGGTCGGCGTCTATGATTACGACAAGGCCTATGTGCTGCTGCCGATGGAGGATGCGCAGGAACTGCTACTGATGGGCAACACGGTCGGCATGGTCGAACTGCGCACCACCGATCCCGACAAGGTGACGCAGATACTCGCCCCGCTGGCGCCCAAGGTGATCCGCGACGGCGTGCTGGTCGATTGGCGGCAGATGAATTCTTCGCTGTTCCAAGCGCTGGAGGTCGAGCGGATCACGATGTTCGTGGTGCTCGGTATCGTCATCCTCATCGCGGCGTTCAATATCCTCTCCTCGCTCATCATGCTGGTCCGTGCAAAGACGCGCGACATCGCGATCCTGCGCACCATGGGAGCTAGCCGCGGCGCGATGCTGCGCATCTTCATGACGGTCGGGATGACGATTGGCGTGCTCGGTATCCTGCTCGGCATCGCGCTCGGTGCGGTGTTCCTGTTCTTCCGGCAGGACGTGGTCGACGTAATTCAATCGATGACCGGCACGCAGCTGTGGGACCCCTCGGTGCGAGTACTGACCGAGCTGCCGTCCAAGCCGGATTTCGTGGACAACACCGTCATCATCGTGATGACCTTGGTACTGACCTTCCTCGCTACCCTCTATCCCGCTTACAAGGCGTCGAGCACCGATCCGGTCCAGGTGCTGCGCTATGAATGACGTTCTGCAGGTCTCCGATCTGAAGCGTACCTACCGACAGGGCGGCGTTGCTATCGACGTGCTGCGCGGTGTGAACTTCAGCGTCTCGCGCGGCGAGATCGTGGCGCTGCTGGGGCCGTCGGGTTCCGGCAAGTCGACGATGTTGCAGGCGATCGGCCTGCTCGAAGGCGGTTTCGAAGGCTCGATACGCATTGCCGGTGAGGAAGCCGCTCGGCTCGACAATGACGGTCGTACTCGGATTCGCCGCGACAGCCTCGGCTTCGTCTATCAGTTCCACCACTTGCTGCCCGACTTCACGGCGGAGGAAAATGTGGTGCTGCCCCAGATCGTGCACGGCGCAACCAGGGCGCAAGCGGACGCGCGTGCGAGATCGCTGCTCGCCCAGCTCGGGTTGGCGCATAGGCTTGATCACCGCCCGGCCAAGCTATCGGGCGGCGAACAGCAGCGCGTCGCCGTTGCGCGCGCGTTGGCCAATCGCCCGGCTCTGGTGCTTGCCGACGAGCCGACCGGCAACCTCGACGAGGCGACGGCAGACGTGGTGTTCGTCGAATTCCTGCGGCTGGTCCGCGAAGAAAGATCTTCGGCGGTGGTCGCCACCCATAACGAGCGACTTGCGGCTCGCATGGACCGCGTGGTGCGGCTGCACGAGGGCGTACTCGGCTAGAGCATCGTCGCGGTTACGTACGCGATCGTCCGGTCGGTGCTCATCATCGCGACCTGCTGCCCAGACGACGGCGACATGGGCGCGGGCTCAGCCGAGACCATCTCCAGATCGGGCTGATCGAGTTCTGGTGGGGCCATTACTGCCCCGCGGGTTACCACCACAATACCGCCGACCTCGGTCGCGTGGAACAGAATGCGGGCGAAGCCGGTAGGCAACCGGATGCAGCCGTGCGAAGCCGGGCGGCCAGGATTGTAGCCCGCGTGCAGCGCTACCCCGCCCCAGGTCAGCCGCTGCATGTATGGCATGGGTGCGTCCGAATAGATGTTGGAACGATGAAAGCGGGCCTTTTCCAGGATCGGGTACACGCCTGTGGGCGTGCCATGCCCGCGCCGACCGGTGGAAACCGAGGCGATGCCGATGAGTGCACCGCCCTGAAACGTTAAGGCGCGCTGATTGGTGAGATCCACCACTATGCGCAGCGGCGAGGGATCGCCTGAGTACGGCGCCCAGCGAAACTGGCCAGGCCGGAGCCTCATCGCGTCGGCCGGCGTGAAGCGCGAGGCGCGGACGCCCAGCGGAAGCGGCTTGTCCGCCCAGTAGCCCCGCGTGCGCATCGCGATCGGCACTCCGGACCCGGCGCACAGCCCGAGCCCGACTAACGCGAGTATCAGCGGACGTTTGCATCGGATCATCATGCGATCGCCCTTTTTCCCGCCCCACAACGCCATCCGAGCGCGCGACCGTGCTCGCCG
Organism: uncultured Sphingomonadaceae bacterium; assembly: GCA_964242855.1. Classification (GTDB taxonomy): domain Bacteria; phylum Pseudomonadota; class Alphaproteobacteria; order Sphingomonadales; family Sphingomonadaceae; genus Solisphingomonas. The sequence goes on from CAXTBZ010000111.1 coordinate 2,765, forward strand.
CGACTCCGTTAACCATCTCTGTTTACGGTCGCACGCTGAAACGGCGAGCGCCAGCGATTAGGCTGGCTCAGCTCCTCTGCGGGTCAGCGACGGATGTATCCTTAGAGTCTCAGCCAAGGCTGGCGGCGATCAGAGCCTTCAGGTCCTGCTCCGGCCGGGCACCGTAATGCGATATCACCTCGGCGGCCGCGATCGCTCCCATGCGCAGGCAATCCACGACGGCACGGCCTTGAACATGGCCGACCAGAAAGCCGGCAGAGAAGAGGTCGCCGGCTCCGGTAGTGTCGACCACGCGATCGACCGGCTCGGCCGGCACGTGGAAGCGCTCGTCGCCCGCGGTCGCCCACGCGCCTTCCTTGCCGCCTGTCACGACCACCAGCGGCACCTTGGGCGCAAGCGCATCCATCGCCGCTTCCACGCCGCTTGCGCCGGTGAGGGCCAGTACCTCCTCCTCGTTGGCGAACAGGATGTCGATGTCGCCGTTCTCGATCAGGGCGCGGAAATCATCGAGGTGGTTCATGATGCAGAACACCGCGGACACGCCGAGCGCGACCTGACGCCCGGCTTTGCGAGCCATCGCTATAGCGGCCTGCATCGCCTGACGCGGCTCCTCCGGATCCCAAAGATATCCTTCGAGCAGCAGGACCTTCGCAGACGCAATCTGTGCCTCGTCGACAGCAGAGACGGGCAGGAATTGGGCAGCGCCGAGATAGGTGTTCATCGTCCGCTCGCCGCCGTCACTGACGAGCACCAGGCACCGACCGGTGGGTACGTCAGCCTCGCGCGGGGCTACCGAGAAGGCGATACCCTGCACTTCGAGGTCGTGGACGAACACCTCGCCCAGCTGATCCTTCGCGACCTGCCCGATGAAGGCGCAGCGCGCGCCCATCATCGCCGCACCGGCCACCGTGTTGCCGGCCGATCCGCCGGAGATCTCGATGCCGGCCCCCATGCGTGCGTAGAGCGACGTGGCGCGCTCGGCATCGATCAACTGCATCGCCCCCTTCGAGAGGCCTTCCGCCGCAAGAAACGCGTCGTCGGCAGGTGACAGCACATCGACGAGCGCGTTGCCGATGGCGATGATGTCGAGCGTGGGATCGATCACATTTGTCTCCGCAAAAAAGCTGGCTGCGCGCCTAGCGGTCGGCAGACCGGCGCGCAATCGCTACGGAACGGCGCTCGGCCCGGTTTGCCTCGCGGCGCGAGCGTGGCAGGGAAGAGCGATGATTCGTCGCCTCCTCCCCCTCGCGCTTGCTCTGGCTCTCGCCGCCTGTACTGCTCCAGTCGCGCAGACCGGCGGCCCCGCCCCGGCGACGCAGAAGCCTGCCAACATGCATGAGGCGGGGCTGCAGCGGGTCGTCGGCAAGACGGCGACGGAGTTGGTCGCCTTGTTCGGCCCCGCCGATCTCGACGGCCGCGAGGGCCAGGCACGCAAGCTGCAGTTCGTCGGCCCCGCGTGCGTGCTCGATACCTATCTGGTCGCAAGCAGCCCAGGCGCCAACCCGGTAGTGACCTATATCGACGCACGACTGCCCTCAGGGGACGATATCGATCGCGCGTCGTGCATTGCAGCACTCAGCCGGCGGGATGCGGCGCCATAGCGCTCGAACGGTGGGACAGAGCTTCAGTCCATTCCTCAAGCACAGTAGCATCCGACTCGTTCTCGGCTTGCCGCCGATCGAGCATGTCGAGCCGCCCTAGAGCCCATACCGCAGCCCCACGAACCGTCGGTGCGGGATCGTCCAGCAACTGTCTTAGTTGCGCTGCCAAGCTTCGCTCGCCGCTGTTACCCGCAACGATTGCGGCGTTCCTCACCATTCGATCGCGTCCAATCCGCTTGATCGGTGATCCGGAAAAGACCTGGCGGAAGCTCGCGTCGTCGAGCGCAAGCAGATCGCCCACTTGTGGCGCCGCCAGTTCCGCGCGGGCGGCAAAGGCGAGATTAGCACGCCCCGCTGCCGCGAACTTGTTCCAGGGGCAGGCCGACAGACAGTCGTCGCAACCATAGACGTGATTGCCGATGCCTTCGCGCAACTCGCGCGGGATCGGCCCGTCGTGCTCGATGGTGAGATAAGAGATGCAGCGCCGCGCATCGATCCGATACGGCGCCGGAAACGCATCAGTCGGACACGCAACCTGACATGCATTACACGAGCCGCAGGTGTCCAGTGCGGGCAAATCGGCTTCGAGCTCCAGTTCCGTCATCAGGCAACCGAGCAGGAGCCAGCTGCCATGTTCGCGGCTGACGAGATTCGTGTGCTTGCCCTGCCAGCCGAGGCCGGCCGCCTGCGCCAGCGGCTTCTCCATCACCGGAGCAGTATCGACGAACACCTTGAGCGCGCCGCCGCCTTCGGCAACCAGCCAGCGAGCGAGCGCCTTCAGCGCCTTCTTGACGACGTCGTGATAGTCCTGGCCCTGCGCATAGACCGAGATACGTGCAACATCCGGTTCGCCAGCCAAACGCATCGGATCTTCAGGCGGCGCATAGCTCATCCCGAGTGCGACGACCGAGCGCACGTCGGGCCACAGCGCGCGGGGCGACTGTCGCTGGTCGGCGCGGGCTTCCATCCAGCCCATCGAACCATGCGCACCCTCGCCCAGCCATTCGGCGAGGCGGGCGCCGGGTAAGGGATCGTCGACAAGGCGTGTCACGCCACATGCCACGAAGCCGAAGCGCCGAGCTTCCGCCTTCAGCCTTTCGGTGAGCATTCCTGTTGAAGCCTCAGCGCGGATCGGAATACCCTTGTTCGCGCTCACGCTTCTGTTCCTTGCGCGCTTCCTTCGCGTCGCGCTCGCGCTGCTTGCGAACCTTGCGCCCGAGATTGCGATCCGCCTCCGACCGGCTCGTGGTCGACCAATCGACTACTTGCGATCCGGCTCGCACCGGCAGGGTCGCGACGTTGTAGGCAGTGTGCACCAAGCATCCCGGCAGGAGCAGGAAGGCCATCAGAAGAAACAGACGCGACATGGACCCCATCCTTGGTTTGTCGACACCTTCACTCCGCAGGGCGGCAGAAATGAGGCGTCAGGCGCGCTTGAACGGCAGGATGGCCTCCAGCTCGCTCGCCGCTCGTCCGCCATTATGGCGCGCCGACCAGGCATGGCGCACGATCTCGGCCTGTTGCTCGATCCCGTAGCGGCGGAAGGGCTTGCCGGGCGTCAGGACGTAGGAATAGCGGCAGAACGGATGGCGCACGAGCGGAAGATACCAGCGCCCGCCCCGCTGCGCCTGCCAGACATGGGTCATCTCGTGGATGAAGAGCCCCTGCATGGAGAGGCTCGCGCGGGAGAAATCGTCCGACCAAGCCGAACTCTGCGGCGGTATCCAGATATGCCCATCGGGCGCCATCAGCGTCTCGCGCGGCTGGAGGGGAAACCATCGATGATTGTGTACGCGTACCGCCGCGTAATCGATCGCATCGCTAAAAATGAGGTGGGCAAGCGCCGTCTCACCCAGCGTCAGCCCTCGCGCATCGGCTATGTCAGTACGGTGCCGCATCGCCGGCATTCACGATCTTCGCCTGCAGGGTGAGCGGCTGACCCTTCTCGAAGCGCACGCTAATCGGCAGCGTGCCGCCCGCCTTCAGACCCGGGCTCAGCCCGAACAGCATCACGTGGTTTCCGCCAGGTGCGAAGATAACAACATCCCCGGCCGGTACGTCGAGCCCGTCGAGGCGTTTCATGCCGGTCATGCCGGCCGCCCCAACCTTCATGCTCTCGTGCAGTTCGCCCGACCCTGCCGCCGCGCTATCTACCGCTACCAGCCGCTCAGGTGTCGGGCCGCCGTGGATCACGAGGTATGCCACGCTTGGATTGCCGGAGACCGCTGACAATCGCACCCAGGCGTGATCCGCCGACAGCTTCGCCTCGCGGTGACACGCACTGATAGCGACTACCGCAAGCAGCGCAAAACCGGCAAAACGCATGACGAAGCTGTCCCTGATCGTTACGGCCTGTGGATTAGGCCGGGGATACGCTTGCAGCAAGCGCAGGGCATCTTATATCGCCGCACGGAGCATTCCTCTCGTCCTTCGCTTGATGAGGGGGGACGTGAGGCTCGTCGAACCAATCGAGAGTTTACGGGGATTATGAATGGCTAAAGTTATCGGTATCGATCTCGGCACCACCAACAGCTGCGTCGCAGTGATGGAGGGCGGCAAGCCCAAGGTGATCGAGAATGCGGAGGGCGCGCGCACGACCCCCTCCATCGTCGCCTTCACCAAGGATGGCGAACGGTTGATCGGCCAGCCGGCTAAGCGCCAGGCGGTCACCAATCCGAACAACACCATCTTCGCAGTTAAGCGCCTTATTGGGCGCCGCTTCGACGATCCGATCACCAAGAAGGACACCGAGATGGTGCCCTACACGATCGTGAAGGGCCCAAATGGCGACGCGTGGGTGCAGGCCGGCGGCGAGGACTACTCGCCTTCGCAGGTCTCCGCTTTCACTCTGCAGAAGATGAAGGAAACCGCCGAGAGTTATCTTGGCGACACGGTTACGCAGGCCGTCATCACGGTGCCTGCATATTTCAACGACGCTCAGCGCCAGGCAACCAAGGACGCGGGCAAGATCGCGGGCCTTGAGGTGCTGCGCATCATCAACGAGCCGACCGCAGCCGCGCTTGCCTACGGGCTCGAGAAGAACGACGGCAAGACGATCGCGGTCTATGATCTCGGCGGCGGCACCTTCGACATCTCGGTGCTCGAGATCGGCGATGGCGTGTTCGAGGTGAAGTCGACCA
>CAXTBZ010000112.1:0-7440 GCA_964242855.1 uncultured Sphingomonadaceae bacterium
CGAAGATGCCGACCGCATAATTGCCGCCGATCAGGAAGCTGCCGAACGCCTCGATCACGTGGCCGGCGGCGGCATCGCCTTCATGGCCGTGCATCAGCACCACGCGGGTAGAGGCGACGTTGAGCGAGAGGCGCAGCAGGGTGGCGAACAGCAGCACCGTCGGGAAGGCGGAGAAATCGAGCGGCTTGGCGGCGTTCAGCGCCACCATCAGCACGGCGAGCGAGATCACGATGTTGGTGATGAACCCGATGTCCAGCATGAAAGCGGGCATCGGCACGACCATCAGGGCGACGAGCATCAGCGCCGCGACCGGCAGGATCGCACCTTTCGTCGCATCCATCCACACGCGCTTGTTGATCGCAGCCGTCGCCATCAGTCGTCAGACCCCCAGGGAAGCGAGCATGAGGTAGGCGAGCCGCGCGGTCTGCGGGCTTGGCGCCATGAGCTGAGCGGAGGTCAACGTGGTTGCATCCGCCGTCGCCACGCTGGCGCCCTCGTTCGTGCCGTTGAGCGCCGCGAGTTGCATGCGCGCGATGTCGGCAGCCGTATCGGTCGGCGCGCTCGCCATCTGCGTGGTGGCCGTGCCGCTGTCCGTCGGTGCCGACTGGTCGAAACGCGCGGCGAAGCGCTGGTACACGTCCGACAGCGAACGCGCGCTACCGGACTTGTCGTAGAACACCCACTTGTTGGCATGCGCAGCGGCCGGCATCACCGATGCGGCCGACGCGTCCGGATTGGCGTCCATCGCCTTCAGGAAGCGCGAGGCTCCCGCCGGGCCGAGGAAGTGGGCCATATAGAGATCGGTCGAGTTGGTGTCGCGGCCGAGCTTCGCCTTCAGATAATCCCGATTGTCCGACGCATATTCTCCCGCCATCGCCGCCGATGTTTCGGGCGAGGCACGCAGCGCCAGGATCTCCTGCTTGGTCGTCGGATCGGAGACGCTGTAGTGGCCGCTCGAGCCCTTGGTGATCGCGTTCGCGGCCCAGTCGAGCCCATGCTCGGCGCCGTGCTCCTTCATCATCGCCAGCCAGGTCTGGTCGGTGAACTGGTAGAGGCCCGATGCGCTTGAGGTGGAGGCGTGCGCATTGGGGTTGAAGCCACTTTCGATGCGCGCCTGGTGGTAGAGGTAGCGGAAGTCGACGCCGGTCGACGCCGAGGCGGAGGCGATCGCGTTCTGCACGCGGCCGCCGGCAGCGCTCGCGCCGCTCAGCGCGGTGCCGATCTCGCCATTGCCCCGGATGATCGTCAGCGACACGGCAAGCCTCTCAGTAGGCCAGCCGGCCGGTGCGGCCATAGGTCTGGGTTGCCTTGCCCTTGCCGGTCGCTGCCGCAAGGCGGGCAATCCGGCGCGAGGTCATGTCGGTCAGCACGTTGACGCGGGCGCGCGCCGCATCGGTCAGCGCCATCGCCTCCTCGGCAAGCGCCTTCGCATCGGTGCTGACGAAGCGTGGCTTCAAGGCGCGGATCCGAAGCAGCGCCTCGTCGACTGCGGCGGTCTGCCGGGCAATGCCGTCGACATCGTCCGCATCGAGCGCGGCGATCAGGCCCTTCTGCTCGCGGATCAGCGCTTCGAGCGGGGCGGTGCTCACAGCCCGGCCCCCAGATCGCCCGAGATCATCGCGCGGCTGATCGCCTGCGGATCGGCCTTGTAGGTACCGGCGCGAATCGCCGCCTTCAGCGCGGACACGCGATCCATGTCGATCGGCGCGCCTTGCGCTGCAAGTTGCGAGACGGTCGTGGAGACCGCGCCGCGATCCTCAATCGATGATGTCGGCTTGGCGGTCTTGGCCGCACCCTCGCCGCGCGGGGCGGCGGCCGTGCCGATCCCGGAGAGCGAGGCGCCCGATGAGCCGATGGAATTGATCATGCCACGCTCCTCAGAAGGACGAGACGCGGACGCGGCCGCCGTCTTCGACCATGCCGATCAGGATCTGGTTCTGGTCACTCGCCTTCACGCGGATGCGGCCGCCCAAACGACCGTCTTCCTGCGCTACCGCAGCGGTGGAGACGGTGAAGCCGCCGTCACCCGATACCAGTTGGACCGGATCGCCGCGCTTGATCACCGGCGGTGTCATCGGCTGGGCAGACTGCATCGGCTGATAGCCGGAGGTGCTTGCGCCGACCGCAGTGGCATTGGCCACGGCGCTGGCATTCGGAGACTTCATTAAGGGCACGCGAATGCGCCAGCCGATCGCCTCGCAGCGGAGCGCCACCGCGCCCAAGGCAGGCGGATCGATCGTCACCGGCTGCGGACAGGGCTGTAATTTGAGGCGACGATCGAGATGGGTCACGGGGCCTCCCGGCGTGCCGATGTCAGCATCGAGCGCGCCGACGACGCGGCCCTCCAGCTTGGCGAGGTCCTCGAAGCCCGCAGCGTCGGTCGCAGCCACGGCCGGAGAGCCCGCCAGCAGCAGGATCAGGGCCAATCCAAGGCGTGTCATGAGAGATGCTCGCGTCATACGAGCGCATCTAAGCAACACACGTGCCAAAGATTTGGTTAACGTGGCTTCACGCCAAATCGACGAACGGAGCTAAAGCTGGCTAGCTCTTGGTCGTAAAAGTGATCTTCACATGCTGGCCGGCCTGCTTCACCGCGGGCCCCGTTCCTTCGATCGACAGGTCGATGCGCCGCGGGTCGAGGCCGCCCTCGGCTACGGCGCGCGCGATCGCAGCGGCGCGGGCTGCGGCGAGCTCCCACGCATCGAACCGCTGCCCCGCAGCGTCGGTGCCGACACTCTCGATGTGGACCAGGCTCCCGTGACCGGCCGCCTGATGCCCGGCGGCGTTGTACCGTGCGCGGGCCGCTGGGATCAAAATCGCTTCCCCCTGTTCAAACGATGCGGCGGCGACCTCGTCAAATGTGACCGGGGCCGACGCGCCGAACGCGGCGCGGATGCCGGCGTTCAGCGCAGCGGGATCGCCACGATGGGCCTGAAGCAAGAGCAGGAAGCCAAGCAGCACCAGGCAGAGATCGGCGAAGCTCATCGCCCAGCGCGAGCCGCCCGGCGATCCCGTACTGAACGCAGGAAGGTTCATGCCGCTGCGCGCAGCCGCGCCTCGATCCGGGCGACGCGCGTATCGAGCGGGCCGCCCATTTCTTCACGCGCGATCATGGCGAGACGTTCGAAGGCCGCTTGCTGCCAGATCAGCTCGGCGCGCGACAGCCGCTCGAGCCGCGCCGCGATCGGGCCGGCGACGCAGTTGGCGACGATCACGCCATACAGTGTGGTGAGCAGAGCCAGCGCCATGCCCGGGCCGATCTTCGCCGGATCGTCCATCGCCGAGAACATGCGGATCAGCCCGATGACGGTGCCGATCATCCCCATCGCGGGCGCGGCGTCGGCGGCAGCGCGCCAGACCGCGTGGACGGCAGCGTGCCGTTCGGCGCGCAAGGCAAGCTCGGCCTCACCCCATCTGGCGAAGGATTGAGGATCCGGAAGGTCGGACAGCTGCACCGTCGCCCGGATCAGGAAGGTCTCGACGACCGGCGTGCGGTCGGCGGTCGCGAGGCCGCTGCGCGCGGTGCGTTCGGCGATGCGATTGACGGCGACTCGCGCGGCCTGCGCCTCGGCGTCCACCCTGGTCAGCAGCAGCGGCTTCAGCGATCCCATCGCGCGGGCGAGGTCGCGGCCGGTTGATCGCACTGCGGCAATGGCGAAGGAACCGCCGAAAACCAGCAGGATGGCGACCGGATCAAGAAAAATAGCGCCGTCCACTGCAGTTCACGCCCCCGCTACGAAACCGGCCGGCAATCGACCGGCAAAAACTTGCCGCCCACCGGCAAGGGCTTGCCGCCCCCGCCGCCGGTCCCTGAAAACTCCCACTTTCCGCCCCTGTGGTTCCGATTGGCACGCCGATTGCTAGATCACGAGCGAACCCGCCGGAGCCGACCCCTTCACGACCAAGGACGGCAGCGGCGGCGACAAGTTTAGAGGACGGACACGGAATAATGGGCAGCGACGCTCTCTTCGGCATCCACGGCACGGCGCTCGAGATACGCTCGCAGCGCATGGCCATGCTCGCCTCCAACATCGCCAATGCCGCGACACCCGGCTTCAAGGCCCGCGACATCGACTTCACCAAGGCGCTGGATGCAGCGTCCGGTGGTCAATCCGGCAGCACCGACGCCGCCGTGCAGGACAATGTCGGCTATCGCGTGCCAGTCGAAAGCTCGCTCAACGGCAACACCGTCGAGCTGCCCGTCGAGCAGACCCAGTTCGCCGAGAACGCAGTCCAGTACAAGACCACGCTTCAATTCCTGCAGGGCCGTGTCGACACGGTGATGCAGGCGCTCAAGGGAGATCAGTGATGAGCGCCCCCATGTCGGTGTTCGACATCGCCGGTCGCGCGATGTCCGCGCAGATCCTGCGCCTCAACACCGTCGCATCGAACATGGCCAACGCCGGCACCGTCTCGGGTTCGGAGGCGACCGCCTACCGTGCGCTGAAGCCGGTGTTCACCGAGGTTTCGGACACGCCGGGCGTCTCTACCGTCAAGGTCAGCCAGGTCGTCCAGTCGGACACCCAGCCGACCAAGCGGCACGACCCCGAAAACCCACTCGCCGACAAGGACGGCAATGTCTGGGATGCCGGCGTCGATAGCGCCGCCGAGCTAGTCGACATGATCGAGACCCAGCGCCAGTACCAGAACAACGTGCAGGTCATGCAGACCGCCAAGCAACTCACCCTCGACACGCTCAGGATGGAAAAATGACCCTCAGCACCGACGCCACATCGACCAGCTATCTCGACAGCCTGCGCAGCGCGAGCGCGGCGTCCGCCGCCACCGGCGCGACGTCCACCGGCAGCTCGACGATCGATCAGGCCGGCTTCCTGAAGCTGCTCACCGCGCAGATGACCAATCAGGATCCGACCCAGCCGATGGATTCGAACCAGATGGTCTCGCAGCTCAGCCAGATGTCGACCGTGTCCGGCATCGCCGAAATGAACAGCTCGCTGAAGTCGCTGCTGTCCGAGGTCACCGGCAACCGCATCGGCGATGCCGCAAGCTGGATCGGCAAGGCCGCGCTGGTGACGTCCACCACCGCCCAGCCGCTCTCCAACGGCGGCTATGCGGGCACGATCACGCTCCCGACCGACGCGACAAGCATGAACGTCAGCCTCGTCGATAGCTCGGGCAAGACGGTCTACAACCAGACGCTCGCCAACCAGAAGGCCGGCAACATCGATTTCGCGTGGGACGGCAAGCTTGCCGACGGCACGCAGTCCGCAGGTCCGCTTTCGGTGGTTGTCTCCGCCTCCGGCGCATCCGGTACGATCAACCCCAGCGTCGCCACCTGGGCGACGGTCACCGGTGTAAATTCGCCGGCGGGCGGCAGCTCGGCCGAACTTACCACCTCGCTCGGCACGATCGCGCCGTCCAACGTGCTCAGCCTCTCCTGATCCCCTCCGCTAGGAGCCTGCCATGACATCCTTCTACACCTCGCTCTCGGGTCTCAACGCCGCGCAGACCGACCTCAACGTCACATCGAACAACATCGCCAATGTTGGCACCAACGGCTTCAAGTCGAGCCGCGCAGAGTTCGCCGACGTGATCTCGTCCTCGCTCTACCAGGCCGGCAATTCGGTCGTGGGCCAAGGCACCCGCACCAAGAGCATCAGCCAGGAATTCGGCCAGGGTTCGGTGCAGAGCACCGGCGGCTCGCTCGACCTGATGGTCAACAGCTCGGGCTTCTTCGTCACCAAGGCGGCGGGCACCGGCGGCCAGGTGAACTTCACGCGTGACGGCGCCTTCAAGCTTGATGCCGACACCGATAACGTGACCGACTCCGCCGGCAACGAACTGCAGGTGCTCCCGGTCGATCAGCTCGGCAATGTCACCGCCACCGGCTCCGCTGCGATGCGCACGCTGCACGTGCCGGAGACCAACGGCACCGCCAAGGCGACCAGCGAGATCGACCTGTCGATGACCTTCCCGACGGATGCTGCGGCGCCGGCCGACACGACCTTCAGCCCGACCGATCCCAAGAGCTACAACGGCGCCACTTCGACGACGGTGTACGATGCGGGCGGCAATGCCATTCCTGCGACCGTCTACTACGTCCACACCCAGTCGCTCACCACCAACAGCGACGGGACGAAGAGCGGCACCAGCCAGTGGACCGCGCACACCTTCGTGGGCGACCAGGAGATCTTCCCGACGGGCACCACCACGGCGCCGACCTTGACCTTCGACAAGTCCGGCACGCTCACATCACCCACCGGCATCCAGGCCTATGGTGCGGCCACGCCTACCGGCGCCGCCGGTCCGATGGCGGTCAGCATCAACTACGGCTCCGCCACGCAAGAGGGTGCATATTCCTTCCAGACCGTGCAATCGAGCCAGAACGGCAACACCGTAGGCAAGATATCGGACCTGACCGTCGGCGACGACGGTGTGGTCTCGGCGACATATTCGGATGGCTCCTCGCTGAAGCTTGGTGCGGTCGCGCTCGCCAACTTCACCAACCCGAGCGGCCTTCACCAGGCCGGCAGCGCCAACTGGCAGGCAACGGGCGCGAGCGGCGCGGCCGAGATCGGCGCGGCCGGTTCGGACGGCCGCGGCACGATCAGCCAGGGTGAACTCGAGATGTCGAACGTCGATCTGACCTCCGAACTGGTCAACCTGATCTCGGCGCAGCGCAACTTCCAGGCGAACGCCAAGGCAATCGACACTGACAAGACCATGCTCGAGTCGATCATCCAGGTGATCTGAGGCTGAACGGCAACAGGACGATCCATCATGGACCAGCTGATCTATACCTCGCTCTCGGCAATGCGCGCGCTGATGCAGAAGCAGGTGGTGACGGCGAGCAATCTCGCCAACGCCAACACCACCGGCTTTCGCGGCGACATGACCAACAGCGAGGCGGTCTACCTGCCATCCGGCAACGACTCGATCTCCGCGCGGGCGCAGGCGGCCGACTCCAAGGATTCGGCCAACATGGACGCCGGCACCAATGTTGCCACCGGGCGCGATCTCGATGTCGCGATGGACGGTGATGCCCTGCTCGGCGTGCAGGCAACCGACGGCACCGAGGCCTATACCCGCCGCGGCGATCTGCAGGTGGCGGACAGCGGCCTGCTCGTCACCGGCGACGGCTTGCCGGTGATGGGTGAAGGCGGCAGCCCGATCACGTTGCCGCCGGCCGACAGCGTCCGTGTCGACAAGAGCGGCGTGGTGTGGATCGTGCCGCAGGGTGGCGACGCCAACCAGCCGCAGCAGATTGATCATCTCAAGCTCGTCTCTGCCAAGGGATCGAAGATCTCGAAGGGTGACGACGGCCTGTTCCACGTCGCGCAGGGCGGCGCTCTCCCGTCCGACCCCAATGCCCGCCTCACCTCGGGCGCGCTCGAGGGATCGAACGTCAACGTCACCAGATCGCTCACCGACATGATCGACGCCAGCCGCGCCTGGGAGACCCAGGTCAAGATGCTCGCC
>CAXTBZ010000113.1:0-7394 GCA_964242855.1 uncultured Sphingomonadaceae bacterium
GCTTTCGGAGCGTCTTCTGGTAGCGCCGGTAGGCCTCCAGCGTGCCGGCTTGGCTGTAGTGCTTCTCCGCGGTCTTTCCGCTGATCGGCATGGTGTCGGCAATCTTCATACTCCTTGAGATCCGCGGCTATGACGGGGGACGCGAAGTGATCCCGGCCGAAGCGCCGCGTCATGGTTGCCGCGTCCGCCCCGGCAGCGGCCAGCATGGCGGGTTCGGCTATGGACGGCAGCAAACGCATGTGCCCGCACTGGCCGAGAAAGGGCTGGGCAGCGCCGGCTCTACTCTCGGACGTGTAACAGTATTGCCTTGGCTGCCTGCGCTCCCTATGCTGCACACAACAAGAAAATGCGCAGGGAAGATTGTCGATGGATGCCGATCTCCCGGTGCAAGCAGAAGCAGGTGAACTTCTGCGACTTACAAATATAAGCAAGGACTTTGGCGCGATCCGCGCGCTCTCGAACTTCACGCTGTCAGTAAAAGCCGGCGATGTCGTCGGGTTGATGGGAGACAATGGCGCGGGAAAGTCCACGCTCGTCAAGATCATCGCAGGCAATTTCCACCAGACTCACGGAGCCATTCACTTCGATGGCGAGGAGCATCGCTTCGACAGCCCGCTTGCTGCGCGCTCGGTCGGCATCGAGGTCGTCTACCAGGATCTCGCCCTCGCCGATAACGTGACGGCAGCGGCCAACGTGTTCCTGGGCCGCGAGATAATTCGCAAGGTCGGACCGTTCTCGTTCCTGGACCATCGGGCGATGAACGCCCGCGCCCTTGCCCTCTTTGAGGAACTCAAGTCCGAGACGCGCTCGCGTGATCTGGTCAAGCAGATGTCTGGCGGGCAGCGCCAGGCCGTCGCCATCGCGCGCACCCGGCTGGCCAATGCCAAGCTTATCCTGATGGACGAGCCCACGGCCGCGATCTCGGTGCGCCAGGTAGCTCAGGTGCTCGACCTTATCCGCCGGCTCCGGGACACCGGGGTGGCGGTCATCCTGATCTCGCATCGCATGCCCGACGTGTTCTCGGTCTGCGAACGGGTCGTCGTGCTGCGGCGTGGCGAGAAGCGGGCGGACAAGCCGATCGCTCAGTCGAGCCCGGAAGAGGTCACGGCGCTGATCACCGGCGCCAAGGAGTATGCCTGATGTCGCAGGACATCGGCACGGCGATCGCCTTCGACAATATCGGAAGCGTACGCTGGTATCGCCGCGGCGCGCTGGCGACACAGACTGCCTATGTCGGGGTCGCGTTCATCGTGATCACCCTGCTGGTCGCGATCTTTACACACCGGTTCCTGTCGTACGGAAACCTGCTTAATACGTCGAAGAACTTCAGTTATATCGGCATCGTGGCACTCGGATCGACGCTGGTTATCATCACCGGCGGCATCGACCTCTCGGTCGGCTCCGTCATGGCGCTGGTGGCCGTCATGACCGCCATCCTGATGAAGGTGCTGTCGGCAACGATGCTCGCCGGCATTCCGTATGCGGTGATGATCGTCTCGGCGTTGGGTGGCATGGCGATCGCGGCCGTGGTCGGGCTCATCAATGGGCTGCTGATCGCGAAGGTGAAGCTCTCGCCCTTCGTCACCACACTCGGCATGCTCTCGATCTGTCGCGGCATCACCTACGTGATCACCCAGGGTCGCGGCCAGGCGCCCACCGGGCCATATGTCGACACGTTCTATTCGCTGTCCGACGGCAAGCTGCTCGGGATCCCGGTGTCGGTGGTCTATCTGCTCGTGCTCGCCGTGGTGATGGGTGTGGCACTGCGCCACACCCGCTGGGGCCGATACGTGTTCGTGCTGGGCAACAACGAGCGGGCGGCGCAACTGACCGGTGTCGCGGTCGCGCGGGTCAAGATGTCGGTCTACGTGCTGTGCGCGCTCAGCGCCGGCCTGTCCGGCATCCTGATCGTCGGCTGGCTGGGCTCGGCCCCGGCCAACCTCGCGACCGGCTACGAGCTCAAGATCATCGCCGCCTCGGTCATCGGTGGTGCCGACCTCGCGGGCGGTGTCGGCGGACCAGTGGGCGCCATCCTCGGCGCCGCCCTGATCGAGGTGATACGCAACGGGCTCGCGCTGTTCGGCGCCGACACCTACTGGGAGCAGGCGTTCGTGGGTTCGATCATCATCCTGGCCGTCCTGGTCGACAAGATACGCACCCGGCAACCCGAGTAGCGGCCCGGATCGCGGGCACGAACAAGAAACAAGACAGGGAGACCTCCAGATGAGAACGATGCTTCTTGGCGCCGTCGCAGGCATGGCGATGCTGGCGAGCGCGCACGCCGCGGACACCTACAAGTTCGCCCTGATCCCGAAGGGAATGGACAACCCATATTTCGACCTGTCGCGCAATGGCTGCGTGGCAGAGGCGGCAAAGCTCGGCGTGACCTGCATCTACAAGGGTCCGGCGACGCACGAGCCGGCTACGGAAGTCCAGATCATGCAGGACTTCGTCACCCAGGGGGTCGATGGCATCGCGGTCTCGGTCGCGGACGCGGACTCCGTCATCCGGGTGATCAAGCAGGCGCGTGACGCCAACATCCCGGTGATCACCTTCGATGCGGATGCGGACAAATCCGAACGGCAGGCCTATGTCGGCACCGACAACAAGGAGATGGGGCGCGAACTCGCTCGCCAGCTCATCAAGCTGCACCCGCAGCCCGGCACCTTCGCCACCCAGTCGGGAGGTCCGGCCGCCGCCAACCTCAATGACCGCCTCGCCGGGCTCTACGAGGTTCTGAAAGGGGCCGGCTGGAAGGAGGTGAAGGGCTCGCCCTCGTTCTGCAACGACGACGCCGCGCTGGCGGACCAGCAACTGTCGGATTTCGCCACTGCTAACCCCGACATCGGCGCCATCATCCCCGTTGGCGGCTGGGCCCTGTTCGCGCCCAAGGCCTACAGGAACTTCATCGACGCCAACATGGACCGCGTCAAGGCGGGCAAGCTGCCGCTGGTGATGGCAGACACGCTGCCGGTCGAGCTGCAGTTGCTGAAGGACGGCTACGTCCAGACCCTGGTCGGCCAACGTCCTGCGGAGATGGGCCAGAAGGCGATGGACATCCTGCTGGCGCTGAAGAAGGGCCAAAAGGTGGCCGCCGTGAACATGGTCGGCCTGGACGTCGTGACCAAGGACAACGTCGGCAAGTTCCTGACCTCCTCGCAGTAGCGGCCGGTCGTCCCGGCCACGAGAGATCCATGACCGCGACATCGTCGAGCGGTTGGCGCAGGTGCTGGGTGTCAGCGCGAGGTTGGCCTCGCGCTCGCTCTGGACCTCGCCCGCCACTGCATCAGAGCCCGGGTCGTCGATCAGGCGCCCGGGCAGCTGCCGTATTGCCGCGCAATCGGCGTCACATCCCGAACCCTGGAGGTCCGGGACGCCATCGGCATCGCGCGCCCGATGATCGAGTTCGGGGCGTGGGCTTAGTCTTGGAGGGCAGCCGCTAGGACATGCTGGAGTCGGATCCTGGCCTGCCCTATGCGCATCTTGGGGTTCCGCAGTACGAGATCGAACGGGTCCTGACGGAAGAGCTGGCAATGCGAGCTCCTGCCGGTCCAGGCAAAGGCGCACGGGCTGCTCGGTGGTTGCGGCTACGACAGCACTCGCTTACGCGCTGACCTTCTGAAGCGCGGCATCCAGCCCCGCATCCCGTCGACCAGAAGCCGTCAGCGCCACTGCACCGAGAACGCCTTCGGCAGGCGAGGACTGGCGCCGCATCGGAACTCTCTACGACCGAAGCGCCCAAACCTTCTCAGTCATCTGCATCGCAGCCACCGTCACCTTCTGGCTGCCATCGTGAGTCCTGATCCTAACTCTCGTCGCTCAGCCGCGATCAACTCAATCCCGACCGCAGCCCGAGCCATGGCGACTTCCTCCCCTCGGAAGAGCAAAATCGCCATAACTTCCTGATCAAAATACGTGTCGTCTTGAGGCACTGGCAGCGCGTCAAAAATCGGATTGAAGAGCATACGACGGCCCTCCCACCTGATCGTGGTTCGCTGTAAGTGGCAGCGGGTCCCCGCAACCGAACTCTGCCACATCCAGTCTTGTCACCACGGCGCGGTTCGCTCCTCAGGGCGTGAACTGCAGCCGCGCTAAGCGCGCATACAGCCCGTCCTCGCGCATCAGCTCTGTGTGCGTGCCGGTGGCGATCACGCGGCCCTGGTCCAGCACGATGATGCGGTCGGCGCGGCGGACCGTCGCCAGGCGGTGCGCCACCACCAAAGTGGTGCGGTCGCTCGCGAGCCGCGTCAGGGCCTGCTGCACCGCGCGCTCGGACTCCGCATCGAGCGCGCTCGTCGCCTCGTCGAGCAGCAGGATCGGTGCGTCGCGCAGCACCGCGCGCGCGATCGCGATGCGCTGGCGCTGGCCGCCGGACAGGCGCACGCCCTTCTCGCCGAGGAAACTGTCATAGCCCTGCGGCAGGTCATCGAGGAAGTCCGCGGCCGCCGCCTCGGCGGCGGCGCGCACTTCGGCGTCGCTCGCCTCCGGACGCCCGTAGCGTATGTTCTCCCGCGCCGTGGTGCTGAAGATCACCGGGTCCTGCGACACCAGGCCGATGCGTCGCCGCAGCGCCGACGGGTCGACCGAGGCGATGTCCACGCCATCGATCCGGATCGCGCCTTCTTGCGGATCGTAGAAACGCAGCAGCAGCTGGAACAGCGTGGTCTTGCCCGCGCCCGACGGGCCGACGAGGGCGGTGAACGTGCCCGGCGCGATGGTGAAGTCGATGCCGTCCAGCGCCGGACGATCGGGGCGGGTGGGATAGCGGAACCGCACCGCCTCGAAGCCGATGCGGCAGGCCGGCAGTCGGCCGCGGCGGGCCGTGCCGAGCAGCGACGCCGGATGGGGCGGTGCGGTGATCTCCGGCCGCGCGTGCAGCAGCTCCAGGATACGGTCGGCGGCCCCTGCCGCGCGCTGCATCTCGCCCCACAGCTCGCTCATCGCCGACGCCGAGGTCGCGAGCAGGACGGCGTAGAACACGAAGGCGGAGAGCGCGCCGCCGGTCAGCCGGCCCTCGATCACGTCGCGACCGCCGATCCACAGGCTCAGCGTGATCGCCCCGAAGCCGAGCAGGATCACCGCGAGGATCAGCGTGGCGCGGCTGCGCACCCGCAGCAACGCCGTCGCCACCGACTGCTCGACCAGGGCGGCGAAGCGGCTGCGGTCGATCGCCTCGTGGGTGAAGGCCTGCACCGTGCGCAGGAAGCTGACGGTCTCCTCGGCATAGGTGCTGAGGTCGCCGACGCGGTCCTGTGCGGCGCGCGACAGGCGCCGCTCCCGCCTGCCGAACCCGATCACCGGCGCCAGCACCAGCGGCACCACCAGGAAGATGATGCAGGCGAGCTTGGCGCTGGTGACGATCAGCATCGCGAAGGCGCCGATCAGCATCAGCAGGTTGCGGATCCACTGCGACACCGCCGAGCCGATCAGCGCCTGCAGCACCGAGACGTCGGCGGTGAGCCGGGTCAGGATGTCGCCGGTGCGCGCGCTCTCGAAGAAGCTCGGCGAGAGCGAGACGATGCGCTCGAACGCGTCGCGCCTGATGTCGGCCGCGACCCGCTCGCCGAGCCAAGAGACCAGGAAGAAGCGGGTGCAGGTCGCCGCCGCGAGTGCCCCCACGATCGCGGCCATCAGCAGCGCCGCCTGGTTCAGCCGGGCGAGGCTGCGCTGGCCGAAGCCGCCATCGATCAGGTGGCGCAGGCCCTGGCCGAGCCCGAGCACGAGGCCGGACGCGGTCAGCAGCGCGAGCGACGCCGCCAGCACCCGCCAGCCATAGGGTCGCAGGTAGGTGAACAGCAGGCTCAGCGAGCCCAGCCGCCTGAGCCTCGAGGCGGGGGAGGCGGCCGGGATCGGCTTCACCCGGTGTGCGGCGCGACGCCGTTCGCGAAGCCCTGCCGGTTGATCAGCGCCGCGGTCTCGGCCTCTCGCCCGCAGGCGACGATGCCGACGATCTCGTCCTGGTGGATCAGGCGGGCGAGGAAGTCGCCGGCGTCGAGATCACCATCGACGTCCACCCGGTCCAGCTCCTGCGCGAGCCCGAAATACTCGTAGCGCTTGCCGTAATGGTAGGTCCAGAAGAACGGCGTCCGGTCCAGCCGCGCGACCTCGCCGAGCATGCCCGCCGCCGCGATCCGCGCATGCTGCTGGGCGACCCGCCAATGCTCCACCCGGAGCTGATCCTGGCCGCCGAGCGGGAACCGCGCGACATCGCCGGCGGCGAACACGTGGGCGGCCGCGCGCATCGCCGCATCGACGACGATCCCGCCATCCTCGCTCCTGTGCAGGCCGGTCGCGAAGTCGCTCGCCGGCGCGATGCCGAGGCCGACCAGCACCAGGGTGGCCGGCAGCCGCTGCCCGTCATCCAGCACCACGCCGGAGATCGCGGGATCGCCCTCGATGCACGCGAGCCTGCGTCCGCCGAGGAAGCGCACGCCGTGGCGCTCGTGCAGGCGGCGGAACATGGCGCCGACCCGGGTGCCGAGCTGAGCCGCGAACGGAACCTCGTCGGGCGACACCACGGTGACCGGGATCTGCCGCTCGCGCAGCGCCGAGGCCGCCTCCAGGCCGATGAAGCTGGCGCCGGCGATCACCACCTGGCTGCCTTCCCCGGCGATGCGCTCCAGGATCGCCGTCGCGTCCTCGCGCGATCGCAGGGTATGCACGCCGGGCCGCTCGCCGCCGGGGATCGGCAGCGGCCGCGGCGTGCCGCCGGTGGCGATCAGCAGCTCGTCGTACTCGAGCGATCCACCGCCGCGCAACGACACCCGCCGCGCGTCCCGGTCCAGGCCGACCGCCTCGTCGTGCAGGCGCTCGATGCGGTGCGCGCGGTAGAACGCCGCGTCGCGCAGCGGGGTGGCCTGATCCGGTGGCATGGCGCCCTGCAGCACGAACTTGCTGAGTGCGGTGCGGTCGTAGGGATCGCCCGGCTCGGCACCCAGCAGCACCACCCGTCCGGAGAAGCCGAACTCGCGCAGCGCGCAGGCGGCGGCGGTCCCGGCGGCGCCCGCACCGACGATCAGCATGCAGCGGTCGTCGTGATCATCGCGCGGCGCCGGGCGCGCGACCGCCTCGGTCGACACCATCACCCGGCCGTCCTCGACCAGCACCGGGTAGCGCGTCAGCGGATCGAGTGCCGGCGGCTCCAGCAGCGCGCCGCTGCGAACATCGAAGCTCGCCTTGTGCCAGGGGCAGACGATGCGGCCGTCGCAGATCGCACCCTCGCCGAGCGGCGCGCCGGCATGCGGGCACATCGCGCCGTAGGCGTGCACCAGGTCGCCGTCGCGCACGAGCAGGATCTTGATGTCGCCGATCTCGACGGTGCGCGCCGCACCTGGCACGAGGCTCGCGAGCGTTGCCACCTGATGCATCCGGTTGCTCCTGTGCCTGGGTCGAGC
>CAXTBZ010000114.1:0-7320 GCA_964242855.1 uncultured Sphingomonadaceae bacterium
CCGCTCGTCGGACTTGCGCCACGCGAAGTGGACGAAGTCGGTGTCGGTCGAGGCACCGATCAGCACCGCATCACGATCGGCGAAGTCGCTCTTCAGATCGCCGTAGCCGATGATCTCGGTCGGGCAGATGAAGGTGAAGTCCTTCGGCCAGAAGAACACGACCTTCCACTTGCCGCCGGTCTCCCCGGTATCGATCGTCTCGCCGGCCGGAAGTGCCGAGGTGCCCTGCTGGACGGGAAGCGTGAGAGCCGGGAACTTGTCGCCAACGGTCAGCATGAATGTGTCTCCTGTGAGCAGATGCGGTAGCTTTCATGTGGCAATGCAGCATTGCATGACAAGGGGCAAATCGATTATTATCGGCCTTATGATCGAAAACGTCGTTCTATGAGCACGTATCTTCCGACGCTGAAGCAGCTTCAATATCTGGTGGCGCTGCAGGAACATGGTCACTTCGGCAACGCGGCCGAAGCTTGCTTTGTCACGCAATCGACGCTGTCGGCAGGCTTACGCGAGCTGGAGTCGCTGATCGGGTTGACCCTGGTCGAACGCACCAGGCGGGTGGTGCGCTTCACCCCGGTGGGCGAGCGCATTGCAGCGCAGGCGCGCCGCGTGCTCGCCGAAGCTGACGTGCTGACCGATCTCGCCCGCTCGGCCGGCAGGCCGCTGTCGGGCGAATTGCGCATGGGCGTAATCCCGACGATCGCGCCCTTCCTGCTGCCCCGCCTGCTGCCAAAGCTGCGCGCCGATTGGCCCGACCTGAAGCTCTATCTGCGCGAAGAGGTGACCGCGTCGGCGTGCGATTCGCTGGCGCGCGGTCGGCTTGATTGCGTGCTGCTGGCGCTGCCCTACCGGTGCGGCGACGTCGACTCGGCCGATCTGTTCGACGACAAGCTGTTCTTCGCCTTTCCCGCATCGCAGGAGGGCAGCTTCGCCGCGCTTGTCTCGGCCGACGATATCGACGAGCACAGCCTGCTGCTGCTCGAGGACGGGCACTGCTTGAAAGACCATGCGCTCGCCGCCTGTGCGCGACCCGAACTCGGCGCCGAGGCGGCGATGTTGGGTACGTCGCTCCACACGCTGGTGCAGATGGTGGACAACGGGCTTGGCGTCACGCTGCTGCCGGAGATGGCGATCGAGGCGGGCATCCTCAACGGCACCGGCGTGATTGTCCGCCCGCTCGATGCAGACAAGCCAAGCCGCCGCATCGCGCTCGCCTGGCGCAAGGGCAGCCCCCGCGCCAAGGAATTCAAGCTGCTGGCAGAGGCGCTGAAGACCGCCGCCTAAGGCTTGCCGTGCTCGGCGCTCGCCTCCCACTCGGCCGCCTTGGCATCATCGGTGGCGCGGGGCTCGATCCAGCGCGAGGTGCCGTCGGCGAAGATCTCCTGCTTCCACAGCGGTGCGCGGGTCTTGGTCCAATCGATGAGGAACGCGCACGCATCGAGCGCGGCGCTGCGGTGCCTCGCCGCCGTGGCGACCAGCACGATGCGCGCGCCGACGTCCAGCGTTCCCCAGCGGTGGATCAGCGTCAGCCCGGCGAGCGACCAGCGTTCTGCCGCCTGCGTCGCGATCGCCTCCAGCGCGCGCACGGTCATGCCGGGATAGGCTTCCAGACGGAGCGCCGATAATCCGCCCTCCCCGCGCACTACGCCGGTGAAGCTCGCCACCCCGCCGCCGCCCAATGCTTCCAGCCGGGCAAGTTCGGCGGCGACGTCGAAATCCGCCTCCTGCGCGGCGACGCGGATGCTCATCCCCCCGTAACCGGCGGGAAGATCGCGATCTCGCGTGCGCCAGCAATCGGCGCGTCCAGCCGCGAGAAGACTTGATCGACGGCGCAGCGCAGGCGTTCGGGCGCGGCAAAGGCTTCGGCATAGCCCGCGCCCCGCGTCGCCAGCCTTGCAACCAGTCCTGCGACGTTCTCGATGTCCGCCGGCAGGTCGATATCCTCGCCATCGCGCCCGATCGCCTCGCGCACCCAGGCAAAATAGAGGAGTTGCACCATCTGCGTCTCCGCCCTCAATCCATGTGCTTCAGACCAACGCGCAGATAGTCCCAGCCGGTCACCAGCGTCAGCACCGCGGCGAGCCAAAGCCCGATGATTCCGAACAGATGCACCCACGGCCAGCCGGGCAGCGCGCCTGCCAGGATCAGCAGGCCGAGCGCGCCCATCTGGAAGGTCGTCTTCCACTTGGCCAGCCGGCTGACCGGCATCGACACCGATAGCTGCGCCAGGAACTCGCGCAGGCCCGAGACAGCGATCTCGCGCAGCAGGATCACCAGCGCCGCCACCACGTTCCAGCCCGAGACCACCGGGTGCGGCCCGATTACGCGTTCGGTGGAGATCAGCATCACGATCACGGCCGCGACCATGATCTTGTCGGCGATCGGATCAAGGAAGATGCCGAGCTTCGACACGGTGCCCTGCGCGCGGGCCAGATAGCCATCGAAATAGTCGGTGATGCCCGCCAGCGCATACAGCAGGAAGGCCAGCACGTAGCCGACCGGCCCCGGCTGCCACAGCAGGCCGACGAGGATCGGCACCGCAAAGATACGGGACAGCGTCAGGATGTTGGGCAGCGAAAGCATCGCACCATGCCCTAGCCGATGCGGCGCCCGGATTGAACCATGTCGTTGCCGCATTACCACGCCCTGCCGCGCCAAGATTTGGCGTCGGCGCATCGCTGCGCTATGGGGCAGTCTTCATGGGGAAATGCGGGTAACGCGTTCAATTATGCAGCCATCCTTGAGGCTACTTGCGCGCAGGCGTTTCCTGCCGTTGTTCACCACCCAGTTCCTGGGCGCCTTCAACGACAATCTGTTCAAGACCGCGATGGTGATGCTCGTCACCTATCGCATTTTCTCGGACGATCGCCACGAAGCCGCCTTCAATGCCGCCGCCAACGCGCTGTTCATCCTGCCCTTTTTCCTGTTCTCGGCACTCGCCGGCCAGGTGGCCGATAGCCGCGACAAGGCCGGGATCATCCGCATCGTCAAGACCTGCGAGATCGCGATCATGCTTGTCGGTGCGGCCGGGCTGGTGCTCCACTCGATCCCGATGCTGCTGACCGCCCTGTTCGCGATGGGCATCCATTCAACCTTCTTCGGCCCGATCAAATACGCCCTGCTCCCCCAGCATCTTCACCGTGACGAGGTGCTGGGCGGCACCGGGCTGGTCGAGGCGGGAACCTATGGCGGCGTGCTGATGGGCATCTTGGTCGGCGGAATCATCCCCGCCCCCGCCGCCGCGGCGACTGTGCTCGCGGTAGCATTGCTCGGCCGCATCGCGGGCAGCCAGGTGCCGGCCGCGCCGCCCGTAATAGAGGATAACAGCCTGGACTTTCACATCGTCCGTTCAACAATCCGGCTGGTTTCCGAGACGCTGCATGTGCGCCATCTGATGCTCGCGGTTGCAGCAATCAGCTGCTTCTGGATGCAAGCGGCGATCCTCGGCACCCTGTTCGTGCCGCTAGTGAAGAACGTGCTCGGCGCCGACCAGGCGGTGGCGACGCTGTTCCTCGCGGTCTTCTCGGTCGGCGTCGGCGTCGGCTCGATCGCGATCAACCGGCTGCTCGGCGGCACCGTGTCGGCCCGTTATGCGCCGGCCGCCGCGATGCTGATGGGGCTGTGCCTGTTCGATCTCCACCATGTCGTGGCGCATTGGGAAGCACCCGAGGCGATGGTCGGCTGGCGGGCGTTCGTGGCGCTTCACAGCGCGCGGCACGTGCTGCTCGATCTGTTCGGCGTGGCGGTGTTCGGCGGCATGTTCGTGGTGCCGCTATACGCCTTCCTGACCACCACGGTGGACAAGCTCCACACCGCGCGCACCGTCGCTGCCAACAACATCGTCAATTCAGGCGCGATGGTGGTCGGCGCGCTGCTTTTCGCCGGCCTGGTGCGGTTCGGCATCCCCGTCGCCGACACGCTGATCGTGACCGGACTTGGTGCCTTCGCCGCCGCCGCCATTGCGTGGCGGCTTCATCGGGCCTGCGCGGTGCTAGTGTTCAGCTCAACATGATCAGGAAGAACACCACGCCGGCCACGTAACAGGCCGCGAAGAAGCGCAGGTCCTCGCGCCAGGTCGGCCAGCCGGCATCGTTCGCCGCCTCGATCGGCTCGATCGGCATCATCGCATAGACGGTCGGCGGCGCCAGCATCAGCGGCTTGCGGCGGCGGACTAGGGCCGCCGAAAGCGACGGCGCGGAGATGGTGGGTGCTGCCTGGATCATCATCACAGCTTAACGATCCGTTTACTTTACGGGTGCCATTTCTTTGGCCGCACGGCGTCCCGCACCGGGACGCCGCGCCGGAACGCGCGCGCGTAGCGTCCGTTCTCCTCTCCGACGCAAGGAGATGGACATGGCGGACGTGAAATCGGGCGACAAGGTGACCTGGAGGGCATCCGGCGGTGAAGCGGAAGGCAAGGTGGTCAAGAAGGTCACCAGCAAGACCAAGATCAAGGGTCATACCGTGGCCGCGACCAAGGATGATCCGCAATTCGTCGTCAAGACCGACAAGGGCGCCGAAGCCGCCCACAAGCCGGACGCACTCAAGAAGAAGTAGCTTACCTCTCGGCTTGGGCGGAAAGACCTACCGGGGTACCTTGTCCAGCGCCGCTAGCCACGCCGCAGCGGTGCCGTCGGACGGCGCCCGCCAGTCGCCCCGCGGCGACA
The DNA here is from genome assembly GCA_964242855.1 of uncultured Sphingomonadaceae bacterium. Lineage (GTDB taxonomy): Bacteria > Pseudomonadota > Alphaproteobacteria > Sphingomonadales > Sphingomonadaceae > Solisphingomonas. Next base: position 4,668 of record CAXTBZ010000114.1, read on the forward strand.
GCGCACCTGCGGTTGAGACCTTGGGGCCGTTGGGGATCGCCGATCGCTTGAACTGGCTGGTCTGGAAGAAGCGGTGCAAGAACAACTCCAGCCAGTGGCGGATCGTCGGTAGGTCGTAGGCGACCCGCTGCGCCGCCGGCACGCCGAGCGGCCAGTCACCCGCCTCGGCGTAGCCCCAGGCATTCAGCGCCAGCCAGGCGATCTTTGCCGGATCCATCCCCCAGCGCACGACGTGATGCAGGAAAAAGTCGTTCAGCGCATACGGCCCGATCTTAGCCTCGGTCGACTGGATCGCGCCCGATGCATCGGCCGGCACGAGTTCGGGGGAAATCTCGGTACCGAGAATGCGCGCGAGCACCTGATCCGTCGCCGCGTCATATTGGCTGGTCTGGATGCACCAGCGGATCAGGAACTGGATCAGCGTCTTGGGGACGCCCGCATTGACCGCATAATGGCTCATCTGATCGCCGACGCCGTAGGTGCACCAGCCGAGCGCCAGTTCGGACAGGTCGCCGGTGCCGACCACCAGCCCATCGCGCTGGTTGGCCAGCCGGAAGAGATAGTCGGTGCGAAGCCCCGCCTGCACATTCTCGAAGGTGACATCGTACACCGGCTCGCCGCCTGCGAACGGATGACCCATGTCTTCGAGCATCCGGGTCGCGGCGGGGCGGATGTCGATCTCGGCGCCGGTGCAGCCGAGCGCCTCCATCAGCGCCCAGGCATTGGCCTTGGTTTCGGTGCCGGTCGCAAAGCCTGGCATGGTGAAGCCGAGGATGTCGGAGCGCTTGTAGCCCAGCCGATCGAAAGCCTTGGCCGCGACGATCAGCGCGTGGGTCGAATCAAGGCCGCCCGATACCCCGATAACCAGTCGCTTTACCCCCGAGGCGGCAATCCGCCGGCCAAGCCCCTCGACTTGGATGTTGAATGCCTCATAGCAATCCTCGTCGAGGCGCGCGGGATGATCGGGTACGAAGGGAAAGCGGCGGACTCGGCGTTTCAGCCCGACGTGGGCATAGTCTGGCAAATGATCGAAGCCGATGCGGCGGAAACGCGCCTCCGGATGCCCGGCGAGCGTCGCCGCATCGTTGAACGTGCCGACCCGCATCCGCGCCTGCTCGATCCGCTCGGCATCGACGTCGGCTACCAGCAAGCCGGGGTCGTGCCCGAAGCGGGGCGACTCGGCGAGCAATTCGCCAAGTTCGTGGATCATGCCCTGCCCGTCCCACGCCAGATCGGTGGTGCTCTCGCCCGGCCCGGCGGCCGAGAAGACGTAGGCGCATAGTGCCCGCGCCGATTGCGAGGCACCCAGCATCTCACGCTCGCGCGCCTTGCCGATCGTGATGTTGGACGCCGACAGGTTGCAGCAGATCAGCGCTCCTGCGAGCGCGCCGGCTGTCGACGGCGGCACTGGGGCCCAATAATCCTCGCAGATCTCGACATGAAAGACGAAATGTTCGAGATTGGAGGCCGCGAAGAGCAGGTCGGTGCCGAACGGCGCAGTCTGCCCGGCGACCGTGATGTGGCACGGCCCGATCAGCCCAGCACCGCTCGCGAACCACCGTTTCTCGTAATACTCGCGGTAGTTCGGCAGGAAGGTCTTGGGGACTACGCCGAGGATACGTCCTCGCGCGACGATCACTGCGCAATTGTACAGCCTGCCGTTACGCGGCAGCGCGGCGCCGAGCAGGAGGACCGGCCGCAGCTCCGCGCTCGCAGCGACAACCGCGCCGATCGCCGCCTCCGTGGCATGATGCTGCGCCGTCTGCAGGTGCAGGTCGTCGATCGCATAGGATGACAGGTTGAGTTCGGGAAAGACGACTAGGTCGACATTGGCGTCATCCGCCTCGCGGGCCAGCGCGATCGCTGCCTCGGCGTTGATCGCCGGATCGCCCACGGTCGCGATCGGGGTCGCTGCGGCGACACGGACGAACCCGTGCGCATGGATCGAGAAGAAGCGCTTGGTCTCGTCGCTGTCGGCCTTGCTCACGCGTCGCTCCCGCTGGTCACGCACGCGTCTAGCCAATTATGGCTCGCGGCGCACCCTGCAAGGCGCGGACCGGCGGAACGAACCGGTTGCTTCCCGGTTGGCCTGAACGAGGGGAGAGACGATGTGAGCGTAGCGTTCCGTCGCGAGAGCGACGAGGAGCACAAGGAACCGAAGTTCGAGCTGCCGCTGCCGGCCGGCCCGAACCTCGTCACTGCGCGCGGTCTGACGCTGATCGAAGCCAAAGTGACGGCGCTCGAAGCGATCGACTCGGCCGCGTTTCCGGAAGCCGATCGCGAGGATCATCTGCGCACGTTGCGCTATTGGCGCACCCGCCGGGCGACCGTGCAACCCGCGCCGGTGCCGCCGGCGGACGAAGTCGCGTTCGGATCGCGCGTTATCTTCTCGCTGAACGGTCAGCCGAGGCAGATCGACATCGTCGGCGATGACGAGGCCGATCCCTTTGACGGCCGCATCGCCTTCTCCGCCCCGCTCGCCCGCGCGCTGATCGGCGGCTATGTTGGCGAGGTGATCGCGTATGGCGGAAAGGCCGACGCGATCGAAATCCGCGCCACCCAAGCCATCCCCGACCGAAGAGGTTCGGCGGACCCCGAACCGTTCCGCCACCGCACCGGGGATGCTTCTGCCCTGAATTGATCCAAATGAGTC
>CAXTBZ010000115.1:0-7125 GCA_964242855.1 uncultured Sphingomonadaceae bacterium
ATCAGAAATGATCTTGCGAAAATAAAGGTTCTCGCGCGCCGATAGCTGCAAACCGTGACGGATTGCTTTTCGCTGAAGGTTGCGTGCCACAGAGCGGAAGGGTTCGCGATGCGTATTCACCACCTCAACTGCGGGACCGATTGTCGGTTAATCGCCCGATCCTAGATAACAAGGGCCATTGAAGCGATTGGCAGATCGCATAGTTCCGGCACGCGGTTGCGTCCCTTCGGCGATAAGCGTATTTGGACCTATCGTCACCACCCATGCAGCGAGCATGGTGACGACCGAGAGCTGAGACGCTCCCGCTTGCAGGCCGGAGCCTGTGATGCAGCGCGAACACGATGTCGAATATGCACTTGAGCGTGAAGCGCAGGAACGGATCGCCGCCAAAACCGCGATCGATCCTGCCGCCCGAGCCATCCATCTCAAGCTTGCAGACTGCTATGCTGACCAGGCTAAAGCACCCTCGGAGCCTTTCATGCTGAGCAAGCGCCGAGACAGGTTCGGAGATCGGGTCGAATGGTGACGAGCACGTCGGCAGGTGTACCATCTGCTCGGCCAGCAAGCAAACGCACGGGATCGGAACCTCCCTTTACCCGGTCTCCCTAGGCATTGGCTGCACCGTGGCGTGCTCAGATGAGGTTTCTTTTGGAGCGTGGACGCCGCTCTCGGCGCGCGCCAGACTGGGTCGTCACGACTATGGGGTCGATGGCGGGTGTCGACCCGATTATAGCTGTTCCGAACCTTTCGGCCGGCGCCCGAAACCGGTCGGAGCTGAGTTTGCAAAGGGGGTCCCTTTCGCAACGACCGCGATGCGTCCATCTTTGCAGCTTATCAAGATCCTGCTTGGATTTTCCATACTCCCCGAATTGCCGGTACACGCCAGCTCGCATCCCGAGCGACCATTTGTGGTCGCGATTGAGCATGAGCGCCGCGTTTAGCCGTTCGAGCGCTAAGTCTATGTCGCCGACGTCCCTCGCTAGGAGAGCCTCGCCTCGCAGTGGAACGGGATTTGAAGGATCGGCCTTCCTGACGACGGCAGAATCCCGCTCGGCCCGAGCCTTATCGTTCTTCCACGCGTAAGCGATGCCTCGATTTGCGAGAGCCTCGGAATCGTTTGGGCGAAGCTCAAGCACGCGGGTAAAGTCGGCTATTGCCTCGTCGAGCTTGTTCGCATTGAGCAGAATGACGCCCCGGTTTAAGTGCGCATCCGCGTTGTCATACTGCAACCGAATTGCTTCGAACCTTATGCCCCATCGCTCGCAGCTCGCGTGCCTAATGATGCGCTCCGCCGCACGCCTCTAACGCTACCATGCACCCAGGCTGGGAAGCGATGAACTCGAGCAGCTTACCGCGGGTAAGCCTGCGGCTGAAAACCATAGCCCCGCGCTCGTCCGCGCCGTGCGCATGAAAAACGCTCTTGGGGATATCCAGACCAATCGTGATAACCTGCGACACGGACGCCTCCCTCAGTGGTGCTTCAACACCTCCACTCTGGCACATCGATGGCGTCGGGGGCGTCCACCCCATCAGCTTTAGAGCGATGAGATGTCCTTTCGCTCGTCCATTCATACGTCGATCTCGCAGTTCAGCAGGATGTAGCCGGGATGAACCTGCCGGGCCTCGGCTGGCGACCGGCGACATTGCGCTGGTTAAGCAGTGCGCACTCCGCATTCCTTCACGTCGGGTTTGTGGTCTGTTGCCGCTTACCTGACCACGCAGCCTCACAATCCCGCCGGCTTCCCATCCGCATATCCGTCAAACGCATAATCGTTGAGGATCTGCCGCCGCCAAAAATAGGCGCGGTCGACCTGCGAGAGCTGGGCCTCGTCGCAGAGTTCGGGCCAGCCAGCGACGATCACGCTCGCCTGGCTATTAATGATGTCGCGCGCTTCCACGTCGCTGAGCAGGAAGGACGGCGCGGACAGGCGGCAATGTTCGAGCAGGCTGCGCCGATCGTCGCCGATCACCGCCATTGCCTGGCTCGCCTGGCGGCCGTTGCGCCCTTGCGGACAGATGTCATAGGCTGGCGTCAGCGCTAACGTCGCGCCGTCCCACAGGGCCGCGTGATTGCGGGCGTGGTCGTCGGTGTTGCCGACGAGGATGTTGAACACCATTCGCGCGAAAGGCTCGTGCAAGGTCTCGCGCGGCTTGACGAAGCGTGCGCGCACGATCTGCGCTAGTTCGACATAGCTCGCATAATGCGCCTGCAGTTCGGTCAGCCCTAGCATGGTGAGCGCCGACACCATCGCCTTGCGCGTCCAGCCGCCTTCAGCCTTCGCGCGGTCAAAACGCTGGACGAGTAATATGTCCCTGCCGTTCGCGGACGTCAGAACGACCGGCGTGACGTCGAGGCCGACCCGCGCGGCGAGCTGCATCGCGACATATTCGGATTTTACGACGGCATAGGTGTCGTCGACGCCGCGAACTTAGCGATGAACTTAATGTCGCCATCGTCGATCAGCGCCTTGGGTCGCGCACCGCCGATTGAGCTGCCATGAAACAGCGCTTTCTCGAGCCCCGTCGGGATCGGCTCGCCGCGCTCGACATGGTCGGCGGCATCCTGCAGTTCTTCGAGTTTCGCATTGTCCTGCTCGCGCGGCGCATAATGATCGGGCGAGCGCTGGAAATCGAGCGCACCGATCCGGTCCGAGCCCGAATTGAGCATGAAGGTCAGCTCGTCGAAGTCGACATTCTGCGCCGCGTCGCCCTGCAGGCCGGTCAGCCGGTTGATGATGACCCGCCGCCCCCAGGCATCGGGTGCGCCGTCTCGGAGGCAACCCGCGATGTCGAGCGGCGGATCGGGCGCGATCGCCCCGCGCCGCAACTCGAGCTCGGGCGAGAAGATCGGAATGGCTTTTTCCCGCTCGAGATACGTACGGCCATAGGTGAAGACATGAGCGTTGCCCTCACGCTCGATCCGCCCGGCGATGACCGGCTCGAGTGCTCCCGGCAGCCAGATCCATACGAACGCCTCGGTCGCGGCCGGGAGGCCCGCATCGACTTTAGAAGTCATCGCGGGTCTCCCGGCGGGGACGCCGGACCGATTGCGGCAAGAGTGCGAGCTTGTCGTCGAGGCGCGACGCCTCGGGCGCAAGCCGCGACGGCTCGTCGACGAAGAGCGGGACGCCGAGCAGGGCCGCGGCTTCGAACGCTAGGCCGATCTCGACGCGCGGCTGTCCCTTCTCGATCAACTGGAGCGTGCTGCGCGCAATGCCGATGCGCGCGGCCAAATCGGCTTCGGTCATCTTGCGCTCTTTGCGCGCAAGGCGGATAGCGCGGCCGAGAAGCGCCAGCGCTCCGCGCGTTGTACGCGAATAAGTGCGGACATGTTCTGCGATAACTGATCCATTGACCGATATGGCAGGCGTCGAGGGACGCCCGTGCCTGCCATATCGGTCGTTACGCTAGACAAGGCCGATTTTCAAGATATGACCGGCAAAACAGGCGCGAAGATGCTTTAGGACCGCCAAAACGGTCATATCCAATCGTCGCTGGTCTCGCGTCGTCAGCACATGGATAGCAAATCATACGTCAGCTTCAAGGCGTCGGGTCGGCCGACATCCGAGAATAAGGCCGGGATCGCGGCCAGCCGCGCGTGGCGAGCTGGCTAGACGAAGATCGACCGATGGTCGGCGATGTAGCGGCGGATCGCCCGGACGACGACGCTGCCAAGCTTTCGTAAGGATAGCCTTCACGCGCCGCCGGCCCAGCAGCACGGCGTGCACGATGTCGAACACCGCCGCAGGGTCCGCCGGGATTAGATATTCGTAAAGCTCGATCTGGTGATGGATCGTCGCCGGATTGCCCGAGTAAGCTAGAATGCCGTCATAGTCGGTCAGGAACCGCTTCATCGCTGCATGGTCGGGGAGCCCAAGCGCCGGCTGAAGTTCGTTGGCGTTGGCGCCCGACCCGAAATAGAACTGGTTCATGGCCTGATACGTGACCTGCCCGGCCGCCCGGTAGACTTCTGCGGCGGCGTCGCGCGCCTCGCGCCACTTCGTTTCATCAATCGCGATCGCATAGTTCGGGGCCGAGACTTCCGTGCAGACCCCCAGGATAATCTTAAAACCATCCTGCGCCCGGTCGGTCATCGCGCTCGCGCCATCATCCTTCGTGCCGTCATAGCGGTGGAAGAACGCACCGCGCAGCGCCGCGCAATACTGGCTGAGGATCCCGCCATAGGTGTCGGGAACTTTCGCCCATTCAACGAACCACGCCCGCGCGGCCGGCCCGCCCTGTCCCGCCCAAAGCTGCGCGACGAAATTGCCCAGCGCCTCCCGGATATGGTCGCGGCCGCTTCCATCGTCGATCTTGGCGATCGGCATCCGGGCGCGGAGGATCTCGATGATCGCTTCGCAATGGTCGGGCTCGGCCCATGTGCATTGGCGCAGAAACACGCCGAGGAAGGAAGCGAGCACGCTCTTGTGCAGATCGTGCGCGGCGAGGCAGTACGTCATCGCCCACACCCGCTGGGGCCGCCACCGAGATCACCTGGAGGTTGCGGGCGACCTGCAAACGGACCCGGGGACCGGATCGGCGAGCATCGCCTCAATCTGGTCGAAGATGTGCGGATGGTCGGCCGCGAACTGCGGCGCCAGCGACACCCAGGCTTCAGGTGCGTAGACGCGCACGTCCCGGCCTCCCCAACTGAGCGACATCATCTTGCTTCCTTCACCTTAAGATAGGGGCTGGACGCCAGGCGATCGAGCAGGTCCATCAGGCTTTGAAGCGTGGGCATGCCGGCTTCGCCAGGCTGATAGGTGCCTCCCCCACACGATAGGCGGCATTGGCGATATGTCCCCAGGCCGAATGGTTGACGTTCTCGTTCAAGGCATCGCCGTGCAAGTCGAGCGACGCGAGAAGCTTGCTCGTCTCGGCCCAAAGCGTCGCCAGCGCGGGCGACGCACCGCCGGACGGTGTGTGGCGGACCAGTTCATGGAGCGCGTCGAACGCTTCGAGAACGCCGCCTTCCGGGCCCTTGTCGAGATCGACGCCTTCGCGCTCAAGCATCTTGCGGTAATAAGCGCCATGATCGTGATCGCTGCGCGTGATCGTGAAAACCGCGCTCGGTGTCGTTATCTTCAAGCGCGTCGCTCGCCTCGAACTCGGCACGCCGCGCGCGCATCGCCGTCCCGATCAGCAGCGTGGGGATAAGCTTGAGCAGGCGCCCCAGCATTCGCTGCCAATGTCCGCGATCATAATCGTCGTCGAACGCCTCGAATGCCCGCACGCCCTCTTCGAAGTCCGCCCGCGTCGGCTGGTCGAGGCTCGGATAAGCGGCCGCTACGAAGCAGATGGCATCGCGCATCGTGTCGCTGCCCATGCGCCGCCCGTGTCGAATGCGCGCAGACCCGCCTCGAGCTGATCGAGGCTCGCCGGCGCGCTACCGCGAACCGCCAGGGTCGCGGCGTTGCGCATCAGGTCGGGCACGCCTTCGCCCGCCTTGGCATCGGCCACAAGCGGGCGAGCTGGCCGACCGTCTTGGTCAGCGGAGCGGTGGCGCTGGTGCCAAGCGTCGCGCTCGTCTTGCACTGGAACTAGATCGCGCCGCGATTGGACTGCGTGACCTCGATATCGTCGAGGCCTTCGCCTGTCTCGAGCCGAATGGCGACCGGCAGCGCGCCATTGTTGATGGTGGAACTTGTCAAGCGAGGTCCGCCGCCATCGGCGCAAATCGCTGAGCAGCGCGCCATCTCGCTGATCCTTTCCCCACATTCATTTCTCCTCGATTAACGCTGAACGGATGTCTGCTTTCGAGAAGCGGCGGTCGTTTTGTCAGCGGCCGGACTTGCATCTCAACATCGAACCAGAAAAACGGCGATAGCCATCAAATCGAGCAGTTCCGCGTTGTTTCGGTAAGTTTGCCTTAACAAATTGTCGGCTCGTTTGCGGCCGCTATTCGAACCGACGCGCCATGAATCTCTGCAATGCTGCGAGGCTGTCGCGGCGCGCGGCGTTTGCCACTGTGGCATCCGGCATCAGGGTGAACCCGTGAAAGGCGCCGGGATAGACGTGAAGCTCGACGGAAACACCAGCCCGAGTTAGTCGACGTGCATACTCGATGTCCTCGTCCACGAAGAGATCGAGCGCGCCGGTGCTGATGAACGTCGGCGGCAGGCCCGTGAGGTCGTCCGCGCGCGCTGCCGCTGCATAGGCGGAAGTACCCGAAAGCCCGGGCGGATGCCCCAACAGGGCTTCCCAGCCGAAATGATTATTGTGGGCATGCCAGATGAACTCGCCGGCCGTCGGATGAGGGTCCGTCAGCGTGCAGGTCCGGTCGTCGAGCATCGGATAGATCAGGTGCTGGAAGGCGAGCGAATATTCGCCGCGATCCCGCGCCATGAGCGCGAGCGAAGCCGCCAGGCCACCGCCTGCGCTTTCGCCCATCACGCCGATGCGGGCCGTATCGAACCCTTCGGCCGACGCGTTGGCGAAGGTCCACGCCAAGGCGGCGTAGCAATCCTCGATATTGCCGGGGAAGGCGATCTCCGGCGCCAAGCGGTAATCGACCGATACGATCGCGCATCGGAGCTCGCTCGCCATGGCGGTGTGGACCGCCGCCATGTCCTTCGCCGATCCCATCACGAATCCGCCGCCGTGCATGTGGAAGATGCAGGGCAGCGGTTCATCGGTCGCCGGCTTGTATATCCGGACAGGAACGGCGGGCGCATCGCCTCTACCTGCGACCGCCGTCTCGCGCACCGAGACATCGCCGGGAGGCTGCGGCGGGATCGGCAGGACGCGCTGCCGCGCTTCGGCGAGATTGGCACGCGAAAGCTGCCGCGTCGGAAATATCGCGAGCAGCGGCCGCAACTCGGGGTCCACTAGGTCGATCGTATTCATGACGAACGTCTGCTCCTTGCGTGGATCACTCCGGACCTTGCCGTTGTCTCTTCGCCTGCAGCCAGCCCAAGGCCACCACGATCGATCCGAAATACGCCGCGGCAAGAAGGATGGCTTCGACGACGATCAGGAAGTTTTCGCCATGCTGGATCAACGGCGCGGAAGCGATCGTCAGGAACAGCATGCAGCAGCTGTTGATCGCGAACGGCAGCAACCGCATCACGTCGACGACGACCGCCGCGACGATCAGCAGCAGCACGCCGACGATCGCGATCGGCT
>CAXTBZ010000116.1:0-7037 GCA_964242855.1 uncultured Sphingomonadaceae bacterium
GCCGCCCTGCTTGCGCAGGTTGTCGGCGGTCTCCACCGGATTGAAGGTCACCGCCGCGTAGAAGAACGAGAAGAAGATGATCATCGCAGCATAGAGCAGCATATAAAGCGGCTGGCCGTGGGCGATCATCTGGCCGAGGGTGGCGAGCCAACCGGTGCCGCCGCTGCTGGCGGCAAAGCCGGCCAGGGTCGCGGGGATCAGCAGCACGGACGAGGCGAAGATCGGCGGGATCACGCCCGAGGTGTTGACCTTGAGCGGCATATGCGTCGAGTCGCCGCCGAACATGCGGTTGCCGACCTGGCGCTTGGGATACTGGATCGTCACCCGTCTCTGGGCAGACTCCATGAAGGTGATGAAGCCGATCACCAGCACTGCGATGACCAGGAAGATCGCCACGAAAAACGGCGACAGGCCGCCGGTATAGCCGAGCTGCAGCAGGGTCGCGAGCGCATGCGGCAGGTTGGCGACGATGCCCGCGAAAATGATCAGGCTGATGCCGTTGCCAACGCCGCGCGCGGTGATCTGCTCGCCCAGCCACATCAGGAACATCGTGCCCCCGACCAGGGTGATGATGCAGGAGAAGCGGAAAAAGGTGCCCGGATCGATGACCGCAGCCGCGCCGCCGCGACCATGCATCGCCTCGAGCCCGACAGCGAACCCGTAGGCCTGGAACAGGGCGATCAGCACGGTGAGGTAGCGGGTATACTGGTTGAGCTTCTTGCGTCCGGACTCGCCCTCCTTCTTGAGGGTCTCCAGGGACGGAATCGCCGACGACATCAGCTGCACGATGATCGAGGCGCTGATGTACGGCATGATGTTGAGCGCGAACACGGTGGCACGGCCCAGCGCGCCGCCGGTGAACATGTCGAACATGCCCAGTATGCCGCCCTGGTGCTGGGCCAGGAGTTGACCCATGACGTTCGCGTCGATCCCCGGCACCGGGATATAGGTGCCGATGCGATAGACGATGAGCGCCCCCAGCGTGAACCAGATCCGCTTCCAGAGTTCGGTCGCCTTGCCAAGCGCCCCGAAGTTGAGATTGGCTGCCATCTGCTCGGCCGCGGAGGCCATGCACTCATCCCCTCATTACGCAAACAGCGTCCCCGGTAGGAGACGCTGCTCTAGTTAGCCAAAAAATGATCCGGAAGGCGAGCCTTCTTAAGCGGTAGCAGCCTCTGCATCGCCCGCCTTGACATGCGGTGGCACGGAGGCCTTGACGCTGCCGCCAAGCTTCTCGATCGCCGCGATCGCGGTCACCGAAGCGCCCGCGACGTCGAACGTCACTGCACGGGTCAGCTCGCCACCGGCGAGGATGCGCACGCCAGAATACTTGCCGCTGCCGACGAGACCGGCTTTACGCAGGACCGCCTCGTTGACGGGCTCGCTGGCGTCGATCTTGCCCTCGACGATCGCCTTCTCCACGGCACCGAGATTGATCGGCGCGTAGATCTTGCGGAAGATGTTGTTGAAGCCGCGCTTCGGCAGACGACGATAGATCGGGAGCTGACCGCCCTCGAAGCCGTTCAGCGACACGCCTTCGCGTGCCTTCTGGCCCTTGACGCCGCGGCCGGAGGTCTTGCCCTTGCCGGACCCGATGCCGCGCCCGAGCCGCTTCTTGCGGTAATGGGCGCCTTCGTTGTCGCGCAGTTCGTTCAGAACGAGGTTCATGTCAGTCCTCCAGCTTCACGAGGTGGGAGACCTTGCGGATCATGCCGCGAACGGATGCGGTATTCTCCAGCTCGCGTGTCTTGCCCAGCTTGTTCAGCCCAAGCCCCTTCAGCGTTGCCTGCTGACCCGGCTTCTGGCCGTTGCCCGAACCGGTCTGGGTGATACGCACCTTGTCACCGGTCAGGCGGGTGAGCGCCTCGAGTGTCTCAGACATCGGCCGTCTCCAGCACCGGGGCACCATCGCGCTTGCCGAGGATGTCCGACACTTTCTTGCCACGGCGGCTGGCTACCGAACGCGGGCTGGCGCAACGCGTCAGCGCATCGAAGGTCGCCTTGACCATGTTGTGCGGGTTGCGGCTGCCGAGCGACTTGGCCACGACATCGCCGATACCCAGGGTCTCGAACACCGCGCGCATCGGGCCGCCGGCGATGATGCCGGTTCCTGCCTCTGCGGAGCGAAGCACCACCTTGCCGGCGCCGAAGTGACCCTCGACGTCGTGATGCAGGGTGCGGCCTTCCTTCATCGGGACGCGGATGAGCGCGCGCTTAGCCCGCTCCGTCGCCTTGCGTATCGCCTCGGGGACCTCGCGTGCCTTGCCGGCGCCGAAGCCGACACGACCCTTCTGGTCACCCACCACCACCAGGGCTGCGAAGGCGAAACGACGTCCACCTTTCACCACCTTGGCGACGCGGTTGATGGTGACCAGCTTGTCGATGAGGTCGTCGCCGTCACGATCGCGCTCGCGACCACCGCCGCTGCTGTTGCTGCGACCGCCTTCTCTTGGTTCACGTGCCATTCAAGTGAACTCCTTCAGAAGGCGAGGCCGCCCTCGCGGGCTGCCTCCGCCAGGGCCTTGACGCGCCCATGATACAGATACGAGCCGCGATCGAACACGACCAGGCTCACGCCAGCAGCGAGCGCACGCTCGGCCACCAGCTTGCCGACCGCGGTCGCTGCACCGGCATCGGCGCCGGACTTGAGCTGCTCGCGCAGGTCCTTGTCGAGCGTCGAGGCGGCGGCGACGGTGCGACCCGATACGTCGTCGATCACCTGGGCGTAGATGTTCTTGCCCGAGCGGAACACCGACAGGCGCGGACGCCCGCCGGCCTTGCGGCGGAGCTGGAAGCGCAGGCGAACCCGCCGACGCTCCCGCAATTCCTGTTGCGTGCTCATTACTTCTTCTTGCCTTCCTTGCGTCGAATGACTTCCGTCGTGTAGCGCACGCCCTTGCCCTTGTAGGGCTCGGGGGCGCGGAAATTCCGGATGTCGAGCGCCACCTGGCCGACGCGCTGCTTGTCCACGCCCTCGACCATGACCTGAGTCGGTTTCGGCGTGCTGATCTTGATGCCGGTCGGGATCGCATAGACGATGTCATGCGAGTAGCCGAGGTTCATCACCAGGTTCGAGCCCTGCACGGAGGCGCGATAACCGGTGCCCTGGATCTCGAGGGTCTTGACGTAACCGGTCGAGACACCCTTCACCATGGCGGCGACCAGCGAACGGGTGGTGCCCCACATCATGCGTGACGGAGCAGCCTTGCTGCGCGGCACGACGCTGACGTGATTGTCCTCGACGGTGGTCTCGACATGCTCCGACAACGGCAGCTTCAGCTCGCCGAGCTTGCCGGTTGCGGTCAAGACGTTGTTGACGATTGCGACCTGTACGCCCTGAGGGATCTCGACAGGGTATTTGCCTACACGTGACATGATGCCCTCCTCAGAATACGCGGCACAGGACCTCGCCGCCAACATTGGCGGCGCGAGCCTCTGCATCGCTCAGGACGCCGCGAGGCGTCGACAGAATGGAAACGCCCAGGCCTGCATAGACCCGCGGCAATTCCTTGATCTTCGAGTAGACCCGGCGTCCCGGCTTGGAGACGCGATGGATCTCTTTGATGACGGGTTCGCCATCGGTGTATTTCAGCTCGATGCGCAGCTGGGCAATGCCCGGACGCAGCTCCTCGGCCTTGAAGCCGCGGATATAACCTTCGCGCTTCAGGGCTTCGAGCACGTTCGCACGCAGCTTGGACGCCGGCGCCACGCACGCGGCATGACGGCTGCGCTGCGCATTGCGGATACGGGTGAGCATGTCACCCAGGGGATCAGACATGGACATGGGTCGTCTCCCTTACCAGCTCGACTTCGTCATGCCGGGGATCTGCCCACTGCTGGCCAGGTCACGCAGTGCAATACGACTGAGCTCGAACTTGCGATAGTTGGAACGCGAGCGGCCGGTCAGCCTGCAGCGCAGCTTGACGCGCACGCGCGCACCATCGCGCGGGAACTGTGCCAGCTTCATAGAGGCCTCGAAACGATCCTCGACCGGAAGCGTCCGGTCCATGATGATGTTCTTCAGCGCGATCCGCTTGCCCTTGTCACGAACCACCATGGCGGCACGCTTGAGGTTGCGGTTGACGGCGGATGTCTTTGCCATGCCTTGATTTACCCTCCGGAACCTGTCGGGACTGCCCCGACGGTTTTCCAAACAAAAATTCAGTGTGTGAAGAACGAAAGACCCTGCCTGGGGGAAGCCCCCTAGACGACAGCCGCCGCGAACGGCAGATCGAACGCCTTCAGCAACGCCTTCGCCTCGGCATCGGTCTTCGCGTTGGTCACGAAGATGATGTCCATGCCGCGGATCTGGTCGACCTTGTCGTAGTTGATCTCCGGGAACACGATCTGCTCCTTGAGACCCATCGCGAAGTTGCCGCGACCGTCGAAGCCCTTGTTCGGGGCCAGACCGCGGAAGTCGCGCACGCGCGGCATCGCGATCGTCACCAGACGATCCAGGAACTCGTACATCCGCACGCGACGCAGCGTGACCTTGCAGCCGATCGGCAGACCCTCGCGGATCTTGAAGCCGGCAATGGCCTTTTTTGCCACCGTCTTGACCGGCTTCTGACCGGCGATCAGCATCATCTCGGCGACCGCGGCATCGAGCTTCTTCTGGTCGCCGGCGGCCTCGCCGACGCCCATGTTGATGACGATCTTCTCGAGACGCGGAACCTGCATCACATTCTTATAGCCGAACTGCTCGCGCAGGGCGGCACGCATCTCGCTCTCGTAACGCTGCTGCATACGCGGCTTGGCGCGTGCGGGAGCGGCGTTCGAGACCTCATTCACGTCGTCTGACATGCCCTCAGCCTTCGATGATCTGGCCGGTCGCCTTGGCGACACGAACCTTGCGGCCATCGTCCAGCACCCGGAACCCGACCTTGGTCGGCTTGCCGGTCTTGGGATCGACCAGTTTCAGATTGGACAGATCGATCGACGCCTCGCGCTCGATGATCCCGCCCTGCTCGCCTTGGCCGTTCGGCTTGGTGTGCTTCTTGGCGATACGAATGCCACGCACGACCGCACGGCGATCCTTCGGCAGCACGCTGAGCACTTCGCCCTGCTTGCCGCGGTCGGACCCGGTGATGACGACGACCTGGTCGCCCTTGCGAATACGGGCTGCCATCACAGCACCTCCGGTGCCAGCGAGATGATCTTCATGAACTTGCGCGCACGCAGCTCACGCACGACCGGGCCGAAGATGCGGGTGCCGATCGGCTCCGACTGCTTGTTGATCAGCACCGCCGCATTGCGGTCGAAGCGGATCGCGCTGCCATCGGCACGACGCACCGGGAAGGCGGTACGAACGACGACGGCCTGATGCACGTCGCCCTTCTTGACCTTGCCGCGGGGGATCGCTTCCTTGATGGAGACGACGATGACATCGCCGACCGAGGCGGACCTCCGCTTGGAGCCGCCCAGCACCTTGATGCACTGCACCCGACGCGCGCCGGAGTTGTCGGCGACGTCCAGGTTGGTCTCGACGATGATCATGGCTCAGATCCCCGCTGGCTGCGCGACGTCGGCCGCCGGCGCGGCGGTCGCCGCCGCCACTGCGGCAGGGGTCGCATCCCCGGCCGGAACGGCATCGAGGCTCGCCTCGTCGCCGAACACGTGGCCGTTGCGCGCCACCACCGTCCAGGTCTTGCGCTTGGAGATCGGCGGGCACTCGATGATGCGCACGGTGTCGCCGACGTGGCACAGGTTGGCCTCGTCATGCGCCGCATACTTCTTCGAGCGGCGAATGAACTTCTTGTACAGCGGGTGCATGATGCGACGCTCGACAATGACCGTCACGGTCTTGTCCATCTTGTCGCTGGTCACTCGCCCCGTCAGGACGCGCCTTGGCATCGCCCTACTCCTCTCAGGATCTCGACGCGGAGGCAGTGGCCCCCGCGGAATTCTTCACAGGCACGACGCTCTTCGCATGCACGAGCGTCTTGATACGCGCGATCTCGCGGCGCACTTCGCGCACCCGTCCAGCGCCCTCGTTCTGCCCGGTCGCACGCTGGAAGCGCAGGTTGAACTGCTCGCGCTTCAGGTCGAGCAACTGCGTCTGCAGCTCGTCATCGGTCTTGAGCCGCAGGTCGGCCGGCTTGCTTGCCTTCGCCATCTCAGGCCTCCCCGAGGCGGGTCACGAACTTGGTCTTGATCGGCAGCTTGGCCGCACCGAGCGTCAGCGCCGTCTTGGCGATCTCGGGCGAGACGCCGTCGATCTCGAAGACGATGCGGCCCGGCTTCACCCGCGCCACCCAGAACTCGGGCGAACCCTTGCCGGAGCCCATGCGGACCTCGGCCGGCTTGGTCGAGACCGGCACGTCCGGGAAGATCCGGATCCAGACGCGGCCGGCGCGCTTCATCGCACGTGTGATCGCACGGCGTGACGCCTCGATCTGACGCGCGGTGATCCGCTCGGGCTCAAGCGCCTTCAAGCCGAATGCGCCGAAATTCAGCACCGTTCCGGCCTTTGCCAGTCCATGGATCCGGCCCTTGTGGGCCTTGCGGAACTTGGTCCGCTTCGGGGACAACATATCTGTATTTCCTCAGCGTCGACTAGCGTTGCGGCGCTTGTTCGGCGGCACGACGATCCTGCGCCTGCGGGTCATGGGTCAGGATCTCGCCCTTGAAGATCCACACCTTCACGCCGCACGTGCCGTACGTCGTCTTGGCAGTGGCAACACCATAATCGATATCGGCGCGCAGCGTGTGCAACGGCACCCGGCCCTCGCGATACCACTCGACACGCGCGATCTCGGCGCCGCCGAGACGGCCACCGCAGTTGATGCGTATGCCCTGTGCGCCCAGACGCATTGCCGACTGCACCGCACGCTTCATCGCACGGCGGAAGGCCACGCGACGCTCGAGCTGCTGGGCGATGTTCTCTGCGACGAGCTGCGCCTCGATCTCAGGCTTGCGGATCTCGACGATGTTCAGAGAGACGTCCGACTTCGCCATCTTCGCAAGATCCTTGCGCAGATTGTCGATGTCCTGGCCCTTCTTGCCGATGACCACGCCGGGGCGTGCTGCATAGATCG
>CAXTBZ010000117.1:0-7013 GCA_964242855.1 uncultured Sphingomonadaceae bacterium
ATTTCACCCAGTGCGATTCGCTGCTGCTCGGCGATCAGTGCGGCGCGCATACCGTGCCCTATATCGAGGTGCGCAACCCGTCCGCGCAGATCGAGCATGAGGCGACCACGTCGAAGATCAGCGACGACCAGCTCTTCTACGCGATGCAGCGCGGGCTGGATGCCGAGGCGGCGGTCGCCCTGATCGTCAACGGCTTCGCCCGCGAGGTGCTGAAGCAGCTCCCGATGGAGTTCGCGGTCGAGGCGCAGAAGCTGCTGGGGATCTCGCTGGAGGGGAGCGTGGGATGACCTTCGTCCATCTGCTTTGGCACGTCCGCGAGGACGACGAATATAAGGAAGATGCCAAGCTCATCGGGGTCTACTCGTCCGATGAGAAGGCAAGGAGCGCGATCGAGAGACTAACGCCCCAGCCCGGCTTTCGCGACTATCCCGCAGGCTTCGAAATCAGCAATTATCTGCTCGATCAGGACAATTGGGAAGAAGGCTTCATCTCTTGGGACGAAGCGAACGAAACTGCTCAGAACGAGTCCACAGATGCTTAAGATCGAAAACCTCCACGCCGAAGTCGACGGCAAGGCCATCCTCAAGGGCATCACGCTCGCGATCAATCCGGGCGAAATCCATGCGATCATGGGGCCGAACGGCGCCGGCAAATCGACGCTCGCTTATGTGCTCGGCGGGCGGCCTGGCTATGAGGTGACCGAGGGTTCGGCCATGTTCCGCCCTGACCCCGTTCGTGCTGAGCCTGTCGAAGCACGTGATGCAAGCGCGGCCCCTGTGGCACGTCCTTCGACAGGCTCAGGACGAACGGACGAAGATGGCCAAGCGGAGGAATGGATCGATCTCCTCGCCCTCGAACCGCACGAGCGCGCGGCCGCGGGTCTGTTCCTGGGCTTCCAGTATCCGGTCGAGATCCCCGGCGTCTCCAACCTCCAGTTCCTGCGCGAGGCACTCAACGCGCAGCGTACGGGGCGCGGCGAGGCGGCGCTTAGCGGTGGCGAGTTCATCAAGCTGGCGCGCGCCCAGGCGGATGCGCTCGGCCTCGATCCCGAGATGCTCAAGCGGCCGGTCAATGTCGGCTTTTCGGGCGGCGAGAAGAAGCGCAACGAGATGGTGCAGATGGGCATCATCGGCCCCAGGCTCGCCATCCTCGACGAGACCGACAGCGGTCTCGACATTGATGCGCTGAAGGCGGTCGGCCACGGCATCAACACGATCATGCGCAAGCCCGACCGTGCCGTGTTGCTGATCACCCACTATCAGCGGCTGCTCGATTATGTGAAGCCGGACTTCGTGCACGTGCTGGCCGGCGGCCGCATCGTTCGTTCGGGCGGGCCGGAGCTGGCGCACGAGCTCGAGCGCGAAGGCTATGCGGGCATCGACGAGGTGGCGGCGTGAGCGGCCGTGAAATCCTCCCCTGCAAGGGGAGGGGGACCGCTCACGCAGTGAGTGGTGGAGGGGTGGAGGCTTGGCTGGGCCGCACCAAGCCTCCACCCCTCCGTCACGCCTTCGGCGCGCCACCTCCCCTTGCAGGGAAGGATGAAGAATGCTGACTCTTCCCACCGCCCGCGACGAGGCGTGGCGCTGGTCCGATCTCGCGGCGCTTCCAGCGCTCGCCAATACGCAACCCTCAGGCGCGTTGCGATCGGTCGACGATCTCTGGATCGACCTCTCCGGGCCGCGCATCCTGTTCGTCGACGGCATCTATGACGCTAGACGCTCGGACCCCGGTGCTATTCAGTTCGGCACGGCCGACCCCAAGGCCGCAAGGCACGCGCTCGGCAGCCTTGCCGGTACGCAGGGCTGGTCGCTCGCGCTTGGCCGCGATGCCGCGAGCGATCCGATCCAGATCGTCCATGTCTCCACCGGCGGCGCCAATCATGCCGCGGCGCAGATCACGCTCGGCGAGGATGCGACGGCCACGATCGTCGAGAGCTTCGCCGGCGAAGGCTGGGTCAATCGAGCCTCCTCCTTCACGCTCGCTCCTTCGGCCCGCGCAACAGTCGCCCGGCGTTTCCTTCAAGACGCCGGCTTCCAGTCCTATGCCGATACGGTCGAGATCGGCCAGGGCGCCAGCTTCGTCGCGACATCGCTGGTCGCGGGCCACGCCGACAGCCGCCTCGACGGGCACCTGACCATCACCGGCGAACAGGCCTTTGCCGAGGCTGGCGGCGCGCTGCTCGGCCGCGCGAAGCAGCGCCACGATGCCGCGATCGTCGTCCGCCACGCCGCGGCAAACGGGCAGTCGCGCCAGATCTGGCGCGCGGTCGCCGACGAGCAGGCGGTGACATCCGCCGCCGCCCGCGTCGAGGTCGCCCGCCACGCGCAGAAGACCGACGGCGAGCAGTCGCTGCGTGGGCTGCTGATGGCGCGCACCGCGGCGGTGAACCTCAAGCCCGAGCTCGAAATCTTCGCTGACGATGTGAAGTGCGGTCATGGCGCGACGGTGGGCGAACTCGACAAGGGCAGCCTGTTCTATCTCGCCTCGCGCGGCATCCCGCCGATCGCAGCGCGCGCGATCCTCACCCGCGCCTTCGTGGCGGACGCGCTCGGCCGGATCGGCAACGAGGCAGTGCGCGAGGCTTTTGCGGAGAGCGCGTTCAAATGGCTTTCGGCATGAACGAGACCCTGGTCAAAGATCGCCCGCTCGATCGCGTCGTCGACTTTCCGGCGATCCCCGAAGGCTGGGCCTATCTCGACACCGCGGCAACCGCGCAGAAACCGACACCGGTGATCGACGCGATCGACCGCGCGTACCGCGAGACCTACGCCACCGTCCATCGCGGCGTGTACCAGCGCTCCGCCGACATGACGCTGGCCTATGAAGCGGCGCGCAGGCGGGTTGCCCGGTTTATCGGCGCTGGATCGGACAAGGAGATCGTGTTCGTCCGCGGCGCCACCGAGGCGATCAATCTCGTTGCGCAGAGCTGGGGGCTGACCCACCTCAAGCCTGGCGATCGCATCCTGCTCTCGACGCTGGAGCATCACAGCAACATCGTGCCGTGGCAGCTGATCCGCGAACGCACCGACATCGCAATCGACGTCTGTCCGCTCACGCACGACGGCTGCATCGATCTCGACGCCGCAGAGCGGATGCTGACCCGCGAGCACAAGTTGGTCGCGCTGGCCCACGTCTCCAACGTGCTCGGCTCGGTACTCGACGTGAGGCGCGCCGCCGATCTGGCGCATGCGGTTGGCGCGAAGCTGCTAGTCGACGGTTGCCAGGCCGTGCCTCGCCTGCCTGTCGCCGTGGCAGCGCTCGGCTGTGACTTCTATGTCTTCTCGGGGCACAAGCTCTATGGGCCAACCGGGATCGGCGTGCTGTGGGCGCGGCCTGAGATCCTCGAATCGATGCCGCCATGGCAGGGCGGCGGATCGATGATCGATCGCGTGACGTTCGAGGAGACTACCTTCCTGCCAGCGCCGGCGCGCTTCGAGGCCGGCACGCCGCACATCGTCGGCGTGCTCGGCCTCCATGCCGCGATCGACTATGTCGAGGCGATCGGGCTGCACGCGATCCATGCGCATGAGACCGCGCTGGTCGCCGAAACCCGCGCCGCGCTGTCGAACATCAACTCGGTTCGCCTGTTCGGGCCGGAGGACTCCGCCGGGATCGTCAGCTTCGCGATCGAGGGGGTGCATCCCCACGACGTCGGCACCATATTGGACGAGAGCCGGGTGGCGATCCGCGCCGGTCATCATTGCGCGCAGCCGCTGATGGCGGCGCTGGGCGTCGACGCCACGGCGCGCGCTTCGTTCGGTGTCTACAACGGGCCTGGCGACGTGGCCGCGTTGGTCAAGGGTATTGAACGTGTTGCGCGGATTTTTGGCTAGGGTTCGAAGAATGAGCGATAGCGAGATCATGGTCGACGAAATGGGCGCCTTGCCGGCTAGACCCGAGCGGCCGCGCCTCGACGATGCCGAGGTCCGGGCGGACCTGCGCGAGGGTTTCGAGCGCAAGAAGGATTATCTGGAGGGCTTCCTGTCGCAGAAGCCGGCCGAACTCTCCGGCGAAGAGCCCGGTGGCGCGCTGTACGAGGCGGTGATCGATGCGCTGAAGGACATCTTCGATCCCGAGATCCCGGTGAACATCTACGACCTCGGCCTGATCTACAATGTCGAGATAGCGGGCGGTCATACGGTCGTGACGATGACGCTGACGACGCCGAATTGCCCTGTCGCCGAGTCCATGCCGGGCGAGGTCGAGATGCGGGTGGCCGCCGTGCCCGGAGTAGGTTCGGCCGAGGTCAACCTGATCTGGGATCCGCCATGGGATCCGCAGAAGATGTCGGACGAGGCAAAATTAGAATTGGGGATGCTGTGATGTCGCACGTCCCTCCTCCGTTCGTGTCGAGCGAAGTCGAGACACGTTGCCTTACAATCCGCCTCAAGTCCCTCGACTTCGCTCGGGACGAACGGAGTTTTTGATGGCTACCATCTCCCGCCGCCCGCGCCCCGCCGCGCTCAACCTGACGCCGTCGGCCGAGCAGCGGATTGCCGACCTCATGGCGAAGGCCCCCGACGGCACGATCGGCGTCAAGCTCTCGACCCCACGCCGCGGCTGTTCGGGGCTCGCCTACTCGGTTGACTATGTCGGTGAGGCCGATCCGATGGACGAGCGGATTGAGACGCCGGGCGGGAGCTTCTTCGTCGATGGCGGTTCGGTGCTCTACCTGATTGGATCGACGATGGACTGGGTGGAGGACGATTTCACCGCCGGCTTCGTCTTCGCCAATCCCAACGCCAAGGGTTCGTGCGGCTGCGGCGAAAGCTTCATGGTCTGATCGCGTTTGGTTCGTCCCGAGCGAACGGGGTGGAACGGTTGACGATCAGGGGCTAGGCACGCGCCCGATGCTGCCCGAACTCGCCCACATCCGTGCCTGGATCTTCGATCTCGACAACACGCTGTACCCTGCAAGCGCCGATCTCTTCGGGCTCATGGACAAGCGCATGACCGCCTATGTCGCGCGCACGCTCGGGCTCCACGATCTCGACCAAGCCTATGCCGTTCAGAAGAATTATTTCCAGCAGCATGGCACCACCATGGCTGGGCTGATGACCGATCACGCGATCGACCCGCATCATTATCTCGCCAACGTCCACGACATCGATCTGAGCGTGCTCGCCGAGGACGTGCGCCTGGCACGGTTGATCGCGCGGCTGCCCGGCCGCAAGCTGGTCTTCACCAATGGCGACGAACCCTATGCTCGCAAGGTGCTCGCCCGGCTCGGCCTCTCGCAGAGCTTCGAGGCGATCCACGACATTCATGCGATGGCGTACAAGCCCAAGCCATATGCTGAAAGCTACGCCTCGATGATCGCAGCGCTCGGCGTCGATCCCGCGGCGAGCCTGTTCGTTGAGGACATGGCGCGCAACCTGGCGCCCGCTAAGGCACTTGGCATGACGACGGTGTGGATCGACAACGGATCGGAACAGGCACGTGACGCGGATCGCTCCTATGTCGACTACCGGGTCACTGATCTTGCCGACTGGCTCCATTCCATACTGGGGGACGACCAATGACCGCCGATCTCGCCGCGACCATCGATCAGGCGTGGGAGACGCGCGAGAGCTTGGGCTTCGGCACCACCGGTGCGGCGCGCGATGCGGTTGAGGCGGCGCTCGCCGGGCTTGACGCGGGCACGTACCGGGTCGCCGAGAAGGCACACAATGGTGATTGGCAGGTCCATCAGTGGCTCAAGAAGGCGGTGCTGCTGTCCTTCCGGCTCAACGACAATGAAGTGGTCGACGGCGGCGCGGCCGGCGCTCCGGGCTTCGACAAGGTGCCGAGCAAGTTTGCCAACTGGGGCGATGCCGAGTTCCGCGCCGCCGGTTTTCGTGCGGTGCCCGGCGCAGTAGCAAGGCGCGGCGCCTTCATCGGCAAGGGCGCGGTGCTGATGCCTAGCTTCGTCAACATCGGCGCCAATGTCGGCGAAGGCGCGATGATCGATACGTGGGCCACCGTCGGCTCTTGCGCGCAGATCGGGCGCAACGTGCATCTTTCGGGCGGGGCAGGCATCGGCGGTGTGCTCGAGCCGCTTCAGGCAAATCCGGTGGTGATCGAGGAAGGCTGCTTCATCGGCGCGCGCGCCGAAGTGGCCGAAGGCGTGATCGTGCGCGAGGGTGCGGTGCTCTCGATGGGCGTCTATCTCGGCGCCTCCACCAAGATCGTCGACCGCGCGACCGGCACGGTGCATCGCGGCGAGGTGCCGGCGTATTCGGTGGTGGTACCAGGCGCGCTGCCTGATCCGAAAGGCGGCCCCTCACTCTACTGCGCGGTGATCGTCAAGACGGTCGATGCGCAGACCCGTGCCAAGACGGGCATCAACGAACTGCTCCGCGATTAGTCGGCTTCGGCGATCAGCTTGGCCATGTCAGGACCGTCCCACGCCTTGCCGCCGGCGACTCGCCAAACCTCCTTGCCCGCCGAGTCATAGAGGATCGTCACCGGCAGTTCGGCGACACCAACCATCGTCATCAGCTTGTTGCTCTTGTCGGTGTAGGCGGTGAGCGCCTTGATGCCGTGCGAGTGCCAGAATGGCTGGACGTCGGCATCGCCGTTCAGGTCCTCGCTGATCGCCACCACCGCCAGCCTGCCGGTGCTGCTGGCAGCCAGGCTGTCGAGCGCCGGCAGCTCCTTCACGCACGGCGCACACCAAGTCGCCCACAGGTTGACGAGCACGGGATGACCGCGGAAGCTCGTGAGCGTAGCCGGGGCGCCGCCGGGTGCGGCGAAGGGCATCGCCGGCATCGCCTCGCCCTTGTGCGTCCGGTCGACGGTGTCGGCCGTTACAGACGCGGTCGGGGAGGCGGGTACCGCGGGCGCCGCGCCGTTGCCGCCGCGTGCTTGCTCGTTGACCGGCTTGGCCTTATCGCAACCCGCGATTGCCAGCGCGGCGACGAGCGGGAGACAGGTGATCAGCGCAGACGGGGAAAAGCAACGCACGGACGGCTCCAACCAGATGTGGGGCGGGCGCTTCGCCGAAGGCCCGGCCGCGGTGATGCGCGAGATCA
>CAXTBZ010000118.1:0-6830 GCA_964242855.1 uncultured Sphingomonadaceae bacterium
GTGATCGGCCCGCGCGAGATCGAGGCTGTCGTGGCGACGATGGCGCGTATTCCACCGAAGTCGGTCTCGGCCGACGACAAGACCGTGCTCGCCAGTCTGGAGACCGATCTCAAGCGCGTCGTGTTCGGCCAGAACGAGGCGATCGAGACGCTGGCATCCGCGATCAAGCTCAGCCGTGCGGGCCTGCGCGAGCCGAACAAGCCGATCGGAAACTACCTCTTCTCAGGCCCGACCGGCGTCGGCAAGACCGAGGTCGCGCGCCAGCTCGCCGAGATCCTGGGCATCCCGCTCCAGCGCTTCGACATGAGCGAGTATATGGAGCGCCACTCGGTCAGCCGGCTGATTGGTGCGCCGCCGGGCTATGTCGGCTTCGATCAGGGCGGGCTGCTCACCGATGCCGTCGATCAGCAGCCGCATTGCGTGCTGCTGCTCGACGAGATCGAGAAGGCGCATCCGGATCTGTTCAACATCCTCCTGCAGGTGATGGACAACGGCAAGCTCACCGATCAGCACGGCAAGGCGGTCGATTTCCGCAACACCATCCTGATCATGACGACCAATGCGGGCGCCAGCGACATGGCACGCGAATCGGTCGGCTTCGGCGCCTCGTCGCGCGAGGACGTGCAGGAGGAGGCGGTGAAGAAGATGTTCACGCCCGAGTTCCGCAACCGCCTCGATGCGATCGTTCCGTTCGGCTATCTGCCGACCGAGGTGGTGGGCCGCGTAGTGGAGAAGTTCATCCTCCAACTCGAACTCCAGCTGGCCGATCGCAACGTCCACATCGCGCTGGAAGATGATGCGCGCGACTGGTTGACCGCCAAGGGCTATGACAGGCTCTATGGCGCCCGCCCGATGGGTCGCCTGATTCAGGAGAAGATCAAGCAGCCGCTCGCCGAGGAACTGCTGTTCGGCAAGCTCGTCCACGGCGGCGAGGTGCGCGTGAAGCTGAAGGACGACGCGCTCGCCTTCGAGATCACGCCCGCCGCGCCGAAGGCAGGCAAGGCCAAGACGGCGGCTGCCAGGAAGCCTCGCGCCGAGGCTTGAGGCGGGGTCGACGATAAGAAGACGGAGCGGCCGGGCAGCGATGCCCGGCCGCTTTGCTTTGTGGGGATCGACGGAAACGCTCGCCGAGCTTCAACTTGATTTCAGGTCCGCATCACGGTCTAGCCAGCGCCTTGCCAACCGCCAGACGCAGATAAGCCCGCCGCATGGGCGGGCTTATCACGTCGTTGAAAGCGAACGCAGCCCTTAGCGGAAGCGGAAACCAATACCGCCCATCGCATGCTCGTCGCGCGTATGGTTGTCATACTGGCCACGGACATACTGCGCACTAACGTAGAGGCCGCCCGGTACTGCCGAGAACTTGTCGTGCAGCGTGAATTCGACGCCGCCGCCATACTGATAGCCGTCGGCATGGCCGCTGCTGTAGAAGGTCGCGCCGGCGGGGCCGAACAGCGCCTCGCGCTGCGAGCCGTTGATGTAACCGCCCTTGCCGAACACCAGGACGTCCGGGGTCACGAGGTAGCCGACGCGAACCGCGGCACCGAGCTGATCGCGCTGCTGATGCACGAAGGTGCCGCCGATCTGGTCGGTCACGACGCTGTTCTGGTTCTTGTTCGGATGCCAGTAGGTGAACTCGGGACCCACGACGATCCGGCCGATCTGGCCGTCAAAGCCCGCCGATCCGCCGTAGGCGAACTTGGAATTACGATCGCCCTCGGAATGCGCCCAGTCGTAGCCGGCGTTACCTTCGATCCGGAAACCGCGGAACGAGGTGTCTGCCGCCGAAGCGGAAGCGGAGATGGCGGCGCAGGCGGTCGCCGCGAGAAGAAGTTTACGCATACTGGTACACCCTATGTAGACAGGAACGTGCAGAACCCGATCCGGCGTCGAGCGTTCCGACGGAATGCAGACATGTTGACAGTGTTGCGTTGCAGCAACACTGGGCATCGGCGGGACCGCCGTACTGTTCTGCCGTGCCTTGTCAGAAGGCGAACGACTTCTCCGGGCGCGGAAGCATCCATCTGCTGGTGCTCGCCAACCCCCTTTTAATGTAGGATTTCATCTGTCACCGTCGCATCCGCAGCGTCCTAAAGTCGCGGCACGCATCCGACCGGTCACAAATGGTCGATATTGCTCGTTTTTTGATGCTTTGGTTGTCAACTTCGTCAACTTCGTTGGGAACAAGCCGAATCGCCTTTGTTGCCGGGGTTTTGCCCGCATTGAACTCTCGTCCGCCGCACGCTAGATGGCGGCGCTTGTCCCGCGGCTCCAGCCTGTCGGGGCCCTCAGATTTGCCGAAGAGACAGTCCGCCCGATGATCACCTTCCTGCTCGTCATCCACGCCCTGATCGCAGCGATGCTGGTCGGCGTCATCCTGATGCAGAAGTCGGAAGGCGGCGGGCTCGGCATGGGCGGCGGCCCGGCGGGCCTGATGTCGGCCCGCGGCGCCGCTGACTTCCTGACGCGTGCTACTGCCGTGCTGGCGACGTTGTTCGTGCTGATGGCGTTCGTGATCTCCGCGGTCGCGGCGCACCGCGATTCGACCGGAAAGATCGACGCTAGCCTTGCAACGCAGGCGCCGATCGCCCCGATCACGGCTCCGGCGGCTACCGGTTCGCCTCTGCCTGGCATCCCGATGGCAGGTGCACCCGCTGCCGGTCCGCCAATCGATCCGGCGACCGCGCAGGCGCTACAGCCGGCTACCGCGGGGCTTCCCGGCGTGCCCGCTCCGGCGCCCACACCTGACCAGCTTCGCGCTCAAGCAGCGGCCGAACGCGCCAACGCGGCCGCGCTACGCAAGGCCACCCCGGCGCCCGATCTCAAGAAGATCGACACCAAGAAGGCGGACAAAGTGATCGGCATCACCGACGATTTTTCGATCGCGCGCAAACCGAGCCCCAACTCGTTTTCCACGCCCGCGAATCAGGCATCGACGCAAGCCTCTAAGCCGGCTCCCGCAGCGGCTACGCCGAAGCCGGTGACGGTGCCGACGCTGTCCGTCCCGGCGCCCGCCCCGGCTTCGAACAGCACGACGCCTCAGTAACGCGGATCGTCCCGGCGGTCGGAGTCGGCCGCTTGCCCTATCTCGATTCGCATCGCTAAGGCTTGCCTCCCATGGCGCGGTTCATCTTCATCACCGGCGGCGTGGTCTCCTCGCTCGGCAAGGGTCTCATGGCGGCGTCGCTCGCCGCCCTGCTCCAGGCGCGCGGCTACCGCGTTCGCATCCGCAAGTTCGATCCGTATCTGAACGTCGATCCCGGCACGATGTCGCCCTACCAGCACGGCGAAGTCTATGTGACCGACGACGGTGCCGAGACCGATCTCGACCTCGGCCATTACGAGCGCTTCACCGGCGTGCCCTCGCGCCAGAGCGACAATGTCACGAGCGGTCGCATCTATCAGCAGATCATCGCCAAGGAACGGCGCGGCGATTACCTCGGCGCCACCGTCCAGGTGATCCCGCATGTTACTGACGCGATCAAGGCGTTCGCGCGAACCGATGTCGACGATCTGGATTTCGTGCTGTGCGAGATCGGCGGCACGGTCGGCGATATCGAATCGCTGCCGTTCATGGAGGCGATCCGGCAGCTCAGAAATGATCTCGGTCGCGGCAACGCGATCTTCGTCCACCTGACGCTGGTGCCGTACATCGCCGCCGCCGGCGAGCTCAAGACAAAGCCCACCCAGCACAGTGTCCGCGACCTCACCGCGCTCGGTATCCAGCCCGACGTGCTGGTCTGCCGCTGCGAACAGCCGTTGCCCGCAGCCGAGCGCGCCAAGATCGCGCTGTTCTGCAACGTGAAGCCGGCTGCCGTAATCCCCGCACTCGATGCGGTGTCGATCTACGGCGTGCCCCAGCAATATCACGCCGAGGGTTTGGACGCAGAGGTGCTGCGCGCCTTCGACATCGATCCCGATGCGACTGCGCCGGATCTGCGCCGATGGGCCGATATCGAGGACCGCCTCGCCAACCCCGAAGGCGAAGTGACGATCGGCGTGGTCGGCAAATATACCGGGATGCGAGACGCCTACAAATCGCTGCACGAGGCGCTCGTTCACGGCGGCATTGCCAACAAGGTGAAGGTCAACATCCGGTGGCTCGATGCCGAGCTGTTCGAGGGGCCGGAGAAGGACATCGCGCCGGCGCTCGAGCCGATGCACGCGATCCTTGTCCCCGGCGGCTTTGGCGAGCGTGGGTCGGAGGGCAAGATCGCCAGCGTCAGGTTCGCACGCGAACGCAAGGTCCCGTATTTTGGTATCTGCCTCGGCATGCAGATGGCCTGCATCGAGGGCGCGAGGAACACCGCGGGTATCGATCAGGCCTCGACCACCGAATTCGGCCCGACCGATGAACCCGTCGTCGGACTGATCACCGAATGGATGACCGCCGAAGGTCTCGAGAAGCGCGAGGCCGGCGGTGATCTCGGCGGAACGATGCGGCTCGGCGCATATGACGCACGACTGTCCGGCAACAGCCACGTCTCCGCGATCTACGGCGGTACCGCGATCAGCGAGCGCCATCGTCATCGCTACGAGGTCAACGTCCACTACAAGGATGCGCTGGAGACGGGCGGGCTCGTATTCTCGGGCATGTCACCCGATGGCGAGCTTCCCGAGATTGTGGAGCGGCCGGATCATCCGTGGTTTGTCGGTGTGCAGTTCCACCCGGAACTCAAGAGCAAGCCGTTCGAACCGCACCCCTTGTTCGCAAGCTTTGTCGAGGCGGCGCTGAAGCAGTCGCGGCTGGTTTAGTTCACCCCGCCGAACGCGTTTGCCAGAGCCTGACCATCGGCCGCCTGATCATTCTGAGCGGCATTGGCCTCGTCAGCATTGTGCGGCTGACCACCGGCGAACTGCACCGCGCTCCACATGATGCCGCCCGCCCAGAGCAGCGCCCACCACCGGTTCTTGAAGATGGTCTTGTGGCGGATCGGCAGCATCCGGCGACTCTGCCATGGTGGTAGTTAGCGGCCGATGAAGAAGGCCGTGACTGTCACGGACCTTCGTGAAGCGGATCGGTGCCGGGCGCGGGCGGCTCGCTCGGCGCCGCATCCGGCACGCCTGGATCGCTGGGCGATGGCACCTGCGGATCGACGGGGCTTGGCACCGGCACATCGCTGGGAAAGGTTGGATCGGCTTCAGGGGGTTGCGTAGCCATTGAGCGCTCCTGTCATGGCTCTCCTCAACGCACCGATACAGCGCAGGCTCCGCAACATCGGGACACATCTCGACAGGCTAGAATGGTGGTAAAACGCGAAACGCCCGAGCTGTGTTCAGCCCGAGCGTCCCGCGTGACGATTGCTCGTCAGCCCCCTTGTTTGGCTCCGGCCCACTCGCGGTTCCATTCCCCCCTCAGAAAAGGGACCCGCGGGACCTTCGCCCTCCCCGAACCACGGCCATTTGGTTGCCTGCGTTTCGTGAGGATCGTGTACGTCGGCGATGATGAACTTGTCATCCGACTTTGAGCGGGGCTGTCACGAATGGACATGCCGTGTGACGATTTCGCAACATAAGGCATGGTTGCCTCCCGCCGGCGCACCGCATAGAGCCTGCCTCTGCCCGCGCTCAGCGCCTCTTCCGACGAGCAACCATGCGTCTTTCCCGCTACTTTCTGCCTGTCCTGAAGGAGTCGCCTGCCGACGCACAGATCGTCAGCCACAAGCTGATGCTGCGTGCCGGGCTGATCCGGCAAACGGCGGCGGGAATCTATGCATGGCTGCCGCTGGGGCTGCGCGTGCTCCAGAAGATCGAACAGATCGTGCGAGAGGAGCAGGATCGAGCCGGCGCCATCGAGCTTCTGATGCCCACCCTGCAATCTGCCGACCTGTGGCGCGAGTCCGGTCGTTACGATGCCTATGGCCCTGAGATGCTCCGCATCAAGGATCGTCACGATCGGGAGATCCTCTACGGCCCGACCAACGAGGAAATGATCACCAGCATCTTCCGGGACTCTGCGCGAAGCTATCGCGACTTGCCGCGCACGCTCTATCATATCCAGTGGAAGTTCCGCGACGAGGTTCGCCCCCGCTTCGGCATCATGCGCGGCCGCGAGTTCCTGATGAAGGATGCCTATTCGTTCGACATGGACGAGGCCGGCGCGCGTCATAGCTACAACCGGATGTTCGTCGCCTATCTGAAGACATTCGCCCGGATGGGGCTGCGCG
This sequence comes from uncultured Sphingomonadaceae bacterium, assembly GCA_964242855.1. Lineage (GTDB taxonomy): Bacteria > Pseudomonadota > Alphaproteobacteria > Sphingomonadales > Sphingomonadaceae > Solisphingomonas. The sequence continues at coordinate 6,168 of CAXTBZ010000118.1, forward strand.
CCATCCCGATGCGGGCAGACACCGGGCCGATCGGCGGCGACCTCAGCCACGAATTCATCGTGCTGGCGCCGACCGGAGAGAGCGAGGTCTTCTATCATAAGAACTGGGAACATCCGCCTGAGCTAACGACGGTAGATTTTGACGATCCGGTCGGGCTTCAATTTCTCGTCTATGGGTTCACTCACGACTATGCAGCGACTGATGAGAAACGAGATCTAGAAACAGAGGCCGAGTTGGGCGACCAAATCCGCCAATCTCGCGGCATCGAGGTCGGCCACATCTTCTACTTCGGCGAGAAATATTCGAAGCCGATGAACCTGCGCGTACAGGGGCCGGACGGCGCCGAGGTAATCTCGCACATGGGCAGCTACGGCATCGGCGTCTCGCGGCTGATGGGCGCGATCATTGAGGCGAGCCACGACGACGCCGGTATCATCTGGCCTGGCGCGGTGGCGCCGTATCGCGTCGGCATTATCAACATGCGTGTGGACGACGTGGCCTGCACCGCCGCCGCTGACGATCTCTACGCCCGGCTACAGGCCACCGGCGTCGAGGTGCTGTACGACGACCGCGACGAGCGCGGCGGCGCCAAGTTCGCGACGATGGATCTGATCGGGCTGCCCTGGCAGATCGTCGTCGGCCCCAAGGGCATCGCCAAGGGCG
>CAXTBZ010000119.1:0-6727 GCA_964242855.1 uncultured Sphingomonadaceae bacterium
GCCCCGCCCCGTTCATGGGGCCGGTGATCGACAACGGTGTCGCCGAGCACCTCCAGGAGCAATGGCTCGACCTGATCATGGCCGGCGGGCGGGCGCTCACCCACCTGCAACGCCCGATCGCCGGCCGGCCGTTCCTGACCCCCGGGCTGATCGACGTGACCGCAATCGAGAAGCGCGCCGACGAGGAGTTGTTCGGGCCGGTGCTCCAGGTGATCCGGGTGCCGGATTTCGACGCCGCGATCGCCGAAGCCAACAACACTCGCTACGGCCTTTCCGCCTCGCTGATCACCGAGCAGCCTGCCTTGTACGAGCGTTTCTGGTCCAACGTCCGCGCCGGCATCATCAACTGGAACCGGCCAACCAACGGGGCGCCGTCCAACGCGCCGTTCGGCGGCATCGGTCTGTCGGGCAACCACCGCCCCAGTGCCTATTACGCCGCGGACTATTGCGCCTACCCGGTCGTCTCCGGGGAGACCGAGCAGGCCCGCGCCTCGATCGGGGTCGGCCTACGCGACGCCTGATCTGCCTCGCGCTCGCCGCGCTGTTGCTGGCGGGTTCCTGCGCGAAGCCGAGCTTCTACCATGGTGCGCGCAGCGATCACTTCGATGGTCGCCATTTCTTCAATCCCGACGGCGAGCAGGGCACCGGTGGTGACGAGAACAAGTCGCTCGTCCAGACGCTCGAAGGCAAGGTGATCGAGCGGCGCCGGTCCTGGCCCGCCTCCGTGCCCGTAGCGCCCAGTGTTCCGCCCCGATCGGTTGCGGGCGAGACTATGCTGGTCACCTGGATAGGCCACTCCTCGGTCCTGGTGCAGACGCAGGGCCTCAACATCCTGATCGATCCGGTCTGGGCAGATCGAGACTCGCCAGTGAAGGATGTCGGCCCGCTTAGGGTGCGCGCGCCCGGCATCCGCTACGCCGATCTGCCGCACATCGACCTCGTGCTGATCAGCCACGATCATTATGATCACATGGACGAGCACCTGCTGCGCCATCTCTGGGCACGCGACCGTCCGCTGATCGTCACCGGGCTCGGCAACGACACGCGGCTGGCGAGCTGGGGCATTGCAGCGCAGGCGCGCGACTGGGGCGGTTTCGTCCATGTTCGCCCCGGCATCGACGTCATCCTCGATCGCGCGCATCATTGGAGCGCCCGCTCGACCGACGACAAGAACCTGACGCTGTGGACGGGCTTCACCGTGACGCTGCCCGGCGGAGACCTCTATTATGCCGGCGATACCGGGCCAGGCGACATGAAGTGGGCGCTCGAAGCGGCGCGGCACGGTCCCGTCCGCTTCGCGATCCTGCCGATCGGCGCGATCCATGCCGACGGCAAGGTGACGGGCAACCACATCGGGCCGAGCGAGGCGGTCACCGCTTTCGAGCAGTTGCACGCTGGCCATGCGCTCGGCGTCCACTGGGGCACGTTCGAGCTCACCGACGAGCCGATCGATCTGCCGCCGACCTTGCTACGCGCTGCCCTCGTCCGCGCGCACATCGCACCGGATCGCTTCCGGGTACTGGCGGCAGGCGAACAATGGTGGGTGCCGCCGCTTGCCCCAAGCTCTTCTAGCCCCGCCCCAAGATAGCGTCGGTTGCGGCGCACCGTGGACAAGCCCATCTCGCGCTCCATGGCATCGCTGTTGGATCCCTCCGCGCGTGGTCGCGTCATCCTCGTCGGCGCAGGCCCGGGCGATCCCGGCCTGCTGACCTTGAAGGCGGTCGACGCGCTGCGGATTGCCGACGTTGTCGTCCATGATGGTCTGATCGATCCCGCCGTGCTGGATCACGCGCCGGCGCACGCGCAGCGCATCTCGGTTGCCAAGAAGCGTGCCCGCCATACTCTGCCACAGGATGCGATCAACGCGCTGATTATCGCGCACGTCCGCTTGGGATCGATCGTCGTGCGGCTCAAAGGAGGCGACCCGTTCGTGTTCGGGCGCGGCGGCGAGGAGGTTGAGGCGGTGCGTGCCGCGGGTCTGCCGGTCGAGGTGATCCCGGGCGTTTCCGCCGCTTTGGGTGGGGCTGCCGAGGCAATGCTGCCGCTCACGCATCGTGATTGGTCGAGCGCGGTCAGCTTCGTTGCGGGTCAGTGCAAGGGATTATCCGAACAGGATTGGTCGGGCCTTGCCGGCAAGGGCCGGACACTGGTGATCTACATGGGCGTCGCCAATGCCGCCGCGATCGCCGACAAGCTGATGGCCGATGGCATCGATCCAGGGCTGCCGGTCGCGGTCATCGAAAAGGCGACGCTGCCGGGCCACCGCGCGATCCGCACGCTTCTGGCCGATCTCAGCGAGATGATGACGCGCGAGCAGGTTGAGAGCCCCGCGATCATCGTCGTTGGCGATGTCGTGCTGCTGTCGGACGCCGAAAACCGGCTGCGGGCGCTCGCTCGCCAGGCGGAGCAGCTGGCATGAAGATCGCGACCGGCAATGATCTGGCAAGTGGCGACGTCGTCTGGTGGGATGGTTCGGGATGGTCGCGGCATGTCGAGGTGGCGGCTGACGTTGGCGATCATGGCGCCGCGCTGATCGCCGGCGAGGAGGCTGCGCGTCGCGTCAACTCTCCTTACGTCATCGATGCGGACGCGACACCGCAAGGTCCCCGCCCCGCTCACATCAAGGACCGCATCCGTGCACGCGGCCCGACGGTACGCGAGGATCTGGGTATCGCACCGGCGGACGTGACTTCGGAAAGCTGGGTGATCTGAGATGTACAAGTACGACACCTACGACCAGGCGATCGTTGATGCGCGGGTCGATGAGTTCCGCGATCAGGTCGCGCGCCGCATGTCCGGCGAGTTGACGGAAGACCAGTTCAAGCCGCTCAGACTGATGAACGGCCTCTATCTGCAGCTTCACGCCTACATGCTGCGCGTCGCGATCCCCTATGGCACGCTGGACTCGCGCCAGATGCGCATGCTCGGCCATATCGCGCGCAAGTACGACAAGGGCTATGCGCACTTCACCACGCGCCAGAACGTCCAGTACAATTGGATCGAGCTGAAGGACGCGGGTGACATTCTCGCCGATCTCGCCACCGTCGAGATGCACGCCATCCAGACCAGCGGCAATTGCATCCGCAACACCACGTCCGACCAATATGCCGGTGCCGCCGCCGATGAGGCGGAGGACCCACGCCCCTGGGCCGAGCTACTCCGCCAGTGGAGCACCTTCCACCCCGAGTTCAGCTATCTGCCACGCAAGTTCAAGGTCGCGATCATCGCGTCCGGCGAGGACCGTGCGGCGATGCGGCTGCACGATATCGGGCTTCAGGTGGTGAAGAACCCCGCGGGCGAGACCGGGTTCAAGGTGTTCGTCGGCGGCGGCATGGGCCGCACTCCGATGATCGCGCCGCTGATTCGCGAGTGGCTGCCGGCAGCCGACTATCTGAGCTATCTCGAGGCATGCCTGCGCGTCTACAATCGCTATGGCCGCCGCGACAACATCTACAAGGCGCGGATCAAGATCCTCGTCCACGAAATCGGTGCCGCCGAATATGCCCGCCAGGTCGAGGAGGAGTTCCTCCACGTCAAGACGCTGGGTATCGACCCGCCGGCGGCCGAGATCGAGCGGATCGTGGCGATGTTCGCGCCGCCTTTGTGGGAGCAGGCCCTATCGGACGATCTCGATCTCTCCGATCCAGACTTCAGGCTGTGGGTTGATCAGAACGTGTTCGCGCACAAGCAGCCGGGCTATGCGATCGCGACGATCAGCCTCAAGCCGATCGGCGGCATTCCGGGCGACGCCTCAGCCGACCAGATCGACCTCATGGCCGATCTGGCCGAACGCTACAGCTTCGACGAGCTGCGTGTCACTCACTCGCAGAACATCGTCCTGCCGCACGTCCGCAAGGCCGATCTCTATACCATCTGGCAGCAGTTGGATGGCGCCGGGCTTGCCACCGCCAATCTCGACCTGATCAGCGACATCATCGCCTGCCCCGGCCTCGATTATTGCAGCCTCGCCAATGCCCGCTCGATCCCGCTCGCGCAGAAGATCGCCAAGCGCTTCGCCTCGCTCGATCGGCAGCGCGATCTCGGCGAACTGAAGCTCAAGATCAGCGGCTGCATCAACGCCTGTGGTCACCACCATGCCGGCCACATCGGCATCCTCGGCGTCGATCGAAAAGGCACCGAGAACTACCAGTTGCTGCTCGGCGGATCGGGCGCCGAGGATGCGAGCCTCGCCAAGATCACCGGTCCCGGCTTCGATGAGGACGGGGTGGTCGACGCGATCGAGCGGGTGACCGACAAATATGTCGCTGTCCGGGAGGGTGGCGAGCGCTTCCTCGACACCTACCGCCGGGTCGGCTTCGATGCGTTCAAGGCGGCGATCTATGGGTGATCCGATCCGCTTCCGCGACGATGCCGCGCATGAGGAACCGGCGGTCACCCTCGATGCCTTTCTTGACCAGTTCAACGCCACTGCGGTGCGGCTGGAGGTGGACGAGGATGCGCGCAAGCTGATCCCGTTCCTGGATCGGCTCGCGCTGATCGAGATAGGCTTCCCTGGTTTTCGAGATGGGCGCGGCTATTCGTCGGCGCGCATCCTGCGCGAGGCGGGCTATACCGGCGAACTGCGCGCTGCCGGCGACGTACTCGTCGACCAGGTTCACTATCTGCGCCGCTGCGGCTACGACGCCTTTGCGCCTGAAAAGCCGCTCGACCCTGCTGCCGTCGATCGCGCGCTAGGCCGCTACGGCGAGGTGTACCAGAAGGCGGCAGATGGCCGACCACCGGCCTGGGCGTTGCGGCATGGCTGAGGCTGCGCGCATCCGCGACGTCATCGACACCACCCCGCTGTTCACCGAGGCCGACGTGGCTGCGCTCAACGCGCGCTTCGCCGGCGTGCCGACGCAAGCCATGCTTGCCGAACTGCTGACAGGCGATCTTGCCGGGCGGACTGCTGCTGTGTCCTCGTTCGGTGCCGAATCGGCAGTGCTGCTCCACATGATCGCGCAGATCGATCGCGACATGCCCGTGATCTTCACCAACACCCAAAAGATGTTCGGCGAGACCCTGGCCTATCGCGACACGCTCGCCGAGACGCTCGGCTTTACCGATCTGCGCGTCTACCGGCCCGATCCGCGCATCCTTGCTCAGAAGGACGCGACCGGCCTGCGCTGGTCCTACGATCCGGACGGTTGCTGCGGGATCCGCAAGGTGGAGCCGCTGCAGCGCGCGCTGGCCTCCTTCGATGCCTGGATTTCTGGGCGAAAAGGTTTCCAGTCCTCGTCGCGCACGCAGATCCCGCTGTTCGAACTCGATACCAAGCATCCGGGTGGCGCAAAGCTCAAGCTCAACCCACTAGCTGCATGGGACAAGCCGCGCCTCGACGCGTATTTCGACGAGCACCGCTTGCCCCGCCACCCGCTGGAAGCGCAGGGTTACCTCTCGATCGGGTGCTCGCCCTGCACGAGCATGGTCGCGCCCGGCGAGGACCCACGGTCTGGTCGCTGGCGCGGGTGGGACAAGGTGGAATGCGGCATTCACGTGCCGATCAGCGACGCCGATCAGCCTAGCTTCTGAGCCACCCGTCTCGGCAGCCAAAGAACGGCCGTCGCAACGAAAGCTTTAGACTTTTCTGCGACAAGCTTGGTTCGAGAGCCCACCAGCTCGAAATGGAGCAGAGCCATGTCGATTGCGAGCATCCTGGGCCTGTCCGGCTCGACCTACGGCGCCTTCTCTACGCGCACGGCGACCAGCACCGCGTCGGAAGAACTCAAGAAGCTCTTCTCCAAGCTGCACATGGACGCCATCGCCACTGCAGCCAGCGCCAGCACGACCGGCACCACTGCGGCTACAACAACCGCAACCCCGACGTCCACCGATGCCGTCACCGGTATCGCCTCGGGCCTGCGTCATCTGCTCGATGGCGGCCTGGATGTAATCAAGGATGCGCGCTCGGCTGCCAAGGCGGTGACTGGCTACACCCATGGCGCCGGGCTCGGCACGGCAGCATCGCAGGTTCTCGACAAGGTCGCCTGAGCCGGAATCAGGGTTTCGGCAGCGCCGTCACCTGCGTATAGATCACGACCCACTTGCCGCCCCGTCGCGCGAACACGTCCGCATAGTGGAAGTGCGAAACAAAAGGCGTGCCGGCCTGCGTGCCGCGCTCGATCGCTTCGCCGGAGACCACGCCGCCGTCTTTTCTACCGCCTCAATACGGTGCTGGGTGATGACAAACGGCTCCAACATCTCGCGTGGATCGGTCGAAGCCGCGATGAAGCCAGCGCGATCGGCTTCGGCACCCTTGTCCGTCACCAGCAGGAAATCGGGCGCGAGAAACGCCTCCAGCGCGGCACGATCATGGTGAAACTGGGCATCGTCGAACGCCTGCGCCGCATCAGCCAGCGATACTGTCTGCAGCAATGCCAGCAGCACGGCAGCCAAGGCGATCATTCGTCGTCGCGCAGCGCATAGCTGCCTGGATCGGCGAGATCCGAGAAACGGGTGATCTTGGCATCGAACTTCAGCGGGACGGTACCGGTCGATCCATGCCGGGATTTCGCAACGACCACCTCGGCTACGCCGTGCACCTTGTCCATCCGCCGCATCCAGTCCTGGAACGCAAGCGCCTCGGGGTCCATCTCACCGGCATTCTCGCCGGGCTCGGTGGGCTTCTGGAAGTTCACGTAATATTCCTCGCGATAGACGAACAGCACCAGATCGGCGTCCTGCTCGATCGATCCCGATTCGCGCAGATCGGACAGGATCGGCCGCT
>CAXTBZ010000120.1:0-6615 GCA_964242855.1 uncultured Sphingomonadaceae bacterium
CCAAGAAGCCCAAGAAGGAGGTCAAGAAGACGATCGCCGCCAACCCTTCCACCAAAGGCAAGGTGATTTCGGAATAGGCAATGGCCGAGGGCTTCGTCCGTCACAAGCAGCCCTGGACCAGCGACGAGGTCCAGAAGCTGCACCGCCTCGCCGCCAAGGGCATGGCGCTAAAGGCGATCGGCAAGGCCCTCACCCGTTCCGAGGAATCAGTGCAGGCGCGTGCCAAGCAGGACGGGCTCAAGATCAGCAAGCTGCGCTGATCCGGAACATCCACGCCCGTCGACCATCTAGCTTCCATGCCCCGCCTCGGCTCCTGGATTGAACCGCACCCACAAGGCATCTATCTGCCTGCCGCCGACGCCTGGATCGATCCGTCGCAGCCGGTGCCGCGCGCGCTGGTGACGCATGGTCATGCCGATCATGCCCGCGGCGGACATGGCGCGGTGCTCGCCACGCGCGAAACGCTCGCGATCATGGAGACGCGGTACGGCCCGCAGTCAGGTCAGGGTGTGGCCTATGGCGAGACGGTGGTGCTTGGCGACGTCACGGCGCGCTTCGTGCCGGCTGGCCATGTGCTGGGCTCGGCGCAAATCGTGCTGGAGCATGGCGGCGAGCGTGTAGTCGTCTCTGGCGACTACAAGCGGCGGGGCGATCCAACCTGCGCGCCGTTCGAGCCGGTACCGTGCGATATCTTCATCACCGAGGCTACCTTCGGGCTGCCGGTGTTCCGCCATCCGGATACCGGAGCGGAGGTCGACCGACTGCTCGAGGCGCTCCACGCCAACACCGATCGGTGTGTGCTGGTCGGCGCCTATGCGCTCGGCAAGGCGCAGCGCCTGATCGCCGAGTTGCGACTGCGTGGGCATGACGATCCGATCTACATCCACGGCGCGATGGAGCGGCTGTGCGCGCTGTACGGGGAGCTCGGCGTCGACTTAGGCGAACTCGTGCTCGCGTCCGCCGTATCAAAGGACCAGCTCAAGGGGCGGATCGTGATCTGCCCGCCCGGCGCGCTGAACGATCGCTGGTCGCGGCGTTTGCCCGATCCGATTACCGCCATGGCATCGGGCTGGATGGGCGTGCGCCAGCGGGCGCGACAAAGGAATGTGGAGTTGCCGCTGGTGGTGTCCGATCATGCCGACTGGGACGAGCTGACCTCCACCGTCAAGGAACTCGCACCGGCCGAGCTGTGGGTCACCCACGGCCGCGAGGAAGCGTTGGTCCATTGGTGCATGACCCGCCAGATCAAGGCGCGCGCATTGGCCCTGGTCGGCTATGAAGACGAGGACGATTGAAGGCGTTACCGATTGCAGCAAGTCGGGAGCCGCAACTTCCGCAATCATCACCGCGTTAAGCTGCCGTCACGTCTTGCTTCACAATGGGTTCAGCACAGACCGGCTTGCACTGGGCAGGTGAGCCGATCGATTCGGCTGAGGTATGAATATGTCGGTAAGCATTGCGTCTAGCGCCAACCTTGCTCGTGGCGTCGGGTTGATCGAGCCCTCGGGCTACGAACTTGCCGTGATCGTGCCCACCCTGAACGAAGCGGCGAACGTGGAGCGCGTCGTCGCATCGCTCGACGCAGTGCTGGCGGGGATCGCGTCCGAAATCCTGTTCGTCGATGATGGCTCGACCGACGGAACCGTTGAGCGGATCGTCGAACTCGCCGCCGGACGTTCAGATATCCGGGTGATCCGCCGCTTCGGGCGGCGCGGGCTCTCGTCGGCGGTGATCGAGGGGATGATGGCGACGATGGCGCCGATCGTGGCGGTGATGGACGGCGACGGACAGCATGACGAAGCCCTACTGCCTAGGCTCTACGCGCTGGTGCAGGGCGGTTCGGTCGATGTGGCGATCGGCTCTCGCTACTGCCTGAACGGTTCGACCGGGGAGTGGAGCAGCTTTCGTCTACGATGCAGCCGCTGGGCGACACGCCTGTCGCGCCTGGTGCTCCACGCACCGGTGTCCGATCCGATGAGTGGCTTCTTCGCGATCCGGCGTGACAAGGTCGAGGCATTGCTGCCCAAGCTTTCCGGGCGCGGGTTCAAGATCCTCTTCGATCTGCTGACCTCGAGTCCCGAACCGTTGCGCACGATCGAGCTGCCATTCGAGTTCCGCACGCGCATCGCGGGGACAAGCAAGCTCGGTGCGAGCGTGGCGCTCGATTATCTGGTGACGATCGCGGACCGGTTGATCCGCCGTTTCGCGCCGCCTCGCTTCGTGATGTACGGGTTGGTCGGGACGCTTGGCCTCGGCGTTCACCTCGCGGTGCTGAAGGCAGTGCTGGCCTCGACATCGCTGGCCTTTGCCTCCGCCGAGACAATGGCCGTGCTGGTCGCCATCGCCTTCAACTTCGTGGTCAACAACAGCATCACCTATCGCGATCGGCGCTTAAGCGGGTGGCGCTTCGCCGGCGGGCTGCTGAGCTTCTATCTGCTGTGCGGGCTCGGTGCGCTTGCTAACGTCGGCGTAGGATCGGTGTTGTTCGCGGAACATCACCGCTGGTGGGTGTCAGGTGCCGCCGGCGCCGTGCTGGGCTCGCTGTGGAATTTTGCGGCGTCGGCACTCGTGACCTGGCGCCGGCGCTGACGCACGATCACTGCGTCTCCGGGATCGGTTTCCATAGATAGACGAGCTGGTTCCGCCGCCCCACCTTGACGAGCGCGATCGGACGGTAGTCGCTCGTCAAACGCTGCCGCAGCATGACTGTCGTGTGCTGGAGAATGCTCTTGGGCTTGCCGAGTTCGATGACGACGACTGCCGGATGCGTGTCGAGGATGCGGCTTAGCTCGCGGGGTTGATCGATACCGATCGCGCCGACCTCGTTAAGGTCCCTCAAATGGGTCGGAAACGGATAGCGCGTCGGCAACGCGATGGAGTGCGGATAGTATAGCGCCGGCAGATTGTCCCAGACCAGGAGGCCTCGTGCCGTGTAGGGCGCGATGATCGTCTGGAGCCGGTAGAACTGAGCCGGCGTGCCGCGACGCCTTTGATTCAAGGTGGGCAGTACGAGGCAGGCGACGAGAGCACCCACCATCACGATCGACGTCAGCGCGCGCGGAGGTCGACGGTCGAGCACCGTGGCGGCGCTGACTGCCGCAGGGACGACGACCGGCAATCCGTAATGATCGAAATAATAGCCGAACAGGATCACGGACAAGAGCGCGACGACGAGCCAGCAGCTGACGAAATCGGAAGCAAAGGTCCGCGCCTCGCGCCATCGCATCTTCGCTCCGTGCGCCGCTAAGATGATGAGCGGCGCAAGGTAGAGCAGGAGTGTCGCCGCATTGCGCAGATCGTCGCTCGCATCGAGGTTCCCACGCAGGCCGATCGAGACAAAGTTGGCGAACCAGAACTCGCGGAGATGCCCGAGCCACGCATAGGTAGCCGCGGCCGCGACGGTGGGCAGGAGTGCTGCTCCGATCCAGATTGTCGCCATGAGACCGAGGCGTCGCCAATCGACCTGATTGCGGAAGCCGATCCAGAGCAGGGCCACACCGAAGAAGATGCCTTCGAACAGCGCGCTGTATTTGATCTGCAGCGCGACCCCGATCATCAGCATCGCAGCACTGCCGTATAGGCCAAGGCCCAAGCGCCCCCTCTCGGCGGCGCGAAGCGTAAGCAGTGCGGCGAGCGCGACGAACAGGTTGTAGAAGACCGGCGACTGCCCGCCCTGACCCGTCAGCAACGGGATCCAGAGAAGATAGAGGATCCCCGCCAGCATCGACCCGCGCGGGCCGGACAGGAAGGTAGCAAGGCGTTCGACCGTCACCGCCGCAGCGATGGCGAAGCCTGTCGCGACCAGCTGATACTGGATGATACCCACACCACCCAGCGTGCGGATCGCGGCATAGATCAGGAACAGGCCAACCGGCTTGCGGTCCCAGATATCCACGTAGGGAAGCGCGCTGTGGAGCATGCGATCACCGACAAGCAGGTAGAATTGCTCGTCGATGTGGAGGATCGGGTTGCCGAACTGCTGAAAGCGGGTGAGTAGCGCAACCGCGGTCAACGTGATCAGGAAAGCGCCGTAGCGTCGGGTAAGCAGGTACCGCCCTTTCCAGGCTTGAAGGCGCTGAGCTACTACTGCTCCTTCAGCCGACGCTCAATCCTTCGATCGTGCATCCGCCAGCCTCCGCAGCCTTTCTTGATCGCCGCCTAGCCTAACTGCGCGGACAGGATGCCGCCAGCGTGATACAGTCAAACCATGATGATCGACGGAGCATTCAAGCGCGACTGGAAGCGGGCCGTGCTTTCGGGACTGGTCAATCGCTGCCCTTCATGCGGCGACGCACCGCTGTTCGCGCGCGGGCTCCGCGTCGTGCCGCATTGCCCGGCCTGCGGTCAGGACTGGACCGCACAGCGGGCCGATGACTTTCCGTCGTACCTGGTAATTCTGGTGCTCGGCCATGTGCTGGTGCCGATCGTGGTGACCGTGAACATGATGTGGGACCTGCCGATGGGCGCGCAGATGGTCGGCTGGCCGCTGCTGGCGCTCGTCGCCGCGCTGCTGATGATCCGACCTGCCAAGGGGGCTGTGATCGGCGCGCAGTGGGCGCTGCGGATGGGTGGCTTCGCGCGAAGCTGACGCGCGTGAGCTAGTGCCCGGCGGACGACACCGGTTCGACACCGGATTGGGCAAGCTGGTCGTTGATTTCCGCCATCAGCCGCTCCAGCCCGGCCGCATCCTGCGCCTCCGCCCGAGCGACCAACACGTCCTGCGTGTTGGACGCGCGCAGCAACCACCAGCCGTCCGCCGTGCTGACCCGCGCGCCGTCGGTCCGGTCGACCTCGGCTCCTGCTGCCTCGAGCCGCCCGAGTACCTCCTCGACCACCGCGAACTTGCGATCCTCGCTCGATTGGAAACGCAGTTCGGGCGTGTTGACCAATGCCGGCATCGCGTCCTTAAGCGCAGTGAGCGATCCGCCCAGCAGACGCACCGCACGGATCAGCCGGATCGCGGCATATTGCGCATCGTCAAAGCCGTAATATTCGTGGGCGAAGAAGATGTGGCCGCTCATCTCGCCGGCAAGCGGGGCGTCGGTCTCCCGCATCTTGGTCTTCATCAGGCTGTGGCCGGTCTTCCACATCAGCGGCCTGCCGCCGAGTTCGGTGATGCGATCGAACAGCGCCTGGCTGGCTTTCACGTCGGCGATGATCGTGGCGCCGGGAAGCTCGCGCAGCACTGGCTCCGCTAGGATGGCGAGCAACTGATCGCCCCACACGACGCGGCCTTCCCCGTCCACGGCGCCGATACGATCGCCGTCGCCGTCGAAGGCGAGGCCGAAGTCGAGACCTTTCTCCTTCACCAGCGCCTTGAGATCGGCGAGGTTCTTCTCTTCGGTGGGATCGGGATGGTGGTGCGGGAAGGTGCCGTCCACCTCGGTGTATAGCGTGTGATGCTCACCCGGCAGCAGCTCGATGAGCCGATCGATGACAGGGCCGGCCGCGCCGTTGCCCGCATCCCAGCCGATCCGGAACGCACCGCCGCCGTAGCCTACCATCAGCCTGGCGACGTAATCGTCCATGATCTCGTAGTTGGTGATCGCGCCGTCGCCTTCCTCCCAGTCGCCTGCCTCGGCAAGCCGAGCGACGTCCTGGATATCAGCGCCGAAGAAGGGCTTGTGCTGCAGCACCATCTTGAAGCCGTTATACTTGGCCGGATTGTGGCTGCCGGTGATCTGGATGCCGCCGTCCACCTCGAGCGTAGCCTCGGCGAAGTAGAGCATGGGGGTAGGTCCCAGGCCGACGCGCACGACATCAACGCCGGATCTGGTCAGCCCCTCGATCAGCGCGGCTTCGAGCAGCGGCGAGTGGGTGCGGCCGTCAAAGCCCACCGCGACCCGTGTGCCGCCTGCACGGCGCACGCGCGTGGCGAAGCCGCGACCGATGGCGATCGCGTCCTCCGGCCCGAGCGACGTGCCCACGATGCCGCGGATGTCGTATTCACGCAGCGAGGTGGGGTCGAAGCGGTGGGCCATGAGCTTCCTCGTGCGTGTCTCAGCGGGCGGTCAGGCGTCCAGACGGTGCAATTCGGCGACGAGCACATCGCGCGCGGCGTTGACCCGGCTGGCGAGCGCCTGCGACCCGCCGGCATCGGGATGGACGCGGCCGATCAGCCGGCGGTGTGCGGTGCGAACCTCGTCCTCGCTGGCGCGCGCTGATACGCCGAGCAGGTCCCGCGCCTCGCTGAGCGATAACGAGGCTGCCTTGCGGCGCTGCCCCATCCACCAGATCGCGGCAATGATCGCGAGCGTGACGATGAACTTGCCCGACATGGCGCCTTGGCCTCAGGCGGTCGCGGCAGCGACGGGCGCGCGGTTGAAGAGATCGGAGGGTTCGGGCAACTGCAGGCCGGACACCATCTCGCGCAGCTCCTGACGCGCGGCGACGTGGCTCAGCCCCACCTCCTTGATCGCGCCGAGGTCGAGCAGCGTCAGCCCCTTGGGGAACAGCTCGCGGTAGATCACGCGTTCGCCCAACCCCGGGATCACCCGGAAACCCACGCGCTTCGACAATTCTTCCACCGCCTGGCCGACACGGCGCATGTTACGCGCCTCGAGATGCTGGAGACGGTTGCGCAGCACCACCCAGTCGACCGTGCCGCCATCGGCC
>CAXTBZ010000121.1:0-6281 GCA_964242855.1 uncultured Sphingomonadaceae bacterium
GGTCCGGGCCTTCCACCACCTTCATGCCGCGGCCGCCACCGCCCGACGCTGCCTTGATGATCACCGGGTAGCCGATCTCCGCGGCCACCGCTCTGGCCTCGGCAACATCGCTGATTGGGCCGTCGGAGCCTGGCACCAGCGGAAGACCGAGCCTGGCCGCGGTCAGCTTGGCCTCGATCTTGTCGCCCATCGTGCGGATGTGCTCGGGCTTCGGCCCGATGAAGATCAGGTCATGCGCCTCGACGATCTCGGCGAACTGCGCGTTCTCGGATAGGAAGCCGTAACCCGGGTGGATCGCATCGGCGCCGCTGATCTCGGCCGCCGCGATTATGTTGGGGACGTTGAGATAGCTGTCAGCCGCCGCCGGCGGACCGATGCACACCGCATGGTCGGCGAGGCGGACATGCATCGCGTCGGTGTCCGCCGTGGAGTGTACCGCGACCGTCTGGATGCCCATCTCGTGGCAGGCACGATGGATGCGAAGCGCGATCTCGCCGCGATTGGCGATGAGGACCTTGCTGATCGTCATGCGACTATTCGACGATGACGAGCGGTTGGTCGAACTCGACCGGCTGGCCGTTCTCGACGAGGATCTGCGTCACCTTGCCAGATTTGGTCGCGACGATCGGGTTCATCACCTTCATGGCTTCGACGATCAGCAGAGTATCGCCCGCGGCAATCTGCTTGCCCGGCGCGATGAAGGGCGCGGCGCCCGGCTCGGCGGCGAGGTAGCAGGTGCCCACCATCGGCGATTTGACCAGGCCCGGATGCTCGCCCGGAGCGGCAAGAGCTGGTGAAGCAACGTGCGTCGGCGACGGAGCAGCCGCGATCGGGAGCGGCGCAGCAGCAGCCACCCCGAGCGTGGGTGCCGGCGCCATCGCCACGGCGCGCGCCACCCGGATGCGGCGATCGCCGTCCTGCACCTCGATCTCGGTAAGGCGGGTGGCATCGAGCATCTCGGCGAGCTGACGCACCAGCCCGGCATCGATCTGCATGGCGCCGGTGTTCGTATCGGGGGTGTCGGTCATGGCTCGACCCTCTTGGCTGTTCTGCGTTGGCGCGACGCTCTGTCAGAGCTTGGCGGCCGCGTCCAGCGCGAGCAGGTAGGACATCGCGCCGAAACCTGCCACCGTGCCCCTCGCGGCCATGCCGATATAGCTGCGGTGACGGAATGGCTCGCGCTTGTGTGGG
This sequence comes from uncultured Sphingomonadaceae bacterium, assembly GCA_964242855.1. GTDB lineage: Bacteria > Pseudomonadota > Alphaproteobacteria > Sphingomonadales > Sphingomonadaceae > Solisphingomonas. The sequence goes on from CAXTBZ010000121.1 coordinate 1,192, forward strand.
TTGGAAAGGTGTACCTCGATCACGGGCACGGTGACCGCCTTGATCGCGTCGTGAATGGCGATCGAGCTGTGGGTGAAGCCGCCGCCGTTCAGCAGCACGGCTTTGGCCTGCCTGGCGTTCGCCTCCTGAATCCAGTCGACGAGGTGGCCCTCGTGGTTGGACTGGCGAATATCGAGTTCCAACCCTAGCTCGTTAGCGCGATCATCGAGCATGGCGGCGATGTCGTCGATCGTGTCGGAGCCATAGATCTCGGGCTCGCGCAGCCCCAGCATGTTCAGATTGGGGCCGTTCAGCACGTAGATGAGGGGCTTGTCGGCCATGATCCGCCTTTGCTGTTCCATATTCCTTAGCGGCGACAGTAAGACGTTGGCAAATACCGCGTGTGATTGCCGCGTGATGCCTAGGGGACTAGGCCCATGGTTCTTGCGGAGAGCGACACCATGCATGCCGACGGTACCAACTCGATCAGGGTCAATGGCGAGCACAGGCGGGTGCGTGACGGCACGACGCTGGCAGAGCTCGCCGCCGAACTCGGCTTCGTGCCGGAGAAGGTGCTGATCGAGCGCAATGCTGAACTGCTGTCGACTGCTGCGCTGGCCGAAATGCTCGTGGAGGACGGCGACGATCTGGAGATCACCACGCGTGCTTGATCCTCAAGCTTGATCCACATCAGGAACCGAGCGGGCGGGCGGATTGTTATACCTATCGACGCGGCCCGATTGGCCGCCTCGCAGGAGACATCAGATGAGCGAGTTCACCGACAAGGTCAAAGGCGCGGTCAACGAGACGGTAGGCAAGGCCAAGCAGGCAATCGGCCGCGACAGCAACGATGCTTCGCTGCAGGCGGAGGGCGCGGGCCAGGAAGCCAAGGGCAATGTGCAGACGACGGTCGGCAAGACCAAGGGCGCGGTGAAGGGCACGATCGACAAGATCTGATCGGCCATCATCGAAGCACTACGAGGCGCGGCCACATGGTGGTCGTGCCTTTTCTCTAATCAGCGCCTTTCACCCAAGCAAGAGGCGCCGCCACCAAAGTGACGACGCCTCGTTGCGCTTCCGACTGTATCAGTAGCCGTAGTACCCGCCGTAATAGGCCGGGGGGGGCGGCGGCGGAGCGTAGTAGCCGCCGTAGTAAGCGGGCGGCGGGGGCGGGGGCGCATAGTAGCCACCACCATAATAAGCCGGACGATCCGACGAAGCGATCGCCGCGCCCACGCCCAGACCCAGCAGGCCGAGGCCGATCGCGCCACCAGTGCCGATGCCGCCATGATGATAATAGCCGCCATGATAGCCATGGTAGCCACCGCCGTAACCGCCATGCCAGCGCGCCTCGGCCGGCGAAGCACCCGCAACGGCGGTTCCGGCGAGCAATCCGGCGGCGACAAGGCCCGAAATCAGCTTGCGCATGTTAATTCTCCATCCTGTTCAGCGACATTCGATCGCTACAAAAACAGGTCTAAGCGAGTCGGGCTGAACGACCGCAGAATGAGCCTGTTATCGCTTGTTCAGGCTGCTCAAACCAATTGCCGGTGTGATTTGTTCAACGTCGGTCTTGAGGTGGAGCAAAGCGAGGCCCGGTTGCTCAAGCGCGCGGTAGAGAGCGGCAGCGAAGTCCTCCGTTCGCGTGACCGCTTCTGCCCACCCTCCATAGGCTCGCGCAAGCACCGCAAAGTCAGGATTGACGAGCGCGGTGCCCGAGACGCGCTGCGGATACTCGCGCTCCTGGTGCATGCGGATGGTGCCGTAATTCGCGTTGTCGACAACGATCACGAGCAGCCGAATGCCGCGGGACATGGCGGTCGCCAGTTCCTGGCCGTTCATCAGGAAGCAGCCGTCTCCCGCCAATGCCACGACGCGGGCGTCCGGCTTGCGCAGCGCTGCGGCCACGGCGGCGGGAATGCCGTAGCCCATTGATCCGTTGGTCGGCGCGAGCTGCGTTCCGCGCACGCCATAGCGCCAGTAGCGGTGCCACCAGCCGGAGTAATTGCCCGCACCGTTGCAGATGATCGTATCAGCCGGCATCGCCGCGCGCATCGTCGCGACGCAGGGTCCAAGATCGAGCGCGACGCCATCGCGCGGCTGCGGCGTGTTCCAGCCTTCCCACTCGGTATGCGCCGCAGCCCCATCGGCGAACGGCAGGATGTCATGCTCCCAGAAGGCCATCGTCTCGGCGAACTCGGGCATGTCGGTGCAGATCGCGAGATCGGTGCGGAAGACGGACTGCAGCTCGTTCGGATCGGGATGGACGTGGACGAGCAGCTGGTCCGGATGGTCGGGCGTGATCAGCGCATAGCCGTCTGTGGTCGCCTCGCCGAGTCTGGCGCCGACCACCAGCAGAAGGTCGGCCGCCTTCACGCGCTCGACCAGCTTGGGGTTGGGGCCATAGCCGAGATTGCCGGCATAGACTGGCGAGGACGAGGCGATCGCGTCCTGCCGCCGGAACGCGCAGGCGACGGGAAGGCCGATCGCTTCGGCAAACGCGGCGAAATGATGCGCGGCGGCGTCGTCCCAATCCGCGCCGCCGATGATCGCGAGCGGGGCCGCCGCGTCCTTCAGCATCTCCACCAGCGCGCCGACCGCACCGATGCACGGCGGCTGCGCGGGCCGGACCACCTTCGGACGGTCGATCGCGTCCACCATGTCGAGCAGCATGTCCTCGGGCAGCGCCAGTACGACCGGCCCCGGCCTGCCCGACATCGCGACGGCGTAAGCCCGAGCGACATATTCGGGGATGCGCCGCGCGTCGTCGATCTTCGCCGCCCACTTGGCGAGCGGCCTGAACATCGCCGGAAAGTCGATCTCCTGAAAGCCTTCGCGGTCCTTTGCCTCGCGTGCGACGTCGCCAATGAACAGGATCATCGGGGTCGAATCCTGCATGGCGATATGGACGCCGATCGACGCGTTGGTGGCACCCGGCCCGCGGGTGACGAAGCAGATGCCAGGGCGCCCGGTGAGCGCGCCGTCGGCTTCAGCCATATAGGCCGCGCCGCCTTCCTGCCGGCAGACGACGAGATCGATCTCCTGCGAGTCGTGCAAGGCGTCGAGCACCGTGAGATAGGATTCGCCGGGGACGCAGAAGATGCGATCGCACCCTTGGGCGATGAGCTGGTCGACGAGGATGCGGCCGCCGGTGCGCGGCGCAGTGGGAGTCTGGGTCATGCGCGCGGCTTAGGACGGGCGAACGTGCGATGCCAGCTTCCGCTTGCGCGCCGCGGCTGTTAACCGAGCGGCGACGGGCAGGGAGAGACGCGTGGCGAACAAGGTCTACAAGGATGCGGCAGCGGCTCTTGACGGCGTGCTGTTCGACGGCATGACCATCGCCAGCGGCGGCTTCGGCCTATGCGGTATCCCCGAGCGACTGCTTGATGCGATCCAGGCATCGGGCGTCAAGAACCTCGTCTTCGCGTCGAACAATGCCGGCATCGACAATGAAGGCATCGGCAAGCTGCTGCGTACCAAGCAGGTCGCCAAGATGATCTCCTCCTATGTCGGCGAGAACAAGGAGTTCGAGCGTCAGTATCTCTCGGGCGAGCTGGAGGTCGAGTTCTCGCCGCAGGGCACGCTCGCCGAGCGGCTGCGCGCGGGCGGCGCGGGCATACCGGGCTTCTACACCAAGACCGGCGTCGGCACCCAGGTGGCTGAGGGCAAGGAGGTGAAGAGCTTCGTTGGGCGGAACGGGCCAGAGGACTACATCCTCGAACATGGCATCTTCGCCGACCTCGCCATCATCAAGGGCTGGAAGGCGGACGAGAGCGGCAACCTCGTGTTCCGCAAGACGGCGCGCAACTTCAACCATCCTGCCGCGACTGCCGGCAAGATCTGCGTGGCCGAGGTCGAGGAGATCGTGCCGGTGGGATCGTTCGATGGCGATGCCGTCCACCTGCCCGGCATCTACGTCAATCGCCTGATCCTAGGCGCGCCGTACGATAAGAAGATCGAGCAGCGTACTGTGCGCAAGAGGGAGGCCGCGTAATGCCCTGGACCCGCGACGAGATGGCGGCGCGCGCCGCGCGTGAGCTGAAGGATGGCTTCTACGTCAACCTCGGCATCGGCATCCCGACCCTGGTGGCGAACCATGTTCCGCCGGGTGTCGAGGTGACGCTCCAGTCCGAGAACGGAATGCTCGGCATCGGGCCCTTTCCGTTCGAGGGCGAGGAGGACGCCGACCTGATCAACGCCGGCAAGCAGACCGTCTCGGAGCTCGACAAGACCGCCTATTTCTCGTCTGCCGACAGTTTCGCGATGATCCGCGGCGGCCACATCGATCTCGCCGTGCTCGGCGCGATGGAGATTTCGGAAGGCGGCGACATCGCCAACTGGATGATCCCGGGCAAGATGGTGAAGGGCATGGGCGGCGCGATGGATCTCGTCGCCGGCGTCAAGAAGATCATCGTGGTGATGGATCTGGCGGCAAAGGACGGTAGCGCGAAGTTCATCCCGACCTGCACCTTGCCGCTCACCGGGCTGAATGTGGTCGATATGATCATAACGGAGTATTGCGTGTTCCAGCGGCCCGACCACGACAGCCCCTTCAAGCTCATCGAGCTTGCACCCGGGATAACTGAAGAAGACGTCGCTACCAGGACGACGGCGGCGTACGAGATGGCGCTGTAAAGAAAGCCGACAGCGGGCGCCCGTTGCGCGTCTTCGTTCCTTTCCGTATCTCTGCACGCGATCAAGTACAGGGACGAGACCAGGCCTATGACCACCTTCGACGATCGCGAGCAGGCGTTCGAGAACAAGTATGCGCATGACGAGGAGATGGCCTTCCGCGTCATCGCGCGCCGCAATCGGCTGCTCGGCCAGTGGGCGGCGGGTCTGATGAAGCTCACGCCCGAGGAGACCGACGCCTACGCCAAGGCGGTCGTCCAGGCCGAGTTCGAGGAAGCGGGCGACGAGGATGTGATGCGCAAGCTCTACGGCGATCTCGTCTCGGCCAATGTCGAGACCGAGGAGGCTGACATTCGCGCGCAGATGGATGCCCTGGCGATCGAGGCGCGTCGCCAGTTGATAGGATCGATCTGACATGGCGATGGCGGCAGACGAGATCGCGCGGGCGATCCGGGCCAGTAGTGGCGATGCGAAGGTGT
>CAXTBZ010000122.1:0-6261 GCA_964242855.1 uncultured Sphingomonadaceae bacterium
AGGTCCTCGAGATCGATCCGCGCGGCAAGGTTCGCCTGTCGATGCGCGTCGTCGATCAGGAGACCGGTGCCGAGCTGGAAGACACCCGCCCGCCGCGCGAGCTGCGTGAGGGCGGCGACCGCGGTGATCGTGGGCCCAGAAGCGACCGGGGTGGCGATCGTGATCGCGGCCCCCGCCGTGATGGCGGCGATCGTGGCCCGCGTCGCGATGGCGGTGGTGGTCGTGGCGGCGAGAGCCGTGGTGGAGAGCGCAGCGACCGCGGCCCGCGCCGCGAGCGTTCGGAAGGCGGCAACAGCGACAACGGCCCGGCGCCCGAGTTCGCGCCGGCCTTCCTGACCCGCGACGACGACTGATCGCTTCGATCAGGCTGATAAGAGAAGGGCTCCCGGCGACGGGAGCCCTTCTTCGTTGAGGTGCCGCACGGTTTAGGGGTTTTCGGTGGGCGGGGCGGTCCCTGGCGCCGGCGTTGCGCCGCCAGCCGTCGCGCCGCCGTCGAAGCCCTTGGTCGGCTTGCCGCCCTCCAGGCCCTTCTTGCGATCCTTGCCTTCCTCGCGATAGGCGTCGGCCTGATCCTTGTAGAGCTGCTTGGCGACCGGTGAGGCCTGGTTGTCGGCCTGCGCATCGATCTGATCGGCCTTGTTGTCATAGGCCTGCTTGACGGCGTCACCTGCGGTCTTCTGCTTGCATCCGGCGATCAGCGGGAGGACGAGCAGGCACAGAACAAGAGCGCGGCGCATGAATGTTCCTCCCGATTCAGAGGCATAGCGTAGCGCAAGGCGGCGAAGTTCCAAGCGGGAATGCGCGGTGGGAGCGTCCGTCGCTCGAACCCCGCGCTTCGGCAAAGGTCCAGGGGGTTTCTGTTGCTCGGCCCCCCTGGCGGCCGCCGGTATCCGATTCTGTTGCCCGGTTCGGCCCGAACCGCGCTCTGGTTGAAGTAACTCGTCCGTTAGGACTTGTTACGCGGCCAGGGCGAGCGCCTCGTTATCGTTGGCACTTGTGGTTTTGATCAGTTTAACGGCTCAATCAGGCCGGGCAAAAACATCGCACTCGTACACACGTCGATCCTAGTTCGGCCCCATCAGAAGGCCCCCGTTGCCGAGAGCTTGTGGTGGAGCCGCCGGGTACCGCCCCCGGGTCCGCTGCGCCTCACGCGAAATCATTTATCACCATAGCCGGCCCCGAAAGGATGGCGCCATCAACATAGGCGCGGAACATCCGCGTAGCAACCTCGCCGCGGAAATCGTCCAGGACGGGAATGGAAATATCGCTTTGCCATAGCCGCAGTTTCGTTGAAGCTCTCTCCGGATCAACGGGGGGGTTGGCGATGCGATCGGCGGTCTGGGTGTTGAGCATGTTCGCAGCGCTATGGGGTGTGGCGGCGGTGATCATAGCGCGGCTGCCCGGCGGCTGGGTGGTGCTGCCTTGCGCGTTTTCCCCGGCGCTGATCGCCATCTCCACGCGCGTTCGCTTCCCCGAACGCAGCAGCGCGGACGCAGCGCGTGCCAAGACGGTGCTCGCATGGGCGTTCGGCCTCGAGCTGATCGCGATCTTCGTCGTGGCGAACCTGCTTATCCACTTCGGCGCGCCGTCCTGTGTCATGGCGGCGACCGTCGCGATCATTGGGTTGCATTTCGTGCCGCTGGCGATCGGCCTGCCGGCGCGGGTCTATTATGTGACCGGCGGGTTGCTGGTCCTCGCCGCCGCCTTCAGCCTCATGCTGGCCGAACCTTTGCGTGATCTCACCATCTCGATCGCGGCGGCTCTGATCCTGTGGAGCACGGTCGTGTCGTTCCTGTGGACGGGCAGCCGGCTCAGCCCTCGCTGAGATCCTGCGCCACCTTGGGATCGCGCAGCAGCTTGTCGATATGGCTACCCTCGTCGAAGCTCTCGTCGGCGAGGAATTTAAGCTTTGCGGCGAACCTCAGCTGCACCCGCTTGGCCACCTCGCGCTGGAGATAGGCGGTGTTGGTGCGCAGCGCCTTCAACACCGCCTCTTCGTCCTGGCCGAGTAACGACTTGATGAAGATGGTGGCGTGCTTGAGGTCGGGCGACATCCGCACTTCGGTGACGGAGACGGTATGGCTCGCCAGCACCTCGTCATGCACGTCACCGCGCGCAAGGATCTCGGAGAGGATATGGCGCATCTGCTCGCCCACGCGCAGCAGGCGGACGGACTTGCCTTCGGAGGTTTCGGTCTGGCGCATCGCAAGCCTCAAGCCCTCTCCCGCTTTCGCGGGAGAGGGTTGGGTGAGGGTCTTCTTCTTGCTTCGTGCGAAGGAGGAAGAAGAAGACCCTCATCCTCCCGCTTCGCGGGTCCCTCCCTCTCCCGCAGAAGCGGGAGAGGGTTAAAGTTAAAGTGTCCGCTCGCGCATCTCGACTTCGAACGTCTCGAGGAAGTCGCCCGCCTTGATGTCGGTGTGGCTCTCGAAGGTCACGCCGCACTCAAGGCCCGCGCGCACCTCGGGCACGTCATCCTTGAAGCGACGCAGAGAGGCGATCGTGCCGTTATAGACGATGACGTCCTCACGCGTGATGCGCGCCTTGAGCGCCTTGCGGATGAAGCCCTCGACCACGAGCAGGCCCGCCGCACGGCCATGCTTGCCGGCCGAGAAGACCTCGCGGATTTCGGCGCGGCCGACGACATGCTCGATCGCTTCCGGCCCGAGCTGCCCCGCCATCGCGGCGCGGATCTCGTCCAGCAGGTCGTAGATCACATCGTAATACTTCAACGCGACCTGATCGCGGGTGGCGATCTGGCGGGCATTGGCATTGGCGCGGACGTTGAAGCCGATGATCGGCGCGCGTGAAGCCGCCGCCAGCGTCACGTCGCTCTCCGTGATGCCGCCGACGCCCGAGTGCAGGATGCGCACTTGGATGAGATCGGTCGAGATCTTGTTGAGCGATCCGACGATGGCTTCCACCGACCCTTGCGTGTCGGCCTTGACCACGACCGGGAACTGCTGCGCCTGCTTCTCGCGCAACGCCGAGAACATCGTCTCGAGATTGGCGGGTGCGCTCGTCGTGCGCTTGTTGAGGATGACGCCGGCACGATAGGCCGCGACTTCACGCGCCCGCGCCTCGTTCTCGACCACCGACAGCGGATCGCCCGCGCCCGGGACGCCCGAGAGACCGAGCACCTCAACCGGCTGCGACGGGCCGGCCCGCTTGATCTGCTGACCCTTGTCATCGACCAGCGCACGAACCTTGCCGCTCTCGGCACCGACCACGAAGATGTCGCCGACCTTGAGCGTGCCCTTACGGACGAGCACGGTGGCGACCGGGCCGCGACCCTTGTCGAGCTTGGCCTCGATCACCGTGGCTTCCGCGTCTCGATCGGGATTGGCCTTCAGTTCGAGCAGTTCGGCCTGGAGCAGGATCTTCTCGACCAACTCGTCGAGCCCGGTCTTGGCCAGCGCGGAGACCTCGACGTCCTGAACCTCGCCGCCCATCTCCTCGACCTGCACGTCGTACTGGAGCAGCGCTTCGCGGACCTTCTGGGCATTGCCGCCGGGCTTGTCGATCTTGTTGATCGCCACGATCATCGGCACGCCGGCCGCCTTGGTGTGGTTGATCGCCTCGATCGTCTGCGGGCGGATGCCGTCGTCTGCAGCGACAACCACCACCACGATGTCGGTGACGTTGGCGCCGCGTCCGCGCATCTCGGAAAAGGCTTCGTGGCCCGGTGTATCGAGGAAGGTGACCTTCTCGCCCGATTTCACCTTCACCTGATAGGCGCCGATATGCTGGGTAATGCCGCCGGCCTCACCCTTCACCACATCGGTGCCGCGCAGCGCATCGAGCAGCGAGGTCTTGCCGTGATCGACATGGCCCATGATCGTGACCACCGGGGCACGCGGCTGCAGCGACTCCTCGGCCTCGACCTCGGTCTCGGCGACGATGTCGATGTCGCTCTCGCTGACGCGCTTCAAATTGTGGCCGAACTCGGTGACGAGCAGCTCGGCGGTATCCTGGTCGATTGAATCGGTGGAGGCGACGGGCATGCCCATCTTGAACAATGCCTTCACCAGATCGGAGCCACGCTCGGCCATGCGATTGGCGAGCTCGGTGACGGTGATCGTCTCGGGCACAACGACATCGCGGACCTGCTTGGCCTGCGCGCCTCCCGACTGATGGTGGCGCTTGTCCTTTTCGCGCGAGCGCTTGAGCGCGGCGAGCGAGCGAGCGCGTGCGCCACCCTCATCGTCCAGCGCCTTGGTGACGGTCAGCTTGCCGGACTGGCGGCGATCGTCGGTGCCCGGGCGGCCGGCGCGGCCCGGACGGGCAGCAGGCTCGGGCCGCTTGGGTGCGATGACGGGCGTAAAGCGGCGTGGCGGCGGGGTGCCCGTCGTGCCCTGCGTCTCCCGCTCGGCCGCTTCTGTAGCTGACGCAGCATCGACTGCTGGCGCAGACTGTTCGGCCGGAGCCTCGGGCGCGCGCTTCGCCTCCTCCGGCTCGGGCTGACGCACCTCCTGATCGGGGCGCTTGCTTTCCTCCACGCGGCGCTTTTCGTCCTCGGTCGCTTCGACCTTGAGGCGCTCCTCGCGGCGGCGGTTCTCCTCGTTGGCGACCATGCGCGACTCGTCGGCCTCGCGCAGCAGGCGCTCCTGCTGTTCGCGACGCTCGAGCGGGCTCATCGCACGCTGCGGTGCCGGCTGCGGCGCACGCGGCGCCGGCTCGGCCGGGCGAGGGGCGGGAGCAGCGGCCTGCTGCACCTCGGGCTCGGCAACCGGCTGGACGGCGGGCGCCGCCTCGGGCTGCGGCTCGGGATCACCCGGCCGGCGCAGCACGCGCGATCGCTTGGTTTCCACGATCACGGTGTTCGATCGGCCGTGGGAGAAGCTCTGCTTCACCTTGCCCGTCTCGACCGTGCGCTTCAGCCCTAGCGGCGCGCGCATACCCAGCTTCGGCTTTTCAGTTTCGCTCATCGACTACCCAGATCCTCAAACATCATCACCGGCGGGCGAGCCGTCGGCGTTCTTCAAACCAGCAGGAGCCGAAAGGCCCCGCGATGCATCGCGAGGCTCGGCCTCGTTTTCCCGTCCGATAAGTCCCCGCCCCATGAACCCGATCCAGCGATCGAGCGCGTGGCTGACGCGGCGGGCGGCAGCCCGGTCTGTCAGGGCGACATGTACCACATTTTCGCGTCCGAGCGCCATTGCCAATATGGTGCGCGGCAAAGGCAAGTCCAGACCCCGCCGGCCCGACCCCTCCGCGTCCGATCCGACTCGGAGCGCCTGATCGAGCTTGCGCGATCCGTCTGCGCCGGCATCCGCCGCGTGGAGCAGCAGCGCGACGCGACCCTTGCGCGCCGCCTCCTCGATGCGGTCGGAGCCGAGCACGAGCATGCCGGCGCGCGCTTCAAGGCCCAGGCGCTCCAGGAACGCGCGCTCGAGGGCGGTTTCGATCCGTCCACCCAGATCATCGGGGATCGCCAGCGGCTTGCCCTTGAAGGCGCGGGCCAGCGCGCCCTTGAGCTTGCCCTTGGCCTGGGCTGCCTCGAGCGTCGGGCGATCGACGCCGATCCAAGCGCCGCGGCCTGGCGCCTTGGCCCGAACGTCGGGCAGCACCGCACCCTCGGGCGAGATGGCGAGACGGATCAGGTTGTCGCGGGCGTCATGCGCGCCGGTTAGGATGCACTTGCGTTCGGGAGCAGTCGAAGCGTCGCCACCCTCCGCACCAGCTCCGTTCGTGTCGAGCGAAGCCGAGACACCTTGCCCGGCAGCGATGTCCCTCGACTTCGCTCCGGACGAACGTCCAGTATTGATCGGAGCGCTCAGATGCTCATCGTGTTCCATCCGCAAGAGCGACCTCCTGCGGCTGGGGGGAAGGCGCGCGGTCCGCGATCAGGATACCGCCGGCGCCATAGTTCTCGGTCGACACTTCCTCGATCACGATCTGGACGGCGGCCGGGTTCTTGCCCAGTCGCGCGACCAGCGAGCCCGTCACGTCGGCGACGATGCCCGCCTTCTGCTCCTTGGTGGCGGAGCCCGAGATCCGGATCGAGACGAAGGGCATCAGGCCTCGCTCTCCGCAGAAGCGGTGTCGTCGGCGGCCTCGTCGGCGAACCAGCCGGCGGCGTGGCGTGCGGCCATGATGATCTCGTTGCCTTGTGCTTCGGACAAGCCGTAGTCGGCGAGCACGCCGGCCTTGTCCTCGGCTCGCTGCGGCTTGACCGGCGCATTCTCGGCGCGGCGGCGTGGCTCCTGGCGCTTCTTCTGGACGAGCTCGTCGGTGGCGAGATCGCCGATGTCGTCGAGCGTC
>CAXTBZ010000123.1:0-4699 GCA_964242855.1 uncultured Sphingomonadaceae bacterium
CGATCGGCCCCGCGCCGATGACGAGGATGGAGGAGATGTCGGTGCGTTTGGGCATTAGTTTGCACTACCAACAGCAGGAACCCGATCCGCATTCACCCAGTCCCAGATAGGTTGAGCAAAAGCGCCGCCGGTATACTCTGGCATTAAGAAAGCGAGCAGGAACGGCGCGCCATCAAAAAAGACGCGAAAGCTTGGCGTTAAGTTTACAAGAGCCTCGTCCGATTTCAAAAGATACGTTCCCCGATACGCAAAATACCAGCTTTTGATCATTCGATGGGAGACGATCAGCGAATGAAGTTGATTGAGTTTGAACGCCGTTGAGTCCGGGTCAAACGATAGCACATAGGTAAATGTCGTCATTTTTGCTCCCCATGTGAGAGCCGCGGGTTCTCAACGACTGGCTGTCCAGTAATCGCTTCTACAATCGCCTGATCCTCAGACCTATTAGAACCAAGCAGAGAGATGGCCGCCATCTGCTCTTGATGATCCTCAGTATCGAGAAGCTTCGGATTTCGGATCGCATGGAAAGCCCAGATTCCAAAGGTTCCAAGAACTAATATTGTCATCAAAGCTAACAGCCAGATCGCAATCCAAGGTCTCACAAATGCGAGCGGCGCCGCGCAAATTGCAGCAATCAGGGCGCAGAGAGTTACTCCGACAGAAAGGAAATTTGTCCGCCGCCATTTCGACGTGAAAAAGGGAAAGATCGAGTTCATTTCAGCGCACCCACAAACTGCTCGAACAGATAGTGGCTGTCCTGCGGGCCGGGGCTGGCTTCGGGGTGGTACTGGACCGAGAAGGCCGGCTTGTCGGTGAGGCGTAGCCCCGCGAGGCTGCCGTCGAACAGCGAGAAGTGGGTTGGCTCGACATTGGCGGGGAGGCTGTCGGTCTCGACCGCGAAACCGTGGTTCATGCTGGTGATCTCGACGCGACCGTCGTCGGTGCGCTTGACCGGATGGTTGGCGCCGCGGTGGCCCTGGTGCATCTTCGACGTTCGCGCGCCCACCGCCAGCCCGAGCAGCTGGTGGCCGAGGCAGATGCCGAAGATCGGCTTGGACACCTCCAGCAGCTGGCGGATCACCGGCACCGCGTAGGCGCCGGTCGCCGCCGGATCGCCGGGGCCATTGGAGAGGAACACGCCGTCCGGCGCGTGGCGCATCACGTCCTCGAAGCTGGCGGTGGCCGGCACCACCGTCACCCGTGCGCCAGCGGCGACAAGGTTGCGCAGGATGTTGCGCTTGAGCCCGTAATCGATGGCAACGACGTGGGGGCGGGTGTCTTGCGCATCGCCTGGGGCAGGTCCTTCGACAGGCTCAGGACGAACGGAGTTTGTGTGGCTGGCCTCAGCCCCCCCTACCCCGTTCGTCCTGAGCGAAGTCGAAGGACGTGCCGCGTAACCCGAACCAAGATGCCAAAGCCCCTCGTCCCACGCATAGCTCTGCAGCGCGGACACCTCCTTCGCGAGGTCCATCCCCTCGAGCCCCGGCCAGGCCTTCGCCTCCGCCACCAGCGCAGCGAGATCGAAGCGGGCTTCGGGATCGTGCGCGATCACCCCGTTGGGCGCGCCGGCCACGCGGATCATGCGGGTGAGCGCGCGGGTGTCGATGCCCGACAGGCCGATGCGGCCATGGCCCTTCAGCCATTCGTCGAAGCGCTGGGCGGAGCGGAAGCTGGATGGCGCGGTCACGTCCTCGCGCACGATGCAGCCGAGCGCGTGGGCGTTGATCGCCTCGACATCCTCGGGGTTGGCGCCGACATTGCCGATGTGGGGAAAGGTAAAGGTGATGATCTGCTTCGCGAACGAAGGATCGGTCATCGCCTCCTGATAGCCGGTCATCGCGGTGTGGAAGCAGACCTCGCCCACCGCAGAGCCGACCGCACCGAAGCCGCGCCCGAAGATCACCTCGCCGCTCGCCAACGCAAGCACGCCGGTCGCTCCATCGGGCACGCGCGGAAATGATGCGTCGGCCATGCGGGCGGGCACTCCTGGTTCGATCGGCGATGTCGCTAAGCCGCGGGAGCTAGACGCCGCAGGGCGGCGGGTCAACTCTACTCAAGCCCGACGATCCCGGCTATGGCGGCGCGATGATAAGAGATGACATCAAGGCCGCGCTGATCACCGCCATGAAGGCCCGCGAGGCGGAGCGGACGGCGGCGATCCGCCTGATCCAGAGCGCGATCAAGAACCGCGACATCGAAGCCAGGACCGGCAAGGCGCCCGACGATGACGACGCGCTGATCGTCGAGGTGCTCAACAAGATGGCCAAGCAGCGCCGCGAATCGATCGAGATGTACGACAAGGGCAACCGCCCCGAACTCGCCGCGATCGAGCGGAACGAACTGGCGGTGATCGAAGGCTTCCTGCCGCGCCGCATGTCCGAAGCCGAGACGATCGCCGCGATCGAAGCGATCAAGGCCGAGATCGGCGCGACCGGCCCCAAGGACATGGGCAAGCTGATGGCCGAACTGAAAGCCCGTCACGCCACCAGCCTCGACATGAGCAAGGCGAGCGGGCTGGTGAAGGCGGCTTTGGCGGGGTGAGCTTCAAAGCCCCTCCCTTTCAAGGGAGGGGTTGGGGTGGGTGATGGCGCTTCGAATAAACCCAAGACTTGGAGGGTATGCCCGCCGGATGCGGGGCGAGCCGGCGGAACCGGAAGCTCGTCTGTGGCAATCCCTGCGATCCTCGCAACTTGGTGGATACAAATTCAGCCGCCAGATCGTCATCGACGGCGTAATCTGCGATTTTGTCTGCCGCACCAAGGCGCTCATCGTAGAGGTAGATGGCGATACGCACGTTCCGGAAGTGGATCGCCTGCGCGACGCCGAACATAGGCGACTTGGCTATTTGACGCTGCGCTTTACCAATCGAGAGGTTATGGAAAATCTCGAAGGCGTGTTGACAGTCCTTCTTTCGGCGCTTTGCAAGCGTGCTGATCGTTTCACCCACCCCCCAACCCCCTCCCTTGAAAGGGAGGGGGAGTCATGACTCTCTCCCCCGCCTGGCTGGATGAACTCCGCGCCCGCACCCTGCTATCCACCCTCATCGGCAAGTCGACCAAGCTGCAGCGGGCCGGGCGCGAGTGGAAGGCGTGTTGTCCGTTCCACAACGAGAAGTCGCCGAGCTTCACGGTCAACGACGACAAGGGCTTCTACCATTGTTTCGGCTGCGGGGCGCATGGCGATGCGATCCGTTGGATGACCGAGCAGCGCGGGCTGCCGTTCATCGATGCGGTGAAGGAGCTCGCCCAGGCGGCCGGCCTCGAGGTGCCGCAGCAGGATCCCCGCGCGCGCGAAAAGGCCGAGCGTGCCTCCACTCTGCACGATGTCATGGCGCAGGCGGAGGACTGGTTCGTCGAGCAGCTCGGCCGGGCGGAGGGCGCGCATGCGCGTGCCTATCTGCAGAAGCGCGGCATATCGGAGTCGCTCGCGCGCACCTTCCGCATCGGCTTCGCACCCGACACCCGGACGGGGCTGCGGTCCGCGCTCGCCGATGCGGGCGATGAGAAGCTGATCGAGTGCGGTCTGCTGATCAAGCCCGAGGAGGCTAACCGCGATCCCTATGATCGCTTCCGCGGCCGGCTGATGATCCCGATCCGCGATCCGCGCGGGCGGACGATCGCGTTTGGCGGGCGCATCCTGGGCGACGGCGAGCCCAAATATCTGAACTCACCCGAGACGGCGCTGTTCGACAAGGGGCGCACATTGTTCAACCTCGATCTCGCCGCCGCTGCCAGCCGCAAGGCCGGGCGCGTGATCGTGGTCGAGGGCTATATGGACGTGATCGCGCTCGCCGGAGTCGGGATCGACGAGGCGGTCGCCCCACTCGGTACAGCGCTGACCGAGGGCCAGCTGGAGCGGCTGTGGCGGCTCGATCCGCGGCCGATCCTGTGCTTCGACGGGGATGGCGCCGGGCAGAAGGCGGCGGTGCGGGCGATCGGGCGGGCGCTGCCCTTCCTCCAGCCCGGCCGTACACTCCGCTTCCTGACCTTGCCGCAAGGCCAGGACCCGGACGATCTGGTCCGCGCCGGCGGTCGCGCGGCGATAGCACCGCTGCTGGAGACGCCCGAGCCGCTGGTCGACCGGCTGTGGCGCCACGAACAAGCGGCGCTGCCGCTCGATACGCCCGAAGCGCGCGCCGGCCTGAAGCAGCGCCTGGCCGAACATGCCCGCGCGATCGCGGACCGCGATGTTAGCTACGCGTACAGCAGCGAACTGCGTCAGCGGGCCGACGCGCTCTTCGCGCCGCCCAAGCGAGAGTGGCAGCCGCGTGCGCCGTCGCGTCCCGGCCGCGCCGGTGATCGTCGCGGCGGCTGGGTGCCGCCGGTCGCGCCCCCGCTTGCGAGCACCAAGGCGATAAACGTCGACGGCATCGACCGGGCAATGGCGCGCGCTATTCTGGCGGGGCTGGTCCGCGTGCCGGACAGCATAGGGGCGCTTGCCGAGCCCTTGTCGCATCTCCATTTCGCCGATCCTGCGCTCGACAAGGCGCGCGCGGCGCTCGTCGAGGCAGCGTGGCGCGGCGAAACGCTTGAAGCAGAGGGCATCGGCACCATATTGCTTCGGGTCGGCGGAAGCGATCTCTTGCAGAAGCCCGGCCGCGCGAACGGACTTGCGTTTTCCTTCCAGCGCGGCGATGCGGACCCGGAGCGCGCGCGGCGCGATCTGGGGGAAGTCATCGACGTCATGGTGAGGCGGTCCG
>CAXTBZ010000123.1:4709-6149 GCA_964242855.1 uncultured Sphingomonadaceae bacterium
CGGTCCGAGCTCGATGCTCAGATCGCGTGGGCGACGGTCCGTTTGGGTGACACGACGGATGACGGCGCGTGGGAGGAGCAACAGCACCTTCAGCGCGAAAGATTGGAAACGGAACAGCGGCTTTCCGAGTTGAGGGAGCAGGCTGAACTCTGAGGACTGGCATGGCGAAGACCAACGGCGGCGGTGATACCACGGGAACGATCGAAGCGGGCGATGCGCCGCTCATCGATCTCAACGACGCGTCGCTGAAGAAGCTTGTCGCGCGCGGTAAGAAGCGTGGCTACCTGACCGTCGATGAACTTAACGCCGTGGTCGGCGAGATGAACACCGATCAGATCGAGGACATCATGTCCACGATCAACGAGATGGGCGTCAATATCGTCGAGAACGAGGAAGTCTCGGACGACGACAAGCGCGAGGAAGAGCCCGAGGAGGAAGAGGCCGCGCCCGAGGATGGCGCCGGCGAGGTCTTCCAAATCCAGGCCAAGAAGGAGACGGTCGATCGCACCGACGATCCCGTCCGCATGTACCTGCGCGAGATGGGCGCCGTCGAGCTGCTCAGCCGCGAGGGCGAGATCGCGATCGCCAAGCGCATCGAGGCGGGTCGCGACACGATGATCCTGGGGCTGTGCGAAAGCCCGATCACGTTCAACGCAATCATCGATTGGTCGACCGCGCTCAACGAAGGCACGATGCAGTTGCGCGAGATTCTCGATCTCGACGCCATGCTCAACAAGGATCCGGCGCCCGAGAACCTGTCCGACGACGATGCCGCCGACGACAATGGCGAGATCTCCGAGAAGACCGCCGGTCCGTCCTTCAAGGAGGAAGAGGAGCCCGAGGAGGCACCTGCCGAAGAGGAAGAGGATGAGACCGGCGAGCGCCGCATCCCCCGTCCGGTCGAGGAGGAAGAGGAGGACAACACCCTCAGCCTCGCGCAGATGGAGGAGCAGCTGAAGCCGATGGCGCTCGAGCGCTTCGCCAAGATCACGCAGCTCTACCAGCAGTTTGCCAAGATCCAGCAGGCCCGCGTCGGCGCGCTCAACACGGGCGGCTATCCGGAGCGGCAGGAAGCGAAGTACCAGGCGCTGCGCGAACAGCTTACCGCCGAGGTGGAGAGCGTCCAGTTTCACGGCGCCAAGATCGAGCACCTGGTCGACCAGCTCTACGCCTTCAACCGGCGGCTGACCGCGCTCGGCGGCCAGATGCTGCGCCTGGCCGAGCGCCACAAGGTGCCGCGCAAGGCCTTTCTCGACAGCTACATCGATCACGAGCTGGAGGATGGCTGGCTCGATCGCGTCAAGGTGATCGACAAGAAGTTCGCTGCGTTCGCCGCAGCCGAAGCGGAGGCGGTCGATCGCATTCGCAACGAGATCAGCGAGATCGTCGGCGCGACCGGCATGGCGCTGCCCGAGTTCCGCCGCATCGTGAACATGGTGC
>CAXTBZ010000124.1:0-6140 GCA_964242855.1 uncultured Sphingomonadaceae bacterium
GATGCCGCTCTCGTGCGCGAAGGCATTGGCGCCGACGATCGCCTTGTTGGGCTGCACCTGGAAGCCGGTGACCGCCTGGATGAGTCGGCTGGACTTCATGATCTCGGTCGAGACGATGTTGGTGCGCATCGGCATGACGTCATGCCGCACCCGGATCGCCATCGCGATTTCCTCAACCGCGGCGTTGCCGGCGCGTTCGCCGATGCCATTGATCGTCGATTCGACCTGCCGCGCGCCGCCCATCACCGCCGCCAGGCTGTTGGCGACGGCGAGACCAAGGTCGTTGTGGCAATGGGTGGAAAACACCGCTTGGCCTGCATTGGGCACGCGTCCGATCATGTCCCGGAACATCGCGCCGTAGGTCTCGGGCATGGCATAGCCCACGGTATCTGGCAGGTTGATCGTCGTGGCGCCGGCCTTGATCGCCGTCTCGATGGCGCGGGCGAGGAAGTCGGGATCGGAACGCGTGGCATCCTCGGCCGACCATTCGACGTCTTCACAGAGATCGCGCGCATGGCCGACGGTGTGTTCGATCGCCTCGATCACCTCCTCGGGCGACTTGTTGAGCTTCACCCGCATGTGCAGGGGCGAGGTGGCGATGAAGGTGTGGATGCGCGGCTGTCGCGCATGGCGCACCGCCTCCCAAGCGCGATCGATGTCGCCGATCGCTGCTCTGGCAAGGCTTGCCACGATCGCGCGATCGGCATGCCGAGCGACCTCCCGGACCGCCTCGAAGTCGCCTTCCGAAGCAATCGCAAAGCCCGCCTCGATGATGTCGACGCCCATCGCCTCGAGCTGGGCAGCGACCTTGAGCTTCTCTTCAAGGTTCATCGAGCAGCCCGGAGACTGCTCGCCGTCGCGCAAGGTGGTGTCGAAGATCAGAATCGTGTCGGTCATGGTGGCACTCCGGTGCCCCGGCGCTTGGCGGGGGCGGGCATCGTCTGAGACCCGGACGGGCGGGCCGCGATCATCCCCTCAGGCGCGGCGCGGGCAATGCCCACGCTACAACGACGCGCCTAAGGGCGCGTAAGTCGAAGCAGAGGAAGGCGGATTGCCGCGTGCATACGCCGGAACTTGTGGCAGATCGTAGCGGCTGTCCAGCCGCAATCTGCCGGGTAGCGCTGATTAACGCGCACGCAACCATCGGCTGTCACAACGGAGCGGCGACGCAAGCTACGGAGTTCGCACGATGATTCGCCTGTCGTACATCAGCACCGCCCGCCCAGGGACCGACGACTTCGCCGCCAGTGCGATCCTCGCCAAGTCGCGGAGCAACAATCGACGCGACGGACTGACCGGTTTGCTGCTGTTCGACGGCAAGCGCTTTTTGCAGGCGCTCGAAGGCGACGAGCCGCAGGTGCTTGCGACGCTTGCCCGCATCAAGCGCGATCCCCATCATTATGCCTGCGTCGAACTATCCCGCAGCACGATCACCGCACGTGCTTTCGGAATGTGGGACATGGCATGGCAGCGGCTCTCACGGGTCGACGAGCAGGAGAGCCTGGCAGTGACTGTCGATCGCATGGTGGCGCAGGTCACCGACGCCAACGTCCGGGCGCACTTCATGAGCTTCGCGCGGATCGAACGACCGGCGGCCTGACCCTCACTGCTGCTCGAACGCAGCGGCAATCGTGATCTGCACCTGATCGGAAACGAGCGGTACGCCCGCGCCGACGCCATATTCACTCCGATTGATCGCCATCCGCCCGTCGAAGCCGATCGACTGGCCGCGCCCCATCATGCTCTTGCCCGCGCCGTGCAGCCGCACCTTCATCTGCGTCGCGCGGGTCTGACCGTGGATCGTCAGATTGCCGTTGACGAGCGTCCAGCCGTCGGCTGCGGGCACGACGCTGGTCGACGTGAAGGTGGCGTTCGGCCAGTGCTGCACGTCGAAGAACTTGGGGCCGATCAGCTCCTCGTTCAGCTCCTTGCTCGGCGTGTAAATCGATCCGATCGGGATCGTGATCGTCAGCTTGGTAGCGCCGGGGTTCTTCGGATCGAGCGTCAGCGTGCCCGATGCGTTGGACAGGAACCCGCGGAAGATCGAGAAGCCGAGATGGTCGAGCGCAAACAGCACTTCCGTGTGCGACGCTTCGACTGCGTAGGTGCCGGCCGCCACCCGCGTAGGATCGGGGGTGCCGGGCGGCGTGCTCGGCATCTTCATCGGTGACTGCGCGGCGACCCCGACAGCTGCGCTCAGGAGCATGGCGAAAGCAGAGAGGCGGCGCATCAGCGAAGCTCCTTGACGAAAAACCGCACGCTCGCGCTCGCAGGGCTCTCTGTCAATCGGCCGCTTTGCGGTGATCTATTGCTTCTCGAACGCACCCGCGATGGTCAGCTCGACGCGGTCGGACACCACCGGCACATATTTGGCGACACCGAAATCGCTGCGGTTGAACGCCAGCTTGCCGTCGAAACCCGCGGTGAAGGCCTTGTCCATCGGATTGATGCCCGCGCCGTGAAAATGAACGAGCATCTGCACCGGCCTGGTGACGCCATGAAGCGTGAGATCGCCGTTGACGCGTGCGGTGTTCTGCGGACCCGGCGTGATATCGGTGGAGGTAAAGGTCGCGGTCGGAAAGTGGGCCGCATCGAGCCAATCGGCGGAGACGAGCTCCTCATCGAGCTTGTCGCTGGTGGTGCGCACCGATGCGATCGGCACCGTCACCGCTAGCACCGTCTTGGCCGGATGCGCCGGATCGAGCGTCAGCGCGCCGGACGCCTGCGAGAAGGAGCCGCGGAAGATCGAGAAGCCGAAGTGATCAACCGCAAAGCCGATCTGAGTGTGAGACGGCTCAAGCTTGTACGCGCCCGCGGTGAGCCGCGTGACGTCGGGCTGACCGGGCAGAGCGCCTGGAGCCTGTGCGACGGCTGGAAGGGCGACGAGCAAAGCGAGAGCAGGAGCGAAGAAGCGCATAATGAGGTGACCTCCAGAATGGTGAGGTGGTCATGCGACCAGGGAGCGATGAGCACCAGCCTGACAATCTGAAGGAGATCGTTCAAATATCTTGAACGGCGACACCGCTCGGTAACGAACGGCGCCGCCCGACATCAGTTCTTGTCCTTGTCGACCAGCTTGCCCGCGCCGATCCACGGCATCATCTCGCGAAGCTTCGCACCGACCTGCTCGATCGGGTGCGCCGCGGCCTGCTTGCGCGCGGCCTTCAGTTCGGGCTGACCGGCGCGGTTATCGAGCACGAAGTTCTTCACGAAGCGACCACCCTGGATGTCGGCGAGGACACGCTTCATCTCGGCCTTGGTCTCGGCGGTGATGATGCGCGGGCCGGTGGTGATGTCGCCATATTCAGCGGTGTTGCTGATCGAATAACGCATGTTGGCGATGCCGCCCTCGTACATCAGATCGACTATGAGTTTCACCTCGTGGAGGCATTCAAAATAGGCCATTTCCGGTGCGTAACCTGCTTCGGTCAGGGTTTCGAAACCAGCCTGGATCAGGTGGGTGAGGCCGCCGCACAGCACCGCCTGCTCACCGAATAGATCGGTCTCGCATTCCTCACGAAAATTTGTCTCGATGATGCCCGAACGCCCGCCGCCGATCGCCGAGGCGTAGGAGAGCGCGACATCATGCGCGTTGCCGCTCGCATCCTGGTGGATCGCGATCAGGCAGGGCACGCCGCCGCCACGGACATATTCCGATCGCACGGTGTGGCCGGGCCCCTTCGGCGCGACCATGATCACGTCGATGGCCTTGCCCGGATCGATCAGCCCGAAGTGGATGTTGAGCCCGTGGGCGAAGGCGATGGTGGCGCCATCGCGGATGTTGTCGCGGATGTCGGCGTCCCAGATCGCCGCCTGATGCTCGTCCGGCGCCAGGATCATGATGATGTCGGCCCACGCGGCGGCTTCGGCGCCGGTCATCACCTTAAACCCTGCATCCTCGGCCTTCCGCGCGGTGGCCGATCCCGTCCGTAGCGCAACCACGACCTCGCCGACGCCGGAATCGCGAAGGTTCTGCGCGTGGGCATGGCCCTGGCTGCCATAGCCGATGATCGCGACCTTCTTCTGCTTGATCAGAGCGGCATCGGCATCGGAGTCGTAATAAACGCGCATGCTTCTTTCCCTTTTGAATGGCTTGGCCGCGACGACCGTGTGGGCTCAGGCGGCTTCGCGCCCGCGTGCGATTGCCGCAACGCCGGTACGGGCGATCTCGACTAGCCCGACCTCTCGCATCAGCTCGCAGAACTTGTCGATCTTTTCAGGATTCCCCGTCACTTCGAAGACGAAGCTCGAGATGGTACTATCGACCACCCGTGCCCGGTAGACCTCCGCCAGGCGCAGCGCCTCGATGCGGTGATCGCCGGTACCGGCGACCTTGACCAGCGCCAGTTCGCGTTCGACGTGCGGGCCGAGGTCGGAGAGGTCGGTGACACGATGGACCGGTACCAGCCGATCGAGCTGGGCGATGATCTGGTCGACGACCTCGGGCGAACCGTAGGTGACGATCGTGATGCGGCTGACCGCATGATCCTCGGTGATGTCAGCCACCGTCAGCGACGAGATGTTGTAGCCGCGTGCGGTGAACATGCCGGCGATCCGGGCGAGGATGCCAGCCTCGTTGTCGACGACGATTGACAAGGTGTGCCGCTCGGCGGCCTGTTCGGTGATGTGCATGGCGCTATTCCTTCTCGGGTGCGAGCAGGACGTTGCCGACCATGCCGAAATGCCAGTAGAGGCGGCCATTCTCCTCGCGCCGCGGGTATTGGACGTTCACAGCGGTAAAGCCGAACCCGTCCAATACCTTGGAAACCGTTTCTCCGGCATAGCGGGAGGATATCTTGACCTTGTCGAACTCCTCGTCGCCGATTGCGCCGGGGCGATCGAGGTGGACGACCCAGTCGGAGAAGGCCGGCGTTGCCTGCGCGGTCCAGCCCACAAGATCGGCAGATCCGCCGTTCAACCGCCCGAAATCGAAAGGCTCGGCGATGTGCACGATGAGGCGCATCTTGGGCATCAGCAGCGATCCATCAGACGAGCGCCTTCGCCTCGTCCGTCGCCTCACCCACGACCTCTTCGGCGTGCAGGATCATCTCGGTATGCGCGGCGCCGCTCGGGATCATCGGGAAGCAATTCGCGAGCTGAGCGACGCGGCAATCGACCATCACCGGACCAGGCGTCGCGAGCATCGTCTCGATGCCGTGATCGAGTTCGCCGGGATGCTCGATCCGCAACGCCTTCCAGCCGAAGCTCTCCGCCAGCTTCACGAAATCCGGCAGAGCCTCGCTGTAACTCTCTGAATAGCGGGACGCATAGATCAGCTCCTGCCACTGGCGGACCATGCCCATATACTGGTTGTTGAGGATGAAGATCTTGATCGGCAGCCGGTATTGCGCGGCGGTCGACATCTCCTGGATGTTCATCAGCACCGAAGCGTCACCCGACAAGCCGATGACAAGATGATCCGGATTGCCGACCTGCGCGCCGATCGCGGCCGGCAGGCCGTAGCCCATGGTGCCAAGGCCGCCAGAGGTCAGCCAACGGTTAGGCTCGTCGAAGCGAAAGTGCTGGGCAGCCCACATCTGGTGCTGGCCTACCTCGGTGGTGACGATCGGGCTCCGATCGCGCGTCATCTCCCAGACCCGCTTCACCGCGTGCTGGGGCATGATCTCGTGATCCGATGCCGGAAAAGCGAGCGAGTTGCGCGCACGCCAGCCGGTGATCCGCGCGTTCCACTCGGTCAGGTCGGCGGCCTCGTGACCGCGCTGCTTCCACAAAGCGACCATGTCGGTCATCGCCGAGCCGACGTCCGCGACCACGGGCAGATCGACGCGGACGTTCTTGTTGATCGAAGACCTGTCAATATCGACATGTATCTTGCGGGAGATAGGGGAAAAAGCATCGAGCCGGCCGGTCACGCGATCGTCGAAACGCGCGCCGAGGCACAGGATCAGATCGGCCTTGTTCATCGCCATATTGGCTTCGTAGGTGCCGTGCATGCCGAGCATGCCGAGCCATGCGTCGTGGCTCGCCGGGAAGGCACCGATGCCCATCAGCGTCGAAGTCACGGGCGCGCCGCTGAGCGCCTGCAGTTCGCGCAGCAGTTCGGACGCTTGCGGCCCGGCGTTGATGATGCCACCGCCGGTATAAAGGATTGGGCGTTCGGCGGCGGCCAGCATCTCGAC
>CAXTBZ010000125.1:0-6027 GCA_964242855.1 uncultured Sphingomonadaceae bacterium
GCGAAGGTCCGGATCCCGCGTCTGCGCCGCATCGCGCACGGAGTGGCCGCCTCTCACCCGCGGAAACGGCGCGCCTCGGATTGAACGAAAACACCAGGTGAGCAGCCGTGCCGGACAGTTGCTGCCGATAGTGAATTCTCGCCCCGAGAGTCTCGCACATGGCGTTCACGATCCGCGTTCCAACGCCGGAGCCCTTGGCGGGCGCGCCCTCGGCCCGGCCCACGCCGTCGTCCTCGACGACAAGCTCCGCCCTTTCCTCAGGCAACTTGCGGAGTCGGACCCGGATTTCTCCAACCCCGTCGGGATAAGCGTATTTAAAAGCGTTGGTGACGAGTTCGGTGACGACCACTCCGAGGTTGACGCTGGCATCGGTTTCGAGCTCGATCGGCTCGACCTCGTATAGCAAAGTCATGCCGCGACCTTGGCTGCGCATCGAATCACGCAGGTGATCGAGAAGCCCGCTCATATATTCTTCCAGCGCGACGGAGCGCACGTTGCTGGAGCCATAGAGCCGCCTGTGGACGAGCGAGATGGCAAGAATGCGGTCCTGTGTTTCGGCAAGGGCATCCTTGGCAGCGCGATCCTCCAGCGCCTTCGACTGCAGCTTCACAAGCGACGAGACAAGGGTCAGGCTGTTGGCGACCCTATGGTTGACCTCCGACAGCAGCACTTCGGCACGATCGCGCGCTTGCGCTAAATCGGCCGTGCGGGTGGCGACGCGCTGCTCGAGCTCGCCGTTGAGCGCGTTGACCTCGTCGCGTGTCGCGCGAAGCTCTTTCGTGTAGCGGGCGATCCCATAGGCGGCGCCGCCGATGACGACGACAATGACGAATGCGGCGGCTGCTGACACCAGCCGAAGCCATCGGGTGTTGCTGCGCTGTTCGGCGACACCTGAGGTCAGCCGGCTATCCGCCCTGCCGATGATCCCCGAGAAGAACACGTTCGCTTCGTCGGTCAGAGCCTTGCCACTGTTGCTCCGAAAAGCGACCAGCGTGTCCTCCTCGCGATGATCCCGCTTGAGAGCGATCGTCCGGTCGAGCTCATCGAACTTGGTCGCGACGAGCGCGTTCAGGCGTTTCAGCAGGACATCCGAACCGGAGTCGGGCAGCAGAAGGGTCTGCAACGCCGACAGATGCCGCTGCGCCTGGATCCTGGCGGCTTGGTAGGGCGCGAGATAGATCTCGTTCCCGGTGATGATGAAGCCGCGCTGGCTCGAATCGGCGGTTTGCACCGCATTTCGCAATTCGACCGCCGCCACCCGCGTGTTACGCGCGGCGATCGCGTCCTCAAAATAGGATTGCGCCCGCTCGCCCAGCCAGACGTTCATGGCGACGATCGTCATGAGGGCCACGAACCCGATCAGCAGGAACGCGGAGGTCGACCCCACAAGAAAGCGTCTGGAAATCATCGGGCATTCCTGCCTTATCCCAGCTCACTGCGCCATCGTGGAATGGCGGCTGGTTCTCGGATCGGCCAAGGCCCGCGCCGTCGCGGGCGACGCAATGTCTCGGTGTCAAAAGGCATCAGCCCGCTTCCAGCAGCCTTTGCCGGAGGACGTCCAGACTACCGGCGGATCGGATCGAGACCGCCGACCAGCTCGCATTGCTAAGGCAGTTCGGCTGCGACGTCGGGCAAGGCTTCCTGTTCGGCCGTCCCATGCATCCTGACGACGTGCCAGGGTATCTGCAGGGCTGGATGAACGGCCAGGCAGTATCGCTTTTCGACGCCCATCGATCATACGGCACGCCTTCGGATCGTCCGGTAAACAATCATCCGGCCGCGAGGCGGATTGGGGTCGGCCTGTTCATACGCTCGGCGCGCGGGCTCGATCGGACCGAGACAGCCTTCAGCTTGGTCGACGATGCGCGTGCCATGGGCGAGGCTGCCGGTCGCTCACGCTCTAGGCCCAGGGCCGGTCACAGCAGCTGACTGGGACGGTGCGCATTAGCGCGTCCGGTGTCGTGGCCGAACTCATCCTATTTGAGCGCTCCAAGGTAAAGAGCGGCCGGATGGCCCTGCGCCCAAAGAGGCCGTTGAACTGATCGCGCTCGCATCTCGTGAGCGGTCGTTTGTGCAACTGATCAGGGGCGGGTGACGAGCGTCTGCTTGCAACGGGTGATTCTGGCCCGATGGACGTCGCGCTCGGCTGACGGCCCTTGCCTATCGCACGCACGGGCTTAGCTCTTGTCCTGCACCGACGCAGCGCAAGGACGGTCCATGCCACTCCTCATAAACGGCGCCGAGGTTCCGCTACCGCGCGATCCCCGCGTTTCCTTGCTCGACCTGCTGCGGGAACGTGAGGGGCTGACCGGCACGAAGGTGGGCTGCAACCAAGGGGCATGCGGGGCCTGCACCGTCCTGGTCGACGGCGAGCGCATCATCTCCTGCCTGGCTCTCGCCGTTCAGTATGACGGCCGCTCGATCACCACGATCGAAGGCTTGGCAAAGGGAGGTACGCTCCATCCGCTGCAGCAGGCATTCATCGAGCACGACGGATTTCAGTGCGGCTATTGCACGCCCGGTCAGATCTGCTCTGCGATCGGCATGGTGGCGGAAGCCCGGCGCGGCGTGCCGAGCAACGTGACCGCGGATCTCTCCGCCGAGACGATCGACTTGGACCTTGAGGAGCTGCGCGAACGGATGAGCGGCAATCTATGTCGCTGCGGCGCCTACAATGGGATCATCGCAGCGATCGACGAGGTCAAGGCGGAGCTCGTGGCATGAACCCGTTCAGTTACAGCCGCCCCCACGACGTGGCCGATGCGGTGGCACGCAGCGGTGGCGGGCAGGCGCGTTACCTCGGCGGCGGGACCAATCTCGTCGACCTGATGCGTGAGACGATCGAGCGGCCGAGCGCCCTTGTCGACGTGACGGGTCTGTCTGCCGGCATCACGGAAACCGACGCGGGCGGCCTGCTGATCGGCGCCGCCGCGCGCAACACCGCCGTGGCCGAGCATCGCGCCGTCCGCACGCGCTATCCCCTGCTGTCGCGTGCGATCGTGGCGGGAGCGAGCGCACAGATCCGCAACATGGCGACGGTGGGCGGCAACCTGCTCCAGCGCACCCGCTGTACCTATTTCTACGACAACGAAGGCGCTCGTTGTAACAAGCGCCAGCCGGGTCAAGGCTGCGACGCGATCGAGGGCTTCAACCGCATCCACGCGATCCTCGGCGCCTCTTCAGCCTGTGTCGCCACCCACCCCTCCGATATGTGCGTCGCGCTCGCGGCGCTTGACGCGGTGGTGCATCTTCGCTCGGCAGCCGGTGAACGGACGATACTGTTTGCCGAGCTGCACCGGCTTCCTGGCGAGCACCCGGAGGTCGAAACGGTTCTGGAAGCCGGCGAGTTGATCACCGCCGTCGAACTGCCGGCGCTGCCTGTCGCGACGCGCTCCGCCTATCGCAAAGTGCGCGATCGGGCGAGCTACGCCTTTGCTCTGGTCTCTGTCGCGGGCGCTCTCGAAGCGAGGGACGGGCGTGTCGTGGAGGTGCGGCTCGCGCTCGGCGGCGTGGCCCATAAGCCGTGGCGCGCCACGAAGGCCGAGCAGCTGCTGAAGGGAGGTCCCGCCACCGCGCAAGCATTCCGCGCTGCCGCGGATGCGGAACTCGCCGACGCTCGCCCCCTCAAGGACAACGCATTCAAGATCGAGCTTGCCGCGCGAACCATGACCGCGGTCCTAACCGATCTGGCAGGAGCCGACCTATGAACATCGTCAAGGAAGCCGCGAAGGCGGTGCAAGGCGTTACGCAGGCGGCGATGCAAAAGGCTGTCCAGCTCGCGCCGGACTCGTTCATCCCCGGTGGCCGGCCCGATCCGCTGATCGCGCAGCAATACGGTCATGTTGGCCGACCCCTGTCGCGTCTCGACGGGCCGCTCAAGGTGCGCGGCGCCGCGCCCTTTGCCGCCGAGTTCCCGATGGACGGGATGCTCTACGCCTCGGTGCTGTTCAGCAACGTGGTCAAGGGTCGGATCAGCCGGATCGAGACCGCTATGGCCGAGGCCGCGCCCGGCGTTTCACTGGTGATGACGCACCTCAATGCACCGCGTATGGCCAATGTGCCGCTGTTCATGACCAAGCCCAAGGCCGCTGGCGGTATTGACCTGCCCATCATGCAGGATGATCGGGTTCATTGGAACGGCCAGCCTATCGCGCTGGTGCTCGCCGACACTCAGGAGCAGGCGGATCACGCCAAGTCGCTGATCGTGGTCGACTATGAGACCGAGCCGTCCGTCACCTCGTTCGAGGCCGCCAAGGCCAAGGGCACAGAGACCGGCATGTTCATGGGTCAGCCGCTCGCGATGGAGAAGGGCGAAGCGGAACAGGCGCTGGCGAGTTCGGTGCACAGGGTCGACCAGACCTACGTCACGCCCCGCCACAGCCACAACGCGATCGAACTGCATGCCTGCACGGTCGCATGGGACGGTGACACGCTCCGTGTCCACGATGCGTCGCAGCTGGTCAGTCATACCGCCTGGTCGTTGGCGCAAGTGTTCGGAATCGAGGAGGAACAGGTTCGCGTCACCTCGCCCTTCGTCGGCGGTGGGTTTGGCGGAAAGTGCCTGTGGTGGCATCAGGTGCTCGCCGCTGCGGCGGCCAAGAAGGTTGGCCGGCCCGTGCGGCTGATGCTGTCGCGCGAGGGGGTGTTCCGCATCGTCGGCGGCCGGACCTCGACCGAGCAGCGGGTCGCGATCGGCGCTGCGGCCGACGGCACGTTCCAGTCGTTGATCCACACGGGCACGGTGGTGATCAGCCCCCACAATACGATGCCCGAGCCGTTCATCCTGCCGGTGATGAGCGCCTACGGCACCGCCAACCTCAAGTTCGATCTCGAGGTGGCGTATATCGATATGCTGGCTAATACGTTCATGCGCGCGCCGGGTGAGGCGGTCGGCACCTTCGCGCTGGAGAGCGCGGTCGACGAGTTGGCGCACGCGATGGGCATTGATCCCGTCGAGCTCAGGCTGAAGAACGAGCCCGAGAAGGATCCCGTGACCGGCGCGCCCCACTCGCAGCGTGCCACGGAGAAGGCCTACCGGGATGGGGCGGAGCGCTTCGGTTGGTCGAACCGGCAGGCGCCCGGCGCCCGCCGCGAAGGCGAGTGGCTGGTCGGCATGGGCGTGGCGACCGCGACCTACCCCTACCACCGCATGCCGGGCGGGGCGGCGCGTCTGATCCTCGCGCGGGACGGCTCGCTCGCCGTGGAGATCGCTGCGCACGAAATGGGCATGGGCACGATGACGGCGCACACCCAGGTGGTCGCCGACCGCTTCGGATTGGACATCGCGCAGGTCGACTTCCGCTACGGCGACAGCTTCCAGCCAGGAACCGTTCTGGCCGGGGGATCGCAGCAGACCGCCTCGATCGGCATCTCGATCATCGCTGCCCAGCGCAACCTCGTCGACGAGCTGCTCAAGCTGGCCGGCAACGACTCGCCGCTCGCCGGCCTTTCGGCAGACGAAGTCGGCGGCCTGAACGGAGGGCTTGCCAAGCTCGAGGACTCGACGCAGCACGAGAGCTATGTCTCGATCCTCGCGCGCGCTCAACGCGACGAGGTGGTGGTCGAAGGTCAGGCCCCGCCCCCTTCGGAGCTGCAGCACTGGTCGATGCACTCGCACGGCGCGATGTTCTGCGAGGTGCGTGTGAACGCGGTCACGGGCGAGACCCGCGTCAGCCGGTTCCTCGGTTCCTTCGACTGCGGTCGCATCCTCAATCCGAAAACGGCCGCCAGCCAGTTTCGCGGCGGCATCATCATGGGCCTTGGTCTTGCGCTCATGGAGGAGACGCAATTCGACGAGCGGCTCGGCCGCATCATGAACCCCAGCCTCGCCGAATATCATGTGCCGGTGCACATGGACGTGCCCGAAATCGAGCTGATGTGGACCGATATTCCGGACCCGCATGCGCCCATGGGGGCGCGCGGCATCGGCGAGATCGGCATCACCGGCGTCGGCGCGGCTGTTGCAAATGCAGTCTTCAATGCGACCGGCAAGCGCGTGCGCGACCTGCCGATCAAGCTCGACAAGTT
>CAXTBZ010000126.1:0-5964 GCA_964242855.1 uncultured Sphingomonadaceae bacterium
CGACAATGCTGCATCGAACTGGTCGATGAAGGGCTGAGCCTCCGGCGAGAGAGCGTTTTCCAACTGGCTACGCTGCCAATCGAAAGGCGCGCCCTTGCCGTAGGTGACTTCGCGCGTCGGACGCAGCGTGTTCGCATCGAGCGCCGCATCGGCCTGCAGCGCGGCGATGGCGATCAGCAATCGCTTCAGCCGCGTCAGCGAAGCGGCGACGGCATCCAGCGAGAACTCCAGCTCCGAACGATAATGCGCGCCGAGGCAAAGCAGGCGGTAGGCGATCGGATGCACGCCACGATCGACCAGCGCCCCGAGCGTCGCCACGCCGCCTTTGGATTTCGACATCTTGCCTGACCGGTCGACAAGAAAGTTGTTGTGCATCCAAATGTTGGCGCCGGTCGCTGCGGTTTCGTTGAAGGCCTGGTTCTGCGCGATCTCGTTGCAGTGGTGGATCTCGCGATGATCAATGCCGCCGGTATGGATATCGAACTGCTCGCCGAGATACTTCTGACTCATCACCGAACATTCGAGATGCCAACCCGGCGCACCCGGCCCCCACGGCGAAAGCCACTCCATCTGCCGTTGCTCGCCCGGCGCCGATCTGCGCCAGATCGCGAAATCGGCAGCGTGACGCTTGCCCTCGACGCTATCGATGCGGCTGATGTCAGACTCACCATGCTGACCGGCGAGGCGACCATAATCCGGTACCTTGGTGACATCGAAGTAGAGACCGCCGTCGAGTTCGTAGGTCGCGCCGTGATCCTCGAGCGCCTGCGCGAACGCGATCATGTCCTGGATGTGATCGGTCGCCACGCTCCAGATCGACGGATCGAGGATGCCGAGTGCCTTCAGGTCATCCTTGAACGCGCGGGTATAGCGCGCGGCGACGTCCCAGATTGTCGCGCCGGCAATCCGCGCGGCTGCCTCCATCTTGTCGTCGCCGGCATCCGCATCCGATGTCAGGTGGCCGACGTCGGTGATGTTGATCACGTGCGTGGTGGCGCAGCCCTTCCAGTTGAGCACGCGGCGCAGCGTGTCGGTGAAGACATAGGCCCTCAGGTTGCCGAGATGCGCGGTTGAATAGACGGTCGGGCCGCAGGAGTAGATTCGCACCATCTTCGCGTCGATCGGCGCTAAAGCTTCCGGTGCGCGCGTCAGGCTGTTGAACAGGGTGAGCGGGGCGCCGGTCTGCGTCATGGCGCCGCGCCTTAGCGGCTAAGCCTTCAAGCGAGAAGGGGCGTCAGCGGGATCGGGCGGCATGATCCTGTTGGCAGAGGATGTCACCGCGACCGCCTTCTTGAAGCTGCGTCATGGCCGAGAGCAGGTTGCCGAAGGTGCTGCCGACGGCATCCTCTTCAAGCAACAGTTCGATCGTGGCCCGGGCGCGCGACGGGTGGACGAGCGCGTCGCGACAAAGCTGCAGCAGCACCGCCTCGTCGTCGCCGATCATCGAGCAGGCGAGCGGCGCAAAGCCGATCTCGCGAACGGCGCGTCGGTTGAGGTCGGCGAGGAGCATGTGGAACGGCGGCAAGGCCGGCAGAACGCCGTGCTTCGCGAAGGCGGGTGCTAGAGCGCCCGGTGGACAGTGGCCCTTGTTGGCCGACTGGATCCACCCGCGCATCGCCCAGAGGAGGAAGCGGCCGCCAGGCGCGAGGCGTGCCACCGGCTGATCGATCAGGTCGTACATAAAGCCTCTCCTCGTTAAGAACGATTCGCAAGAGACAGGAACGCGACACCTCCGTCAAGTCAGTTGCGAACTGCTCGCAAGACGGTTTGGCTTACACGATCTACCTTCTGGCGCATGTCGACCGAAGATTGCGCTCAGGTGAATGAGCCACGCTTGTAGTAGACAATTATCGGAGTCATCTTCGTGCGGATCGAGAGAGGATGCTTCGTATGTTCCAGGATCGCCTGAGTCGGACGCCGCTTTGCCTCACGCTGCCGGGTCTCGACGGCAGCGGTCCGGATCATTGGCAGTCGATCTGGGAGCGGGACCGTCCGAACATCGAGCGGGTGGAGCTTGGCAGCTGGAGCCAGCCATCGCGCAATCAGTGGGTCGCGCGGCTCGAACGCGCGATCGCCCAGGCGCGCGGCCCCGTCGTTCTGGTGGCGCACAGCCTTTCCTGCCATCTGGTCGCCTGGTGGGCGGCGCTGGCAGGGGAGGCTGCGGCACGTCCCGTTGCGGGTGCGATGCTGGTCGCGCCGCCCGATCTGGATCGGGTCAGCCTCGATCGTCGCATCACCGAATTCGCGCCGAGCCCGCGTGGCATATTGCCGTTTCCTACGGTGGTCGTGGCAAGCCGCGACGATCCATGGTGCAGCATGGATCGTTCGCGCGCGATGGCGAGCAATTGGCTCGCCGCCTTGTGTGATGCCGGGGAGGTGGGGCACATCAACTCTCGCTCCGGCGTGGGCGGGTGGCGCGACGGCCAGCGGGTGCTCGATCGCCTGCTCGATCATGTCTGCGCCCGCGATGCACGCCGGCTTGACGACGAAGCGGTGCGGTTTGAGCCCGAACTCGTGGCGGCAGTCCCGGCATAAGGCGCCACCGCTCGGCGGAACTTGCACGGCTCGTCTAAAGGCCGATACGTATGGCTCGATGGAGCAACCAGATAGCGGAGTAGCCGATCGTCTGTTCCGGCTCCTGATCGGCGTCTACGGCGGCGGCGGCCTGCTCAACTCGATGGTGAATCTGCTCGTCCCGCGGCTCCGGCTGACGCTCGGGCTGGATTACGCACAGGCGCTGTGTGTCCAGCTTGCCTATTATTCGAGCTATCTGTTGTTCGCCTTGCCGATCACATTATGGTCGATGCGCCTCGGTTCGATGCGCGCGATCGCAGCGGGATTGGCGGTGATGGCGAGCGGCTGCCTGCTTTTCGCGCTTGCCCAGGGTCGCCACGCTTTCGGCGCCGTGCTGTTGTCGCTCCTGGTGATGTCCGCCGGCGTCACCTTCCTGCAGATCTCGGGCAATGCCGTGACCACGGTGTTCGGGCCGGCAACGCGGATAGCATCGCGCTTCACCTTGCTGCAGGCGTTCAATTCCTTCGGCACCGTGCTTGGGCCGCTGATCGGCGCTCGGTTCCTGCTCGGCGACCGAGCCGCCTCGGCACCCGCGCTGCCCTTTCTGCTCGGGTCGGCAGCGTTGCTGGCACTGGCCGCCGGCTTCTACGGCAATCGCGGCTTGCTGCCGGCGACGCTATCACCCGGACCGCCGTGGAGGAGGATGGCAGCGCTGGCCCGCATGCCTCGCATGCAGGCCGGAATGCTGGCGATCTTCGGCTATGTCGGTGCAGAGGTGACGATCGGCACGCTCGCGGTCGACTACCTCATGCGATCGGATACCGTTGCGATCAGTCCGCTTGCAGCCGGTCGCCTGGTGAGCCTTTATTGGGCTGGAGCCATGATCGGGCGCTTCGCAGGCTCCTTCCTGCTGCGGCGGATCGATGTCGCGCGCCTGCTCGTCGCGGCATGTCTTGGTGCCGTCACGCTGCTTGCGGCCGCGATCACGCTCCGGGGTTTGGGCGGAAGCACGGCGTTGCTGGCGATCGGGCTGTGTCATTCGGTGATGTACCCGCTGATCTACACGCTGGCTCTGCCGCCTGACGAGGCCGATGCATCGATCGCTTCGATGCTGCTGTGCATGGCGGTCGTCGGAGGAGCGGTGATCCCGGTGGCGACTGGATTGCTTGCCGATCGGATCGGGCTTGTTCGGTCGCTCATCCTGCCGGGGCTGTGCTACGTCGTCATCTTCGCCTTCGCGCGATCCCGCACTCCGCGCACCTTGGGAACAGCATGACGATCACCATCAAGGACGTCGCGGAGCAGGCAGGCGTTTCCACCAAGACGGTGTCGCGCGTGATGAACGGCGAGGCGCATGTACGAACCGCACTGCGCGAAGCGGTTATGAAGGTCGTCGACGAGCTCGGCTATCGGCCGAATGCCTTCGCACGCAGCCTGTCGAGTGCGCGTTCCTATCTAATCGGCCTCTTCCTGGATGATCCTGCCTGGTCGGGATACGCCGCGGGCATGCAGCGCGGCGCGCTGATGCGGTGCCGGGAGAAGCATTATCACCTGGTCGTCGAGCCGTTGGATACGAGCATAGCGGGCTGGGAGCCCGATCTGATGGCAAGCATCGCCAGCCTTCGGCTCGACGGAGCGATCCTGACGCCGCCCTTGTGCCGGTTGCCGCCGCTGCTCGATCGGCTGGACGGCATCGGCCTGCCCTATGTCCGCATCTCGCCCGGCGAGGACGAGGCGCGATCGGGGCTGGTCGACATCGATGATGAAGGCGCGGCGTTCGCCATGACCGAGCATCTGCTCGCGCTTGGCCACCGCGACATCGGCTTCATCGAAGGCATACCGAGCCACGCGGCGACACCCAAACGCTTGGCCGGTTTCCTTGCCGCAATGGCGGGGGGTGGCGTGTCGGTCGGCGACGGCCGCATCGTGCCGGGAGACTTCACTTTCCGCGGCGGACTCGACGGCGGGGAGGCGCTGCTGCGCGCGCGCAAGAAGCCCTCAGCGATCTTCGCCAGCAACGACGACATGGCATTGGGCGTTTCAGCGGCTGCCGCCAAGCTCGAGATCGCGGTGCCGTTCGAGCTGTCGATCGCCGGCTTCGACGATGCCCCGACCGCGCGGGTCGCCTGGCCGCCGATCACCACGATCAGGCAGCCCGTCGGCGAGATGGCGGCGGCGGCGGTCGATATCCTGATCGATCCCGCTTATCGCGAGGGGGCAGGCGATCCGCAGTTCCGCCGCGAAATGCCCTACGAGCTGATCGTCCGCGGCAGTACGGCATCCGCTGCGACCTGAAGGTCCGGGCCGCCGCGAGCATCGCGCGCGAAGAACAGGATCAGCAACGCGCACGCGATGACGTTCTGGATCAGTGCGTGCAGCCCTGCGCCGTGCAGGCCCATCCACCAGATCAGCACGGGCAGCAGCGGATAGAGCGCGAGATTCGTGACCAGCGTCACCACCATCGATCGCTGCGGCTTGCCGAGCGCCGTCAGTCCCGCCGCGATCGGGGAGGCGACCAGCGCCGCCAGCCGGGCGCCTGCGACCAGCGTCACGATCGCCAGTCCGCCATAAAACGTCCTGCCGCCGAGCAGCGGCAGCAGGCGGTCACCAGCCAGCCAGAAAGCAAGCACGATCGGCCCCGCAATCGCGCCGGCCAGCGCGGCGCTTCGCCATACGGTGCTACGAAGCTGCGCCAGGTGGCGCTTGGCCGCGAGATCGGCCAGCACCGCATAGCTCGCCTGCGACAGCAGGATGGCGGGTTGTTGCAGCAGCGTGGTGGCGCGCTGCGCGAGCGAGAAGAGGCCGGCCGCAATCGGACCGAGCATCCAGCCGACGGTCAGCGGCGCCAGATTGGGCGCCAGTTCCCGTAACGTGATGTCGAAGTTGGTGAGGAGGATGAAGCGCCCGAAGCCCTCGCCGTCGCGCATGAGGCCGCGACACGGGCCGAACAGGCGCTCTCCGGCCGCAAGCTTGCGCCATGCAACAAGGCCGAAGATCCACATCGCTGCGCCGTCGGCCACGGACGAGACGAGCCACACGATTAAAAAGGCATCGAGTCCGCCGCCGCTCGCCCAGACCGTCAACGACCCGATCAGCCGGATCGTGGGGGAGACCGCCTGCTGGAGGCCGACAAGATCGAACCGACCTGCGATCTGGAGCAAGCCCTGCGGCGTCGCACGAACGCCCGAGAAGACGGCGAAGCAGTACGGCAACGCCAGCCGCATCGCCTCTGGCGGCCAGCCGAGTCTCGGCCCAACGAAGGGCACTGCGATCGCCGCGATCGCCAGCGCAAGCACGCCGAACAGCGCTTCGACCAACGCCATGAAGCGTGCGATCCGCGCAAGCCGCGCCGGATCGTCGGCTTCCATTGCCAGCGCACCGAAGCGCACCACGCCGTGGCAGCCCGAGAAAGCCACGAGGCTGCCTACGAACAGCGCATAGCCGTTGATC
>CAXTBZ010000127.1:0-5953 GCA_964242855.1 uncultured Sphingomonadaceae bacterium
GCGAGATCAAGCTGCCGGGCCAGGCCAACCGCTTCTACGAGCGCGCGATCTCGCAGCATCTGCGCATCGGGCTGGAGACGATCGAGCTGCTGCGCGCCGAGGGCGGCAAGCTGCACAGCCGCAAGCTCAGAAGCTTCGACGAGCCGCCGTTCCGGTAGTCGCATCCAGCAATCGGGACATGTGTTGCGCGGCTGCGGCGAAGCTCGAATTCTCGATCACATACCTGCGCGCGTTGCGGCCGAGCGACGCCTGCAGACCGGGATCATCCCAGACCCGCCGGATCGCTGCAGCAAGCGCATCCGCATCGCCCGGCGGCACGAAGATTCCGCTCTCGCCTTCCACGATATAGTCGCTGGTGCCCGAACACCGCGTGACGATCACCGCTTTGCCGAATTGCATCGCTTCCAGCATCGTGACCTGGCCCGAGGCATTGTCGTGCGATCGCATCGGGATCACGACGACGCGGGCGGACCTGGTCAGCGCATGGCATTCGCCGATCGTCAGCCCTGACATGACGGAGACTTCGGGCGGTACGCTGAGCCCCGCGACCGCGCTCGCTCCGGCGACAACCACGGTTCGAAGATGAAGCGCGGCAACCGCTTCGAAGAGCACGGCATAATCTCGGTTGGCGGTTCCCATCGCCACCACGAACGGATCGGGTGCCTCCGGGCCGCTCGGACCGGTCTGAACGTCGATCGACAGGGGCACGAAGTGAAACCGCGACTCCGCTATGCCGAGCCAGGCGGCATATTGCCTCACCTCCGCAGTGGAGTGGACCACGATCGTATCGACCCTGCGCAGCGCGAAACTCGTCAGCATCTGACGCAGGCCGGGGACGGTCTCCCCCATGTTGAACATCCAGGCGACCACCGGGCGCCTCGAAAAGGTCAGCGCCTTGATCAGCCCGATGCAAACGGCCAGCTGCGGGAAGGCCGTGACGAAGCCGATCCGCTTGCCGCCCGCGCCCGCGAACCAGCCGCGCAGCGCGTGTTTCATATAATCCGCCCAGTCGCGCAAGCCGGATCTCGCCCGGGAACGATCATGGTCATAGTCGGCAGGCACGACCTCGAAGGCATGGCGTGGGTTGTCGACATGATCGGGGATCCAATCGGTCTGTTTGCCGCTGTGGAACGGCGTCAGGATCCGCCACGTCCTCTCAACTGCGTCCGAAGACATTGTTCCCCCTGCATGGACATGCCGCTCGCCCGCTGCAGACAAGCCGTGATGCCAGGTTCGGTCAAGCCTCACCTGCTTCCTCTTTGTGCGCCGCACCAATGCTGCTAACGGCGCGGCCATGCTTTCCTACAAGGACATCACCGTGCGCCTCGGCGGGCGCGCCATCATCGAGGGTGCGAGCGCCGCGATCCCGCCGGGCGCGCGCGTCGGCTTCATCGGGCGCAATGGGGCGGGCAAGTCGACGCTGATGAAGGCGATCGCCGGTATGATCGAGGCTGACACCGGATCGATCGACATGCCACGTGGCGCGAAGTTCGGCTATCTCAGGCAGGATGCGCCGGGCGGGCCGACATCGGCGTTCGACACCGTGCTGGAGGCGGACCTCGAACGCGCCGCCCTGCTGGCGGAGGCGGAGAGCGCCGCCGATCCGGATCGGCTGGGCACCATCTACGACCGGCTCGACCAGATCGACGCCTATACCGCGCCGGCGCGTGCCGGATCGATCCTGAAGGGGCTGGGCTTCGACGACGACGCGCAGGCGAAGCCGATGGAGAGCTTCTCCGGCGGCTGGCGGATGCGGGTGGCGCTCGCCAGCCTGCTGTTCACCAATCCCGAGATCCTGCTGCTCGACGAGCCTTCCAACCATCTCGATCTCGAGGCGGTGATGTGGCTGGAGGGATTCCTGCGCGCCTATCGCGGCACCATCCTGCTGATCAGCCACGAGCGCGATCTGCTCAACAATGTGGCGGATCATATCCTCCATCTGGATCGCGGGCAGACCATCCTCTACGTCGGCGGCTACGACGCGTTCGAGCGCCAGCGCGCCGAGCGGCAGGCGCAGCAGGCGTCGGCGCGCGAGAAGCAGCTCGTCCAGCGCGAGAAGCTGCAGGCCTTCGTCGATCGCTGGAAGGCAAAGGCGTCCAAGGCCAAGCAGGCGCAGAGCCGGGTCAAGGCGCTCGCCCGGATGCAGCCGATCGCGGCGGTAGCGGACGATCCCTCGCTTACCTTCCAGTTCCCCAATCCCGAAGGGCTGCGCCCGCCACTGCTGACGCTGGACAAGGCGGCGGTGGGGTATGAGGCGGGCAAGCCGATCCTCAAGAACGTCGGGCTGCGTCTCGATCCGGACGATCGCATCGCGCTGCTCGGCCGCAACGGCAACGGCAAGTCGACGCTCGCCAAGCTGATCGCCGGCGAGCTCGCCACGATGGAGGGCGCGATGAACACCGCGTCCAAGATGTCGGTCGGCTACTTCACCCAATATCAGGTCGAGGAACTCGATCCCGACGACACGCCGGTCGATCATATGGGCCGGATGATGAAGGGCGCCACGCCGGGCGCGGTGCGCAACCAGCTCGGCCGCTTCGGCTTCTCGGGCGACAAGGCGCTGACCAAGACGGGCAAGCTGTCGGGCGGCGAGCGCGCGCGCCTCGCGCTGGCGCTGGTCACCCATGCCGCGCCGCATCTGCTGATCCTCGACGAGCCGACCAACCACTTGGACGTCGATACCCGCGAAGCGCTGGTCCAGGCGCTGGCCGAATATAGCGGCGCGGTGGTAGTGGTGAGCCACGATCGCCACATGCTGGAGATGGTGGCAGACCGCCTGCTCCTCGTCGCCGACGGCGCGGTGACCGAGTATGACGGCACCATCGACGATTATGCCAAGATGATCACGTCTGGCGGGAGCGAGTCGAAGGCGGAGGCGAGCGGCAACCGCAAGGAGGACCGCAAGGCCGCGGCCGATCGACGGGAAGCGACTGCGGAGATCCGCAAGAAAGTAAAGGACGCTGAGGCCGAGATCGCCCGGCTGGCGAAGTCGATGGCCGAAATCGACGCGGCACTCGCCGGCTCGCCGACGCCGGCGCTCAAGCTGATGACGATGGGGCAGCTGATGAAACGGCGGGGCGACGTCGAGAAGCTGCAGGCCGCGATCGAGGCGGAGTGGATGGACGCGAGCGAAGCGCTCGAAGGCGTCGCCGCTTAAACCCCGCTGAGCCGGATCGCGTCGGAGAAGCGGACGCGCGCGATCTCGCTGCCGCCCTCTTCGTGGATGGCGATGTAGCAGGACAAGCAGAGCTGGCCGGCCTGCACCTCGGCCGCCATCAGCTCGCGTGCGGCACGAACAGCCTGAGCCGTCGCCACCGCAGGGCTGGCGAGTTCGCGCCCCTCGAGGTCTTCGCAGACCGAGCCGCATTCGTGCAGATGCATGTAATATCGCGCCATTTCCAGCTCTTACATGATCCAAGCTGAACTTGCGATGACAAATTAGTGATGTGGCGACATATACGAAGAAGCCTCCTGAACCCGCAAGAACGAACCTATTACGCACTTTGCTGTTGACATCGTCACGCTGTTGAGGTACATAGAGAGCAAGCTGAGAAGTTGCGTCGGTGGCTCGGCGCTGGTGGGCCGGGCGGTGGAGACACCGGCCGGCCTTTGCATGTCCGGGGGGATATGAAGATGGCGGTGAAGCCTAAATCGCGAAGATTGTCGTCGCGCTGGAGCAAGGTGCGCGAGCTCGCCTTTCTCGAGCATCTGGCGTTCAGCAGCAACGTCGCCGCGTCCGAGCGGGTGGCCAAGCTGACGCCGGGGACTGCCTATCGTCAGC
The DNA here is from genome assembly GCA_964242855.1 of uncultured Sphingomonadaceae bacterium. GTDB lineage: Bacteria > Pseudomonadota > Alphaproteobacteria > Sphingomonadales > Sphingomonadaceae > Solisphingomonas. The sequence continues at coordinate 3,782 of CAXTBZ010000127.1, forward strand.
GTCGGAAGGTGACCACCTTCGCGCGAGCCTGGGATGTCGCGCTGCGCGAGGGCTATGGCCGTCTCGAAGAGGCGATGCTCACCCATGCGATCAACGGCGTGGAGGTGACAGTCGTGCGCAAAGACGGATCGACCGAGACCAAGCGGGTGTATCCCGAAGCCACCCAGAAGCTGCTCTACACGTCGCACCGCGCAACGGTGCTGGGACCAGCGTCGATCGATCCCGAGTGCGCCCGCGAGCGGCTGGCGCGCAAGATCGCCGAGATCGATCGCCGGCTCGGCCCGGAGACGGCGGAATGAAAGCCGGTCTCACGATGTCCGATCTGCCGACGATCAACACGTTCCGCGCGCTGTCGCCCAAGCGGCGGGCGCTCGTGCTGAAGGAGACGGACGACGATGATTGCACCGCGGTGGAGAAGCATTGGCCGTTCACCGCACGGGACGAGCAGCTGGCGCCGCCGGGCAAGTGGCGGGTGTGGCTGATGATGGCGGGGCGTGGCTTCGGCAAGACGCGCGCCGGAGCGGAATGGGTGCGCAGCAAGGTGGAGGACGATCCCAAGGCTCGCGTTGCTTTAGTCGGTGCGACGATGGCGGAGGCGCGCGCAGTGATGGTGGAGGGTGAGAGCGGCTTGCTTGCTGTTTCCGCACCAGGCAAGCGGCCGAAGTGGGAACCGTCGCTCAACCGGCTGCGCTGGCCGTGCGGAGCGATGGCGACGCTTCATTCAGCTGCGGAGCCCGACGGCCTGCGCGGGAGGCAGTTCAGCCATGCCTGGTGCGACGAGATCGCAAAATGGCCATTCGGGCTGGCGGCGTGGGACAATCTGGCGATGGCGCTGAGGCTCGGGGACAAGCCACGAGCGATGGCGACAACCACGCCGCGACCTGTCCCGCTGATCCGCGCGCTTGTGGCGCGGCGGGGGGTACGGGTGACGCGTGGCCGTACCGCCGACAACCGGAGAAACCTCTCGGCCGACTTCCTCGCTGCCATGCAGGAGATCTATGGCGGCACCCGGCTCGGCCGGCAGGAACTCGATGGCGAGCTGATCGAGGAGGCGGATGGCGCGCTGTGGTCGCGCGACCTGATCGAGCGCTGCCGGGTACGCGCGGCGCCCGATCTGGTGCGCGTCGTGATCGGCGTCGATCCACCCGCCGGCGCGAGCGGTACGTCGGATGCGTGCGGGATCGTCGTCGTCGGGCTGGATGGGCAGGGCCACGGCCATGTCCTCGAGGATGCGAGCGTGCAGGGGCTGACACCCGAAGGCTGGGCCGGCGCGGTGGCGGCGGCGGCGGCGCGGCATGGTGCCGATCGGGTGATCGCCGAAGCCAATAACGGCGGCGCGATGGTGGAAAGCGTGCTGCGCGCCGCCGATGCGACGCTACCGGTGAAGCTGGTCCACGCCTCACGTGGCAAGGTGGCGCGCGCCGAACCGGTGGCGGTGCTCTACGAGCGCGGCCGGGTTCATCATGTCGGCGCCTTTCCGGCGCTGGAGGACGAGCTTGCCGGGCTGACGATCGACGGCCGCTATGTCGGCCCCGGACGATCGCCGGATCGTGCCGATGCGGCGGTCTGGGCGCTGACCGCGCTGTTGCTGACAGCACCGGCGAGGCCGGGGTTGCGGATCATCTAAGTCCTCCCCGCGGAGCGGGGAGGATCAAGAAAGGAATATTCATGCGATTGTTCACCTGGAAGGCGGCGCGGACCACCGCGCGGCCGGCGCTGACGCGTGGGTTCGCCACGTCCGGATTCTTGGCCGGGGACTGGCCGAGCGGGTATGAGGCGCAGGTCCGCTCCGCCTATCTCGGCAATGCGGTGGCGCAGCGCGCGGTCCGGATCGTGGCGGAAGGCGCCGGCAGCGTCACCATCGACACGACCCCCGATGGGCATCCCGCCGGCGCGCTGATCACGCCCGGGCTGATCGAGACGATCGCGACGCAGTTGCTGCTCCACGGCAACGCCTTCGTGCAGATCATGGGCGACGCCGACGGGCTGCCAGCGCTGCTCTATCCCCTGCGGCCCGAGCGCGTGACGATGGAGACCGACTCGAGCGGCTGGCCGGTCGCCTGCCTCTATCGCGCGGCGGGGCAGACGATGCGCCTCGCGCTGGTGGAGGCGGACGGGCGGCCGGGGCTGGTGCATGTCCGCGCGACCAACCCGCTCGACGATCATTACGGC
>CAXTBZ010000128.1:0-5725 GCA_964242855.1 uncultured Sphingomonadaceae bacterium
AAGATGATCAAGGCGACCGACGAGATGCTCCAGTTCGCCAACCAGAACATGTGATCGGTGTGACCCGGATGCTTACCTCTCGTTCGCTTCGCGTGCCGCTCGGCGCGTTCGGTTTGTCCCTGGTGCTGGCCGCGGTGGTCGCGCCGCAGCCGGCCCACGCGCACAAGCAGAGCAAGGCGCCGGTGATCAGCGAATACGCGCCGACGCTGTCGCAGCCGCTGCCGCAACCGGTGGCGAACGGATCGATCTTCCAGGCCTCGATGGGCTACGCGCCACTCACGTCAGGTGCGCGGGCGGCAATGGTCGGCGACCTGGTCACGATCGTGCTGACCGAGAGCACCCAGGCGCAGAAGACCAACTCGGCCTCTACCGACCGCTCGAGCAACATCGGGCTCACTCCGCCGACCACAGGCGCGCTGTCGCTGTTCACGGCGTCCGACGCGTCGATGGGCGGATCGGGCACCTTCAAGGGCAAGGGCGCGGCCGAACAGTCCAATCAGCTGTCAGGCGCGATCACCGTCACCATCGCGCAGGTCTACTCCAACGGCACCTATCTGCTGCGTGGCGAAAAGCATCTGACGCTCAATCGCGGCGACGAGGTGATCCAGATCTCGGGCATGGTCCGCGCGACCGACATCGACTCCAACAACAGCGTGCTCTCCACCCGCATCGCTGACGCGCACATCACCTACACCGGCAAGGGCGAGATCGCGCGCGCCAGCTCGCAGGGCTGGCTCGGCCGCTTCTTCTCCCGCGTCAGTCCGTTTTGAGGATCACCGACGTGAAACGCCTCATCCTCCTCGCGCTTGCCGCCTTGGGGCTGGCGATCCCCGCGCATGCCGACCGGATCAAGGATCTCGGCGGCTGGCAGGGCCTGCGCTCCAACCAGCTGACCGGCTATGGCATCGTCGTCGGCCTGACCGGCACCGGCGACGACAGCCTCGAATACGCCACCCAGGCGATGAAGGGCGTCGCGTCACGCTTCGGCCTGCAGATCCCGCCCGGCGTTAACCCGGCGACCAAGAACGCCGCCGCGGTGCTGATCACCGCTGATCTCCCGGCCTTCGCCAAGCCTGGCCAGACGCTCGACATCACGGTCTCGGCGCTGGGCAAGGCGAAGTCGCTGCGCGGCGGCACGCTGATCATGGCGCCGCTGGTGGGTGCCGACGGCCAGATCTATGCGATGGCGCAGGGCAACCTCGCCGTCGGTGGACTGGGCGTTTCGGCGCAGGATGGCTCGAACGTCATCGTCAACGTGCCGACCGCCGGCCGCATCCCGGGTGGTGCGACGGTGGAGAAGTCGGTCGATGCCGGCTTCGCCAACGCGCCGACGATCAACTTCAACCTGGGCGAGGCCGATCTTACCACCGTGCAGCGCGTCGCTTCGGCGATCAACGCCTTCATGGGGCCGGGCCGGGCGCAGGCGATCGACGCCACCACTGTGGCCATCCAGGCGCCGCCGGGTGCCGAGAGCCGCACCGCGCTGATGGCGCAGCTGGAGGACCTCGACGTCACCCCGGCCGACGCCGCCGCGCGCGTGGTCGTCAACGCCCGCACCGGTACCGTCGTCATCAACGGTGCGGTGCGCATCGCGCCGGCCGCGGTCAGCCACGGCAAGCTGACCGTAAAGGTCGACGAGAAGCCGCAGGTTTCGCAGCCCGCGCCCTTCTCGCAAGGCCAGACCGCGGTCGTTCCCAACAGCGCGATCTCGATCGACGAAAAGTCCTCGCCGATGTTCGAAGTCGGTGGCGGCTCGAGCCTCGCGGACATCGTCAAGGCGGTGAATGCCATCGGCGCGTCCCCGGCAGACCTCGTCGCCATCCTCGAAGCCTTGAAGCAGGCTGGCGCCATGAAAGCGGATTTGATCATCCTATGATCCAGGCAACCCCCACCCTCGCCGCTGCTGCTCCTGCCGCCAAGCCGGACGCCGGAAGCGATGCAACCCGAGCCAAGCTGAAGTCCGCCGCGCAGGAGTTCGAAGCGGTGTTCCTGCGCCAGATGATCGGCAGCATGCGCCAGGCCAGCCTCGGCGACGGCATGTTCGACAATGAGGGCACCGACCAGTTCCAGTCGATGGCCGACAGCAAGACCGCCGACGCCATGTCGCAGAAGGGCGTGCTCCACCTCGCCGACATGCTGGTCAAGCAGCTCGGCCCGGTCGCTGCAAAGGCTGACGGAGAGGCTAAGGCAAAGCCTGTGGCTGCTCCGAACGCCACATTGCTGGTGAAGCCGAAGGCCGACCTGGCCCTCGTTCCCACCCAGGCCGACGTCACGGCCCTGCCCGCCAAGGCGGACGTGACCCTCCTCGCCACCGCCAAGTCCGCCGGAGCCGCGCGGTGAGCAACCTCCTCTCGATCGGGGCCTCGGGCATCCGGGCCTATTCATCCGCGCTGTCGGCGGTCGGCAACAACGTGTCGAACGCCGATACGCCGGGCTATACGCGCCGCACCGTCACCATGACCGAGAATGGCGCCACCGGCAGCAACTTCAACGGCGTCGACACCGCAAGCGTCGGGCGTGCGTGGAACGACTACCAGGCAGCCGCCGCGCGGACGTCCGCGGGCGAAGCCGGCGAGGCGGACGCCGCCAATACCTGGCTCGCCAATGCCGAAACGGCGCTGAACGACACGGGCAACGGTGTCGGCCAGAGCGCGACCGCGTTCTTCACCGCAGGCGATGCGCTCGCCGGTGATCCGGGCAGCGCCGGCAATGGCCAGGCGTTCCTCGCCGCACTCGGCCAGACTGCGTCCGCGTTCAACGCCACCGCTGCTTCGCTCGCCGACGTCTCCAGCGGCATCGGCACGGCGGCGCAGACGACGGTGCAGTCGGTTAACGCCGGGCTCGATCAGCTCGACAAGATCAACATCGCGCTCAAGACCACCCAGGCAGGGTCGTCGCAGGCGGCGGACCTGATGGACCAGCGCGACCGGGTGCTCGACGATCTCTCGAGCAATGTCGGCATCTCGGTCTCGCTCGACAACAGCGGCGCAGCGACGGTGACGCTGACCGGCAGCAACCTGCAGATGACCGGCAATCCGGGCGCGCGGCTCGCCGTAGCAACGGGCAACAACGGCGCGCTGGCGGTACAGGCAATCTCCGCCGGCACCACCCAGCCGGTCGGCAGCGCGGGCGGCGCCCTCGGTGGGCTCGTCGGCAGCGCGTCGACCGTCGCCGACCGCCGCGCCGCGCTCGACAAGATGGCGTCCGACTTCACCAGCGCGGTGAACGCCTGGCAGGCGCAGGGCCAGACCAGCGCAGGCGCAACCGGCGCCCCGCTGCTCGCAGGCTCGAGCGCAGGAACGATCTCGCTCGCCACGACGGACACCAGCCAAATTGCGGTCGCCACTTCAGGCGCCGCCAATGGCAATCTGCTCACCCTCTCCGCGCTGCGCACGTCGGCGGGCGTCGAGCAGAGCTGGAGCGGCATGGTCACCGATCAGGGGCAGATGGTCGCCGCCGCCAAATCGGCGAACACCGCCGCGTCCTCGATCGCATCCTCGTCGATGGACGCGCGCAACGCGGCCAGCGGCGTCGACCTCAACACCGAGGCGGCCGAGATGATCCGCTACCAACAGGCTTATAATGGCGCGGCCAAGGTGATCCAGGTTGCCAAGGATACGCTCGATTCCATCCTGCAGCTCTTCTGAGGCCAGCACCGATGCTCAACACCAGCTTTAGCCTGACCTCGCAGATCAAGCAGCAGCAGGCGCTGCAGGCGCAGATCAACGATCTGAACTACGACATCTCGTCAGGCGTGAAGGTGCACATCGCGTCCGACGATCCGCAGGCCGCCGCCCAGATCGCGCGCCTAGGGCGCCAGCAGGCCGACGAGGCGACCTACGCCAGCAACGTCACCAACGCGCAGGCGACCGCCTCGCTCGTCGACAGCAGCCTGACCGGGGTGCAGACCTCGGTGCAGCGGGCCAAGGAGCTGGTGCTGAGTGCGTCGAATGGCACGCTCTCGGCCGATCAGCGCAGCGCCGCGATCACCGAGCTCCAGGGCATCGCCAAGGATCTGCAGACCGCATCCACCGCGAAGGACCCGGAAGGCAACGCGCTCTACGCCCAGGGATCGGCCCTGCAAATCCCGATCGGCAACGGTACCACCGTCGCTGCAGGCGAAAGCTATGACGACGTGTTCGGCACGGTCTCGCTGTCGGGCGGCGGCACGAGCAGCATCGACACGATCCTGAACAATGCCATTGCGACGCTTCAGGGCGACAGCAACGGCACGCTCGATAGCACGGCAGTCGCAAGCTCGCTCTCCGCGCTCGACGATGCGTCGACCCACATCTCGAACGTCCAGTCCGATCTTGGCGTGCGCGAGACGCGGCTGAACAACGCCGCCGACGCGCTCGCCACGTCCAAGACCGACCTGACGACATCGCGAGAGGCGCTGGAAAGCACCGACACGACCGAGGCCTATGCCACGATGTCGAGCAAGATGACGATCCTCAACGCCGCGCAATCGGTATTGGCGACGATCAACAAGACCTCGTTGTTCGACAAGATCAGCTGATCCGCGCGCCGTTACCCGCCCGGAACGTGGCGAATAAACAAGGTTAATCCGCGCTTAGCTTCACCTTTCGTTTCCACTTTGGCGGCTAGACCATTGACGAGCCGCCGGGTCGTAAGCCGCGGCATCAGGCATCACACAGGGGTTACCGGATGTTCGCAGCGATCGGCCTGATCGTCCTTCTCGGCATGGTGTTCGGCGGCTTCGCCTTCACCGGCGGCGATCTCGGCCCGGTCATGGAGTCGATCCCGCACGAGATGATCATCATCGGCGGCGCCGCACTCGGCGCCACGATCGCGGGCAATTCGATGAAGGAGCTGAAGCAGTTCGGCGGCGGCATCGGCAAGATCTTCAAGGGCCCCAAATACAAGAAGCAGGATTTCCTCGACGCGATCTTCCTGGTCTCGAGCCTGATGAAGATGCTGCGCACCGACGGCCCCGTCGCGGTCGAGCCGCACATCGAGGACCCGAGTTCTTCTACCGTCTTCGCGAACTATCCCAAGCTGCTGAAGGATTCGACGCTCGTCCACCTGATCTGCGACACGCTGCGCCTCGTCGTGGTGTCGTCGGGCACGCTCGATCCGCATGCCGTCGAAGAGGTGATGGATAACAGCCTCAAGACCCACCACCATGACGATATCCGCCCGGCCGAGATGCTGCAGGGCCTGGCCGACGCCCTGCCCGCGCTCGGCATCGTCGCCGCCGTGCTCGGCGTGGTCAAGACGATGGGTTCGATCGACAAGCCGCCGGCGATCCTCGGTGCGATGATCGGGTCGGCGCTGGTCGGTACCTTCATGGGCGTGCTGCTCGCCTACGGCATCGTTGGCCCGTTCGCCTCCCGCTGCAAGCAGGTGGTCGAGAGCGACGCTGCGATCTACCACGTCGTCAAGCAGATCATCATCGCCTCGCTCCACGGTCATCCACTGCCGCTGGTGATCGAGGCAGCGCGATCCAGCATCAGCCATTCGAACCAGCCGGCGTTCGCCGACGTGTTCGACGGTATGCGCGGGCGCTAAGCCATGGCGACGGCGGCTCCCAAGCGCGGGCGGAACGAACCCGAGCCGCGCCCGATCATCATCGTCAAGAAGATCATCGATGGCGGCCACGCCGGCCATCATGGCGGCGCCTGGAAGGTCGCCTATGCCGATTTCGTGACCGCGATGATGGCGTTCTTCCTGCTGCTGTGGATCCTCGGCGCCACCACCGAGA
>CAXTBZ010000129.1:0-5691 GCA_964242855.1 uncultured Sphingomonadaceae bacterium
GACAAGTGCGCAGCGAAGCGCGGGGTGGCGGTTGACCGCGATCGAGATGCCGATGCCCGATCCGCACAGCGCGATTCCGCGCTCTGCCGCGCCATCTGCCACCGCCTCGGCGAGCTTGTAGCCAAAATCGGGATAGTCGACACGCATGTCGCTCGGCGGTCCCAGATCGAGCACTGCATATCCCTCTCCGCGCAACCATTCGGCTAGCTCGGCTTTCATGGCGAAGGCGGCGTGGTCGGAAGCGATGGCGATGCGCTGGGCCATGGTGGCTCCGTCGAGTCGGGTAGGGCGCCTCTCTAGGGATGTCGGCCCAGCAAGGCTAGGGTTTGGGAAGGAAGCGCGACATGGCGAAGACGATGATGGTGCTTGGCGCCCTGGCGCTGATAGCGGGCTGCCACAGCTCGGCTTCGGATATCGGCAACAGCGCGGCTGCAACGGCACACGATCTCGGCAATCGCGCCGACAACATCGCGGATCGCGGCGACGCGTGGGGCAACAGCGCGTCCGGCCGGGTCGACAATGCGTCGGCGACCGATCAGTCGCGGATCGGCCGCCTCAACGATCGGCTTGGCAAGCTTGTCGAGCCCGGCACGCCGACGGACAAGTGGGTGGGCCGCTGGCGAGGCGTCGAAGGCTTGAACCTCGTCATCGCCAAGGACGCGAAGAAGGGCGAGGGTTCCTATACGCTCACTGATCAGTACACGCTCGACGCAAAGGGCGTCTTTGCGGGTCATGCGGTCGGCGACACGATCCAATTCACCCGCCCCGATGGCGATCAGGTGCTGCGTGCGACTGATGGCATGGCCACCGGCCTCAAATATCTGGCGACCAAGAAGGATTGTCTGACGGTTAAGCCCACAGAAGGCTATTGCCGCGATTGATGTCGCAGAAGCGGGGATGTTGCGTATGAGGATTTGGGCTTTTCCGATGCTGGCGGCTGCTCTGGCGTCGCCGGCGCTCGCCCTCGACCCGCCGAGCATCGCTGCGGTTAAGGCCGGCTCAGGCGGGCAGGCCGAAGTGACGCTTGTCTTCACCAACAGCGGCTCAACGACAGATCGGGCGCCGGCAACGCTGTCCGCCTCGGTCGGTCACTTACCGGTGACGCTCCGACTGATATCTGGTGGACGGTCCGAGGTTACGCCAGGCGGCTTCGCGCGGCTTCGGTACACCTTTGAGGTGCCGGCCGACACATCCGGCGAACTGGCACTCTCCTTTTATGGCGCGGAGGGCGCTGGCGGCGGCTTCCGCTTCGCCGAAGCTTCGACGGCGGACCGAACGCAGCTAGCCTCGGCACCCCCTTCGGCCCCCTCGCTCGCGACTCTGATCGCCGCGCCGTCCGAAGCGCTCGGGGCGACGCCGCCGCCCCCGCGACCCAACAACCCGTTGCTCGGCAATCTCTCGACCTACAATCCGATCTATGGCGTGATCGGGCGCGGCACGGACACCAACGCCAAGCTGGAGCTCAGCTTCAAATACCAGCTGCTTGGCACCCCCGGCGACGGCAAATGGTATTCGGGCTTTCACTTCGCCTACACGCAGCGGATGTTCTGGGACACCGCGGCGAGCTCGGCGCCGTTCCGTGACGTCAACTACCAGCCCGAGTTCCTCTACTTTTATGCGCTGCCAAAGAACGAGGCCGGTGACCAGCTGAGCGTGCGCGGCGGGTTCCTGCACGAATCGAACGGCCGCGACGGCGACGACTCACGCGGCTACAACATCGTCTACGTTCAGCCTCAGCTCGACTTCCCGATCGGCTCGTTCACCGCGTCGGTCGGTCCGCGCGTGTTCAAATATGTGATCGGTCGGGACAACAATCCGGACATCGCGCGCTATCGCGGACACCAGGCGCTCGCCTTCTCGATCGGGCAGGATGACGGGCTGAAGCTCTCCACCTTCAGCCGGCTGAACTTCGGCACCGGCAAGGGTTCGGTCGACGCCGATCTGAGCTACCCACTGACCCGTTTCTGGCGCGATCTGCCTGTCTACGTCGTGGTGCAGGGCTTCACCGGTTACGGCGAGGACCTGCTGGATTATGACCGCAAGCAGACGCGCCTCAGGGTCGGCATCGGTATCGTGCGATGAACGGGCGCTCGCTGGTGGTGCACGAGGGCCGGCGGCCGCCGATGCCGGCGATCATCCTCGGCGCGGCGGGGTTGTTGCCGTTGCTGCTCGCTCTGTTCGTGCGCCTCGCCGCCGGGGCTGATCCGGACACGCCGCTGCCCGGCATGATCGGCGGACTGGCGCTTGCCTATTCGGCGATGATCCTGAGCTTCCTCGGCGGCGCCTGGTGGGGCGTCGCCTCGGCGCGCGCGTCGGCCGAGGACCAGCCGCGGCTGCTGGTGATCGCGGTGCTCCCCTCGATCCTCGCCTTGCTGCTGTTCGGCCTCTCCGCCGATGCGCCGGTGATCTGCTCGACTCTGCTTGGCCTCGTCATCGCCGCGACACCGCTGGTCGATCGTGTGCTCGACCGTAGACGGCTGGTGCCGGCATGGTGGATGAACCTGCGGCTGCCGCTATCGCTGGCGCTCGGTGCTCTGACGATCGGGCTGGGCCTCGCGCTCGGGTGAGGGCTTCCTCTTTCCCCGCGGCCGCCTAAACAAGGGCAGACGAGCGGGGAGATGGTGATGCGCACTTCGATAGGCCTGGTGATGGTTGGCGCGGTGCTGGTGACGGCAGGGTGCCACAAACAGGCGGAGCAGGCCGCGCCTGCCGCGTCGCAGGCTTCGACGCAGCAGATCGCCTGGCGCGAAGGTGACGTGGACGACGCCTTTGCCGAGGCGAAGGAGGCTAAGAAGCCGGTGCTGCTCTACTGGGGCGCCAAGTGGTGCCCGCCGTGCAACCTGATGAAGCAGACCCTGTTCAAGGACCCGGCATTTATCGCCGAAACCGCGAACTTCATCCCGGTCCACCTCGACGGCGACGCCAAGGACGCCCAGCTCTGGGGCGAGAAGTTCGGCATCGCTGGCTACCCCACCGTCATCATCCTGCGCCCCGATCACAGCGAGGTGACGCGGCTTTCCGGCGGATCGACCGCATCACAGCTTGCCGACATCCTGAAGCTCGCGGCGAGCCGGACCGGCACTACCGAGGATTTGCTCAAGCGCGCCGACGATCCCGCCACGCTCTCCCACGACGATTGGCAGTTGCTCGCAAGCTTCGACTGGTTCGACGATCCCAAGCATTTTGGCGACAGCAAGAAGGAGACGGCTTTTCTGGCGAAACTCGCCGCTGCCGCGCCCGATCCTACGTTGAAGCGCCATTTTGCGCTGACCAGTCTGTTCATGGCCGGCGGCGGCAAGGATGTCGCCAAGCTCACCCCGGACCAGCAGGCGCAGGTCCGTACCATCCTGCCGGTGATCCTCGCCGACGATGCCGAGGTGAAGGCGAACCGGCAGGAGCTGAGCTACGGCACCACGCCCCTGATCCTGGCGCTGCCCGACCCTGCGGAGAAGAAGGCGCTATCCGATCAGCTGATCGCGGCGATGGACAAGGTGGCGGACGATCCAAGCGTGCCGCTTGGCGACAGGCTGTCCGCGATGAACCCGGCGGTGTCGCTGTCCAAGGCGGCGAATGGCGGCAAGGTCTCGCCCGACGTGCTGGCGAAGGTCCGCGCGCGCGTGGCTTCGGTGGACAAGGCGGCGACCGATCCTCAGATGCGCCAGGCAGTGATGCCCGACGCCGGCGATGCGCTCGCCGATGCGGGCGACAAGGCGGGTGCGGAAAGGCTCTGGAAAGCCGAGCTGCCGCACGCCGTTGCACCCTATTATTTCATGGTCGATCTCGCCAACCTGAAGGAGGAGGCGAAGGACTACCCGGCCGCGATCGGCTGGTTGAAGCAGGCGGCCGAAACCGCACAGGGTCCCGCCACCCGCATCCAATGGGCGATCTTCTACTCGCAGGGCGTGATGCGAATGACGCCGGACGACAAGGCGGCGGTTGAACAGTCCGCCGGCATGGTCGTCGACGCGCTCGGCGCCAATGCTAGTGGCTATGCGGAACGCACGAGCAAGAAGGCGACCGATTGGGCCAGGACCTTGCGAGCGTGGAGTGACAAACACGACGGCGGTGAGGTGCTGACGCGGCTCGACGGTAAGATGAGTGCGGCATGCGCAAGCGGCGGTTGCAAGGATGTGCTGAAGGCATGATTGCCTAGCAGCGAACGACAGAACGGCCGCGCTACCATCGCAGCGCGGCCGTCCTTCGTCAGCTCAGAATGGAACTACCAGCGGCGGCCGTTGTGCTTGGCGCGGTAGATGTGGCGGCTGGCGCGATCCTCGCGATGCTGGAGCACGGCGCGATCATAGCCGTTCAGGCGGCCGCCATCGCGATAGCGCATGCGCGCTTCCTGGCGATCGATCGAGTGCTGCTGGAACTCGACGCGGCGCGCCTCGCGCGGCGTCATGCTGCCATTGCGCAAGCCCTGATCGATGCGCGTCTGCTGATTGTAGTGGCGCTGATCGACGTTCTGCGCCTGCGCCGCGCCAGCGGCGAGGCCGGCGCCGATCAGGGCAGCAATGATGCGGTGGGTGATCTTCATGGCATGTCTCCTCGTGCGAGTTGTTCGCTACGCACCTTCTGGAGACTTGAGACTGAACGCGTGGCGAACACGTCGTGCAGTCGATGTTCAGCCGGTCTACGCCGCCTGGCGCAGCACCAGCCGATCCCAGATCTCGACGAGCGCACCGACAAGCTCGCGCATCATCGCCTCGTCATGCGCAGGTCCCGGTGTGAAGCGCAGGCGCTCGGTACCGCGCGGCACGGTCGGGTAGTTGATCGGCTGGACGTAAACGCCATATTCGGCGAGGAGAATGTCGCTGATCTTCTTGGCGCGCACCGGATCGCCGACAAGCAGCGGGACGATGTGCGTGGTGGACGGCATCACAGGCAGGTGCGCATCCGCCATCAGGCCCTTCAGCTTTGCCGCCGCGGCCTGCTGCGCCTCGCGCTCGACAGAGCTTGCCTTCAAGTGCCGCACGCTCGCCAGCACGCCCGCAACCAGCACCGGCGCCAGCGAGGTAGTGAAGATGAAGCCCGGCGCGTAGCTGCGGATCACGTCGATGATCTGCTGATCGGCCGCGATGTAGCCGCCCATCACGCCGAACGCCTTGCCGAGAGTTCCTTCGATGATGGTGACGCGGTCCGCCACACCGTCACGCTCGGTGATGCCGCCGCCGCGCGCGCCGTACATGCCGACCGCGTGGACCTCGTCGCAATAGGTCAGCGCGTTGTAGCGATCAGCAAGGTCGCAGATCGCGGCGATCGGAGCGACGTCGCCATCCATCGAATAGACGCTCTCGAACGCGATCAGCTTGGGCGTTTCCGGGTCCTCGGCAGCCAGCAATTCCTCGAGATGGATCAGGTCGTTGTGGCGGAACACCCGCTTCTCGCAGCCCGAATTGCGGATGCCCGCGATCATCGAAGCGTGGTTTAGTTCGTCGGAGAAGATCACGCAGCCGGGCAGGACCTTCGCGAGGGTCGCCAGCGTCGCCTCGTTCGAAACATAGCCTGACGTGAACAGCAGCGCGCCGTCCTTGCCATGCAGATCGGCAAGCTCTGCTTCGAGATCGACATGGTAGTGCGTGTTGCCGCCGATGTTGCGGGTACCGCCCGATCCGGCGCCGACATCGTGAAGCGCTTCCTCCATCGCCGCGATCACCTTGGGATGCTGGCCCATCGCGAGATAGTCGTTCG
>CAXTBZ010000130.1:0-5662 GCA_964242855.1 uncultured Sphingomonadaceae bacterium
CGGTGGCGGCGCACCCCGAATGCCCGGCGTTCATCCTCGATCATGCCGACGAGGTGGGATCGACGCGTGCAATCCTGGATTTCGCGCTGTCCTCGCCCGCGACAACGATCATCGTCGCGACCGAGCCGCACATCATCCACCAGATGGAAAAGGCGGCCCCGCACAAGCATTTCATCGGCGCGCCCGGCGCCGACGGCAACTGCAACTGCAACATGTGTCCGTACATGGCGATGAACACTATGGAGAAGCTCTACGTGGCACTGCGAGACCTGGAGCCGCGGATCGAGCTCGACGAGGCGACGCGGCTCGCTGCCAAGAGACCGCTCGATCGGATGCTCGAGATGGCGGGCAGGACGGTGGGGAAGGGCGATCTCGGTGGAACGGTTTCGCCGCCGAAACGCTGACCGCGCTCACACAGCAGCAAGGCGACTTCGATGAACAACATGCTCGGAATGCTGATCGGCGCGGCGATCAACCGCGAGGACGGTGACAGCGGCTTCGAGGGCGCGATCACGGGATATCTCGCCGAGGGTGCGATCAAGATCGTGGCCCCGCTTGCGGTGACCTTCGCGATCGGCTGGGGCGTGCAGTATTTCGCGCGCCGCGCGTTCGAGGCGGTGACCGGCGAGGGTGCCCCCGCGACGCGGGCCGAAGGTGGCAGTTGATCGCCGCGGGCGGCCCGACTAGGAGCGCGCTTAACGGTTTGGGATCAACGGAGTTGTCGCTTGGCCTTCGATCTTCCCGGTTTCGCTCTCGATAGTTTCGTCCGGTCGACCCTTACCGAGGATCTCGGCACCGGCGGTGATATCACGTCGGCGGCGGTCATACCGGACAGTGCGCGCTTCATCGGGGCCGTAGTAAGCCGTGACGCGATCACCGTGGCCGGTCTGCCGATTGCCGAGGCGTTCTTCCGCCACCTTGATGCCGATGTCGAGGTCGAGCTTCACGCGCAGGACGGCGATCGCGTCAATCGCGGCGCAACGCTGATGCGCATAACCGGCAAGGCGCGCGCGCTCCTGACCGGCGAGCGGTCGGCGCTCAACACGCTCCAGCATCTATCGGGCGTCGCAACCATGGCGGCGCGCTACGCCGACGCGATCAAGGGCACCGGCGCGACCTTGCTGGATACGCGCAAGACCATCCCCGGCCTGCGCCTCCTCGAGAAGTATGCGACCCGGATGGGCGGCGCGACCAACCATCGCATGGGGCTGTGGGATGCCGCGATGATCAAGGACAATCATGTCGCCGTTGCCGGTACCGTTGGCGAGGCGGTGCGGCGCGCGAAGGCAGCGGGGATCGCCAGCATCATCGTCGAGGTCGACCGTATCGATCAGATCGAGGAGGCGCTGGCCGCCGGCGCCACCCACCTGCTCCTCGACAACATGGCGCCCTCGACATTGCGCGGTGCGGTGACGCTGGTCGGTGGCCGCGTACCGACGGAAGCATCCGGCGGGGTGACGCTGGAGACGATCCGCGCGATCGCCGAAACCGGCGTGACCTACGTCTCGGTGGGCCGGCTCACCCAATCGGCACCGGCGGCCGACATCGGGCTAGACTTCGCGCTGGCTTGATGGTTGCGCGGCCACAACGGCCTGCTAGCCTTCCGGGCAGCAGGGAGGGGCTTATGCGTCCAAGATCGATCGTGTTTTTTGAACGCACATACGCTTTGGTCATTATCATCTCTTTGACCGTGACGATCTGGTCTTATTTCGACCTTTCACGGTCGATCCCAATTCGGCCGTCGAACATGACCGGTAATTTGCTACGGCTTAGACCAGCCATTGCGAGCATTGGTGCCGTCGTCAAATTGCTCTTGCTCTTTTTCATCGCCCGGCGCGCGTCTAACGTCGCTCGATGGATATTCGTCATCCTGTTTCTGCTAGGCTTATCGAGCTTGATCTGGGTTGCGGCTTTTCCAACGCTGATTACGCGTCCATGAACGATCGGCCTCTCGCTTTTCAGCACCATCCTTGTCGCCTGCTGCGTGTGGCTGTTGTTCCGACGAGATGCAAGTAGTTGGTTCCGTGGCGAGCATTTCCCGGACGACCTTTCGGAAACCTTTGTATGACGAAGGGCTTGCCCGGTAGGACTTGCTGTGGCATCGTTCCTGTAATGTTCCGGTGGAGTGGCACATGACACGACTGCTTCTGATCATCCTCGCTTTGTTGGTGCCGAGCGCGATGGCCGCAGCGGTGCCTCATGCCGAAGTGGCCAGTGCCGATCAGCCGGCGCGGCGTGTTCCGACCACCGGGTACACGCTGTCGATGATCTGGACGCCCGAGCATTGCTTCGTGCAATCGAAGCGGAGCGGTGATGGCAATGGCGGCGGTACTGCGAGAAGCGACGATGGCGAGTGCACCGGCGCTTCGCGGACCGGGTTCATTCTGCACGGGCTTTGGCCGGACGGGGAGGGGCCCAATCGCTGGCCGCAATATTGCCACCCGGTGGCTATCCTGAACGACGAGCAGGTTGCTGCCGGCCGTGCCGCTACCCCGTCGGCGCAGTTGCTGCAGCACGAATGGGCTAAGCACGGCAGTTGCATGACCAACGATCCCGCGCAGTATTTTGCGCTTGAGGATCGTCTCTTCGCGGGGATCCACGCGCCCGACATGGCGAACCTGTCGCACACTCGTGGATTGACCGTCGGGCAGTTTCAGTCGGTCTTCGCGGCGGCCAATCCCGGTATGCGGGCCGACATGATACGGCTCGACGTCAACAAGAATGGCTGGCTGGAGGAGGTGTGGCTCTGCCTTGGCCTCGACAAACGCCCGCACACATGCCCGGCCGGGCAAAGCGGGGCTCAGCTGAGTGATCGAGTAAAGATCGCGGCGCCTTAGTCGATCGGCTTGCGGCGCCTGTTCCGATCTACCGCCGGAGCGCCTCCCCTTCGATGAGCGCGGTCTCAGGATAATGCTTATCGAGGTGACGCTTGATCATCTTCAGGTTCATGGTGTTGGACCGGAAGAAGAAGTCCGGGATGGCGCCGATCCACGGGATAAGCCCGAGAACGAAGTCGAAGCCGACATTGCCCGCCATGCGTGACATCTGCCATTTGGACATGCCGAGATTGCGCGCTTCCCACACGATCCAGCCGCCGAGCACGGCCGCGGTCACGTCGCCGATACCCGGCACGATGTCGAGGATCACGTCGAGCCCGATGGGACGATTGATGCCGGGTATGACGAAGAGATGTTCGAGCAGGCGTTCGGCATGTTCGAGCCGGCGGCGCACCGATGCAGGATCGCGCCCGAGCTTGGCATGATCGGCGAGGCGATCGAGATGGTCGGTCATCGGCATGGTCGTGGCTCCTTCAGGTCGCTCAGCGCTTGAGAGGCGACCTCAGTTCATTCAGTGGATGGATGACACGCGGCGAGTCGCGATAGAGATCGAGCGTGGGCGACACCAGCGACCAGCGGATCGGGTTTCCAAGCGCAATGAATGGCGTGTCGTCAGCCATCAGCGCGTCGACCTGCGCGAGGAGCACCGCACGTTCATCGAGCGTGTCGGCGTTGCGCGCCTCGATCAGCAGCCGATCGGTGACGTCGCTGCACACGACCTGCCGCTCGCAGGCAAAGGCACGCAGATAGAAGCTGGCGATGTCGGCCGGAGCGACCTCGTCGATCAGCCTGAGATCGGCAGGCTGACCTGGCCCGACCTGCACGGCCTGCACTCCGATCATGCGCCAGTCGCTGGCCACCGCTGCGAACAACAGCCGTGCGCCCGGGCCGGACGGCATGGCGACGCGCAGCGTCGGCGTCGGGCCGTTTGCCGCCTGCCACCGCGAGACGATGCTGCGTGCCTGCGCCTGCCGGTCGGCGAGCGTGCTGCCGGCCCACGCCGGGCTTGCCAGTTGCTGAATTTCCGGTGTCGGCGGCGCGACGATCGCTGCTGTGGGCGCCCAACCCGCCACGCCGAGCAAAGCACCTAGGCGATCGCGATCGACCGCCATCGCCAGCGCACGGCGGTTGTCTGCATTGGCGATGAAGCTATTGTCATTCGCCACAAAAGCGAGCCCGAACAAGCCTTTGGCGGGATCGAAGCGCAGCGTGCCCGATGGTACATCGGCGGCGCGGGCAATCGGCAGGTCACTGAAGCGGCCGCCGAGCAGAAGATTTGAGCGACCTGCGATGAAGCGCGCAATGGCGCGCCCGGCGGGTTCGCCGCGCAAGCGCACAGACGGCGGCGGCGCCTGTAGATTGTCGGGGTCGGCCTGTGGGTCGGGCAGCGGGCGGAGCAGCAGCGTGCCGCCCGACGCCTGAGCGATCGCGAACGGTCCGCGGCGGCTTCCGCCGAGCGCGAGCGCCGGCTGAGCGAAGAGCTGCAGCAGGTTCGGACGCGGCGCTTTAAGCTCGATGTCGAGCACCTGCGGCGTCACTGCATCGACCTCGTCGATCGCGCCGAGCAGCGGCTTCAACGGGTTCGCGCTGTTCGAGGCGATCGCCTGGCGGATGCGCCTGGCGACGCGATCGGCATCGATCGGCGCAGTGCCGGGCGCGGGCAGATCGGGAAGGCGGAAGATCAGGCTGCGGCCGGCATCGGTGACGATCCAGCGTGCAGCGGCGCCAGGCACCACCTGGCCGCTCGCGTCGAACCTGAGCAAGCCTTGCCCGGTCGCGCCGAGCAGCACCTCTGCCGGGGCATCAAGCGGCCCTCGATCGGGCGCAGGCGCGGCAGGCCCAAATGAAGGACCGATTACGCTCACCTCGATCGGCCCCGCATCCTCGTGCCGCCGGCAGCCGCCGAGCAGGACAATGCAAAGCAGGGGATAAAGCAGGGTCTTTCGCATGGCCACTCGCACCCTAGGCCCGAAGGGCGCGCACCGTCAGCCTCAACTTCGCGTTCACCAATGCTTTACGCCCGCGCCGTATCACGGTCCGTCGTTGCGGGGGAAAGGTGTTCGCGATGCAGGCCGTCATTCAGGTGCGCAGGGAAGATCGCCGCGAGTCGCGTCATTTCGCGCATCGCGATGGCGAGATCGAGCCGATCGGTTCGGATAGCGTGCCCGGGGTGGTGACCGATCTTTCGCGTTCCGGCTTCCGCATTGTTGTCGACGAGCCGCTGACGCCCGAGAGCGTCGTGTGGCTGAAGGTCGGCCAGCACGGCCCATTCATGGCGCGCGTCGTCTGGTATGACGGCACGGCGGCGGGCTGTGAGTTCTCGGGCAAGCTCCACCCCCATGTCGTCGGCCACCTGCTCCAGGGCTGAGCGCTACAATTGCCCTAAGCGCCGTCTTCCGGGCCCATCGCCGTGTACACCATCCGCTCCCAGATGTTGGCGGCATCGCGCGCGAGATCGCGGCGATCGCCTTGGTTGATCATCGCATCGGTGGCGAAGCGCATGGCGGCAATCGCCCGGCGTGCCGCCACGGCATAGTCCGCGCGTGCCTCGTCGCTCATGTCGTCCCACGCGATCGGCGCGCCGCTGATCGCAGCAGGAGGCAGCACGGTGTGGATGGCGCGGGCAACACGATTGATCATGGGCATGGCTTGGCAAATCTCCGGGACCTGTAGTCTTCATCCCATGCTCTACGGACATCGCGCCGAAAGAGAACATTAGACTGATGCGCAGACAACATCCGTCGCCTGACGTGCTCAAGTTTGATTGTATCTGGTGCGGGCGGCGGGACTCGAACCCGCACTCCATGGGAAGGCGATTTTAAGTC
>CAXTBZ010000131.1:0-5625 GCA_964242855.1 uncultured Sphingomonadaceae bacterium
CGCGCAGAATGCGCTCACGGGCGTCGCGCGAAAACTTAACGTCTTTCGCAGCCATGTATAATTCCTTAGGTTAGAATATCTTGAGAGACGATCTTGGTGGATCGGATCAGGCGAGAATGCCCAGGATGTCCGACTCCTTCATGATCAGCAGATCCTGGCCATCGACCTTGACCTCGGTGCCGGACCACTTGCCGAACAGGATGCGATCGCCGGCCTTCACCTCGAGCGGGTGGATTTCACCCTGCTCATTGCGCGCGCCAGTGCCGGCGGCGACAACCTCGCCCTCCTGGGGCTTTTCCTTGGCGGTGTCGGGGATGATGATGCCGCCGGAGGTCTTCTCCTCGGGCTCGACGCGCTTCACGAGCACGCGATCGTGCAGGGGACGAAAATTCATGTGAGGCTACCCTTTCCTCATTGTGCTACCGGCCCGCTGCCTACCCGAACGGGAAAGACTCGGGACCGGCGTCGAATGTGATGTTAGCACTCTCACCAGGAGAGTGCCAGCGCCCTTGATATGGCGCTTGTCGAGCCTTCGTCAAGGCGCTTCCCGACCAACCTGCAACTTTATCTGCGCCGGTTGGGCCTTGTATCAGGCGGGCCGATTGCACCTGCCACAGCCATCCTCTAGCTCGGTCGCAAGACGGTAAGGTGACAGAGTGATGCGCTTCCTAAAGGGTTTGTGGAAATTCCTGGTGGGGGTGAAGGACGCACTCGCGCTGATCGCGCTGCTGCTGTTCTTCGGCATCATTTTCGCAGCGCTGTCGAGTAGTGGGAAGACCAGCATCCCGGCAGGCGGCGGAGCATTGGTGCTCGACCTCCACGGCAGCCTGGCCGAGCAACCGTCCGACGCGCAGCCGCTCGATCTCGTCTCCGGTACCGCTGGCCCGGACATTGCGCAGTTCCGCCTTCGCGACGTGGTCCGCGCAGTCAACGCCGCGGCGACGGACCCGCGGGTCAAGACAGTGGTGCTTGATCTCGACGGCTTCACCGGCGGCGGCCAGGCGGCGATCAGCCAGGTCGGCGCGGCCCTCGACAAGGTACGCGCGGCAGGCAAGCCGGTGCTGGCGTTCGGCATCGCGTACACCGATGCGAGCTACCTCCTCGCCGCGCATGCGAGCGAAGTGTGGATGGACCCGCTTGGATCGGTGCTGACGTCCGGGCCGGGCGGATCGCAGCTCTACTACAAGGGCCTGCTCGAGAAGCTCGGCGTCGACGCGCACATCTACCGCGTCGGCAAGTACAAGAGCTATGTCGAGCCCTATACCCGTACCAGCGCCTCGCCCGAGGCGAAGGAAGAGGACCAAGCGCTGATCGATGCGCTGTGGGGCCGCTGGCAGGCGGAGGTGGCGCATGCCCGGCCGAAGGCGCGCTTCGCCGACTATCTCGCGCAACTGACGTCGGGCCACCTGCCCAACAGCACGCTGGCGCAGAACGCACAGGCGATGGGGCTGGTCGATCATCTCGGCGATCGCATTGCCTTCGGTCAGCGCGTGGCTCAGCTCGCTGGCACGCCCGACAAGGCGGCACCCGGCGCCTACAAGCAGATCGCGCTCGACGACTGGATCTCAGCCAACCCAGTACCGACCGGAGGCGACGCCATCGGCGTGCTGACCGTCGCGGGCGACATCGTCGACGGCAAGGCACCTGCGGGCACGGCGGGCGGTACCAGCATTGCCGACGCGCTCGGCAAGGCGATCGCCAAGGGTGACCTGAAGGCGCTCGTCATCCGGGTCGACTCCCCGGGCGGTTCGGTCACCGGATCGGATCGCATCCGCTCCGCCATCCTCGCGGCGAAAGCCAAGGGACTGCCGGTGGTGGTCTCGATGGGCACGGTGGCGGCATCCGGCGGCTATTGGGTTTCGACCGCTGGCGACACGATCTTTGCCGATCCGGACACCATCACCGGATCGATCGGGGTGTTCGCGGTGATACCGACCTTCGAAGGCGCGCTCGGCAAGATCGGGCTTTCTTCGGACGGCGTAGGCACCACTCCGCTGTCAGGCCAACCGGACGTTCTGCGCGGGACGACACCGCAGGTCGACGCCTTGCTACAGGCCGGGATAGACCAGACCTATGCGCGCTTCACCGCGCTCGTGGCGCAGGCCCGACATCTGCCAATCGCACGCGTGCAGGAGATCGCGCAAGGCCGCGTGTGGGACGGAGTGACGGCGCAGAAGATCGGACTGGTCGATCGCTTCGGCACGCTCGACGATGCCGTGGCGGAGGCCGCGCGGCGGGCTCACCTCGATCCGGCCAAGGTCCACCCCTCCTACATCGAGGGTGAACCTTCCGCGCTGGTCAAGCTGCTGCGAATGTTCACCGGCAACGCGGGCAGCAGCGACGCCGCCGTCCCGGTCGATCCGTTTAGCGCGCTCTCGCAGAAACCGGACATGATCCTCGCCAAGGCGCTGGGAGATGCGCGACGGATCATGTCAGGTCCGGCGATCCAGGCGCGCTGCCTCGCTTGCGGCGACGAGCCACCCTCGCCCGCCGATATCCGAGCGGCGCGTGGACTGATGGCGAAAGCCGCGCTGTGACATCCTCGGTCCGGCCTGTCCGGATCGAGGACGCGGAAGCGCTTGCGGTAATTTACGCGCCCTATGTGCGCGACACGGCGATTACCTTCGAGATCGATCCGCCCGATGCTGCCGAGATGCGCGCGCGCATCGAGCGGATCACCCTCACCCATCCCTGGCTGGTGGCCGAGCGCGACGGTAAGGCCGTAGGCTACAGCTATGCATCACCATACCGCGCAAGGGCAGCCTATCGCTGGGTCACCGAGATCGGCATCTACATCGACATGGAGGCGCGCGGCGGCGGAATCGGCACGCCGCTCTATCGCGCGTTGCTCGACGAACTTACGCGGCGCGGCTTCGTGTCGGCGATTGGTGCGATGACGGCGGGCAACCCGGCAAGCACGCGGCTGCACGAGCGCCTAGGGTTCGTCGTGACCGGTACCCAGACTGGCATCGGCTTCAAGCACGGTGCATGGCACGATGTGGTGTTCTGGCAGATCGATCTGGCGCGGCGGGTGAGCAAGCCAGGTGAGCCGCTCCGCTGATCCCATAATTCAGCCCCGATGCCCCGCGCGATCGCCGCCGCTCCCGAAGCGGCAAGTGCCACGATCATCGCGAGCGAGGGCGCGGACCACCGTTACGGTCGACCCTACAAACAGTAACTTTGCTTTTCGAGCAGGCATGCCAATCAAGGCCGTTACGACGGTTCGGTCACCCGCTCTTACCCCAGTGGCAATCCGCCACGAAGCAAACTGACGGTGGAGCGTCTGGCCGATGCGGCCGGCGGGAGCATCTAAAGGAGCTAGACCCCGCGGCGGCCGGTCACCAGCTGCACGATCACGACGATCACTGCGATCACCAGCAGGATGTGGATCAATCCGCCCGCGATGTGGAAGCCGAAGCCCAGCAGCCAGAGGACGACGAGGATGGCAGCGATCGTGAACAGCATGGTCAAAACTCCCCTGTTTCCGTCATGAGTCCGGAATGCGAGGTTGAACGCAGCCAACGCTTAGATCGTTCCGGGCGCCATCGTTCAGCCGGACGCTGCCAGAACGTCTGCGACGATGCGCAGAACATCAGGGCGGATCTGTACGCCGAGATGGCTGCTGCTGATCTCGATCGCCCGGCAACTGGCGTCGGCAGGATCATGGCAGATCAGGCCGTTCACCAGCCCGTCGCTGCGGCTCCAGATTGCAGTGGCGGGCACCGGCAGCGGCCGTGCACATTCTTCGCGCCGAGCGATCACGTCCAAGTTGTCGAGGCTTTCGCCGGTCAGCCACTGGAACTGGCGCCAGACCCGCGTCGCTCGCGGATCACCCGCATAAGGTGACGAGATCGTGATCACCTCGCGCACCATCTCCGGCATGCGGTGGGCGACGAAGCGTGCCATGATCCCACCGAGGCTGACGCCGACCAGCGTGACCTTCTCACCGGTTTGACGATGCACCCTCGAGACCTGATCGAGCAGCTTTTCCCCGTCTGCGCCGATCGCCTTCGCGCCTAGGTTGCGGCCGAGCCCCCATCCGGTCGCCCGATAGCCCAACCGCTCGAGGAAGCGCCGCATAGGCGCCATCGAGCGATCCGAATTGATCAACCCGAGCAACAATATCACCGGCCGACCGTCTCCGCGCGGCGCCGCTGCAAGCATCGCCCGCGCAGACAGCAACGAAGCCACCACCATCGCGGCACGAGGCACCTCGGCTGCCCATTGCGCGAAGCTCGGCGGCCTCGATCGATCGAAGGCAGTGGCGTCAGATATGGATCGGCTTCCCGGTCACGCCCATCGCCGCTTCCTTCAGCGCCTCACTGTGGGTCGGATGCGCGTGGCAGGTGTAGGCGATATCCTCCGACGTCGCGCCGAACTCCATGCCCAGCGCTGCTTCGGCGATCATCGTTCCGGCGACCGACGCGATCGCCCACACGCCGAGCACGCGATCGGTCTTGGCGTCCGCGATCACCTTCACGAAGCCATCCGGCTCGTGGTTGGTTTTGGCACGCGAATTGGCGAGCATCGGGAACTTGCCGACCTTGATCTCGCCGCGTTCCCTCGCTGCTTCCTCGGTAAGGCCGACGCCCGCAATCTCGGGCATAGTGTAGACCACGCTTGGAATCACATCGTGGTTCACGACACCGGTCTGCCCGGCGATGTTCTCGGCGACGGCGATACCCTCGTCCTCGGCCTTATGCGCGAGCATCGGGCCGGGAACCACATCGCCGATCGCCCAAATGCCCGAGACCGAAGTCCGGAAATCATGATCGATCTCGATCTGGCCACGCTTGTTGGCCGTAAGCCCCGCCCTGTCGAGCGCGAGCCCGTCCGTGTTGGGGCGGCGCCCGATAGAAACCAGCACTGCGTCCGCTTGGAGGGTCTCAGCGGCGCCGCCAGCGGCGGGTTCGAGCGTCAGCGTGGCCTTGTCGCCTGCTACGGTCACGCCGGTCACCTTGGTCGAGAGCCTGAACGCGATGCCCTGCTTCTTGAAGATCTTGTTGGCTTCCTTCCGCACGTCGCCATCGAAGCCGGGCAGAACCTGATCGAGGAACTCGACGACCGTCACGTTAGCGCCCAAGCGCTTCCATACTGATCCGAGCTCGAGCCCGATTACGCCGCCGCCGATCACGACCATGTCGGTCGGCACCTTAGGCAATTCGAGCGCACCAGTGCTGTCGACCACAATCTCTTGATCGATCTCGACGCATGGCAACGGCGTGACGGACGAGCCGGTCGCGATGACGATGTTCTTTGCGCGGATTGATCGATCGCCGACCTGTACGGTGTCCGCCGAGCTGAAAGCGGCGTGGCCCTTCACCCACTCGACCTTGTTCTTCTTGAACAGGAAGGCGATGCCGCCGGTGAGGCTGGTCACCGCTTCCTTGCGTTGTGCGTGCATGGTCGGCAGATCGAGCTCGACCGTCGCCTTGATGCCGAGCTTCGCCAGCCCGCCATTGGCCGCCTCGCTGTAGAGCTCGGACGCATGGAGCAACGCCTTGGACGGAATGCAGCCCACGTTGAGGCAGGTGCCGCCCAGCGTGTCCCGGCTCTCCACGCAGGCTGTCTTCAGTCCAAGCTGCGCCGCACGGATCGCGGCGACGTAGCCGCCTGGGCCGGAAC
>CAXTBZ010000132.1:0-5483 GCA_964242855.1 uncultured Sphingomonadaceae bacterium
CGAGGCGTCCGATGATCTTCGCGATTTCCTCGAGCAGCGGCTCGTGTGCGCCGTCCTTAACGATGAGGCGGCGCGCGGCCGTGCAGCGTTGGCCGGCAGTCATGAAAGCGGACTGGATTGCGATGATCGCCGCGGCGTGGATGGTGGGGGTGTCCCAAACCACCAGCGGGTTGTTGCCGCCCATCTCGAGCGCGAGGATCTTGTTGGGCGTCTCGGCAAATTGCTTGTGGAGGGCGAGGCCGACGCGGGCGGAGCCTGTGAACAGCAATCCGTCGATGCCGGGATGTCGAGACAACGCCTTGCCGACCTCGGGGCCGCCGCTCAGCAGACGGAGCACGCCTGTCGGCACGCCGCCGCCGTGGAAGCATTCGACGAGGAACTTGCCGGTGGCGGGCGTCTTCTCGGACGGCTTGAACACCACCGCATTACCCGCGATCAGCGCGGGCACGATGTGGCCGTTGGGCAGGTGCGCCGGGAAGTTGTAGGGGCCGAGCACCGCGAGCACGCCATGCGGCTTGTGGCGAAGCGCAGTGCGGTTGGTCATCTGCCCGTCAAGTTTGCGCGATGCGGTGCGTTCCGAATAGCCGTTCACCGAAATATCGACCTTGGCGATCACCGCCTCGACCTCGGTGCGCGCCTCCCACAGCGGCTTGCCGGTTTCCCGCGCAATCAGATCGGCAAAGGCATCCTGCCGTGCGCGCACGGTGTTGACGACGCGACGCAGCGTCTCGATGCGGACGGTGAGCGGGCGCGACGCCCATTCGGCCCATGCCGCGCGCGCGGCGGCCACCTCCTCGCCGACGTCGCCTTCGGGGCCCTCCCAGATAACGGCGCCGGTGGCCGGCTCGGTCGAAATCAGCATGATGTCGCGCGTTTGCCCTCTCGGCTGCGTCAAGAACAGGGTTTGCCTCGCTTGGTCAAGCCAGCGCGTCTCCCATGCGCCTGATCGCGTCGACTTTCGTGGTGAACAGCGACCAGTCGTCGCGTTCCGCGATCGGTGCCCAGATCGCCTCGACCTCCTCGATGTGCATCGAGCAGGGCTCGGTGTCCGACCAGTAAGGATGATCGGTGCTGACGGTGCTTCGGTAGACTGCGGCCGCTTCGACAAAGGACCGGAAGGCAGCGTCGTCATAGACCGGGTTGGCGTTGCGCAGGGCGCCGCCGCGCCAATCGAAGAAGAAGCGATCGATGGTGACGCTGCCTTGCTGGAGCGCGGTGACCATCGCGTCGGCCAGCGGGATGTCCTCAGCATCGCCGCGGGGCACGACGCCAAGCCGCTTCAGCAGCGCGGCGACCAGCGCCTCCTCGTACAGCGCCGGGAAACGATCGAGGATCGGCGCTAGCGCTTCGACATCCGCGATGCGAGACAGCGCGATGGCGAGCTGGGCGACATCCCAGTGGATCGCCTGCGCCTGCCGCCCGAAGGCGTAGAGGCCCTGATGATCGAAGTAGGCGGCGGTGAAGTTCGGATCCCAGGTCGGCGTCCAGCGCCAAGGGCCATAGTCGAAGCTCTCGCCCGTCACGTTGATGTTGTCGCTGTTGAGCACGCCGTGGACGAAGCCCGCCGCCATGTACGAGGCCGCGAGCCTCGCGGTGCGCTCGACGACGTGAGTGTAGAGTTGGAGCGCGGGGGCGTCGGCCGGTTCCTCACCATACAACTCGTTCAAGGCGTAGCGGGTCAGCGTCTCGAGCCCGGCATCGTCCTGCAGCGTGGCGAGCCGCTGGAAGCTGCCGATGCGGATGTGTCCGTGGCTGAGCCGGACGAGCACCGCCGATCGGGTCGGCGAGGGTTCGTCGCCGCGATGGAGTGCCTCGCCGGTCTCGATCAGCGAAAAGCTGCGCGAGGTGTTGACGCCGAGCGCTTCGAGCATCTCGGTCGCAAGCACCTCGCGCACGCCACCTTTCAGGGTCAGGCGCCCGTCGCCCGACCGGCTCCACGGCGTCCGCCCCGATCCCTTGGTGCCGAGGTCCATCAGCCGCCCCGACGCGTCGCGCATCTGCGCGAAGGTGAAGCCGCGGCCGTCGCCGATGTCGGGGTTATAGTGGCGAAACTGATGGCCGTGGTAGCGCAGCGCGAGCGGCTCGGGGAGCGATCCGGCGAAGGGGCGGAAGCGGCCGAAGTGTTCGATCCAGGCCTCGTCGCTCAAACCGTCGAGCCCGACTTCAGCGGCGGCGCGATCATTGCGGAAGCGCAGGATGGTGGCGGGAAAGTCGGCGGGCGCCACCCGATCGTAGAAGCTGTCGCCGAGGGTCAGGATGCGCGCTTGCGGGGAGAAGTCCATGCCCCGATATGGGGCGCGCCCTACCCCGGAGACAAGCATGGCCGCATCTCAGCGATACCAGGACGGCTGGTGGCAGTCGACCGACGGGCTCCGGCTGCATTACCGCGACTATCCGGGTGGTGCGGACGGGCAGCCGCCGATCCTGTGCATCCCGGGCCTAACCCGCAACGCGCGCGACTTCGAGGCGGTGGCCGAGCGGCTGTCGCCGGACTGGCGGGTGATCTGCGTCGATCTGCGCGGGCGGGGCGAAAGTCCGCAAACGCCCGACGCTGCAAGCTATGCGCCGCCGACCTACGTGCTCGATATCGGCGCGCTGTACGTGGCGCTCGGGATCAGCCGGGCGGTCGTGCTCGGCACGTCGCTGGGCGGGCTGGTCGCGATGCTGACGGCGCTGGTCACGCCGGAGCGGCTGGCCGGCGTGCTGCTCAACGACATCGGCCCGGTGATCGAACTCGGCGGCATGGCGCGCATCCGCTCCTATGTCGGCAAGAGTGCGAGCTGGCCGACCTGGCTTCACGCCGCCCGCGCGCTGGCGGAGACCGAGCGCGACGTCTTCCCGCGCTATGTGCTCGAGGATTGGCTGGCGCTTGCCAAGCGGCGCTGCCGGCTGACCTCCAACGGCCGCGTCGTGTTCGATTACGACATGCGCATCGGCGAGCCGATCCGGATGGCGCCAGAGGATGCGCCCGTGCCCGATCTCTGGCCGGCTTTCTCGGCCCTGCGCGGCCGCCCGCTGGCGCTGCTCCGCGGCGCGCGCAGCGATCTGCTTTCGGCGAAGGTGGCCGAGGAAATGGTGCAGCGGCTTGCCGGCATCGAGCTTACCACCGTGCCCGACGTCGGCCATGCCCCCGCGCTCGACGAGCTCGAGTCCGTCGCCGCGATCGATAGCTTGCTGGGCCGCGTTCTGCAGGGACGCTGAGCGTATCCACCGGCCGTTCACGCCTGGCATGGTAGGGGGAGGCATCATGCCCGTCCGCATCCTGCATCTTCATTCTACCTTCTCGCTCGGCGGCAAGGAGGCGCGTGCCGTGCGGCTGATGAACGCGTTCGGCGATCGTGCGGAGCATGTCGTGCTGAGCGCGGTGCCAGGCGCGCTCGGCGCACGTGATGCGATCGATCCGGCGATCGCCGTGACCTTCCCAGGCCACGACGAGGCGCCGTCGCTGATCGGCCGGCCCGGACCGCGCCGCTACTGGCGCATGGCGAAGTACATGAGCGGCTTCGATCTGGTGCTGAGCTATAATTGGGGCGCGATGGACGGCGTCGCTGCGCGGCGGCTGTATGCGGGCGCCATGACCCTGCCGCCGCTGATCCATCACGAGGATGGCTTCAACGCCGATGAGCTTGTCCAGCAGAAGCCCGCGCGCGTGCTGTTTCGGCGCGCGATGCTGGGCGCGGCCAATAAGCTGGTCGTGCCGTCCGAGCGGCTGGAGGCAATCGCGCGCGAAACCTGGCGTCAGCGGCCGCGCCGCATCCGCCGCATCGCCAACGGGATCCCCGTCGAGCGCTTCGGTGCTCCCGAACCCGTCGCGATCCCGGGCTTCCAGCGCGCGCCGGGCGACGTGGTGGTCGGCACCATGGCGGGGCTGCGTGCCGTCAAGAACTTGCCCCGCCTGGTGCGCGCCTTTGCACGCTCGGGTGCCAGTGGCAGGCTGGTGATCGTCGGCGAAGGCCCGGAGCGCGATGCGATCCTTGCGACAGCGCAATCCGAAGGCGTGGCCGACCGGCTGCTTCTGCCTGGGTTCATTGCGGATCCGGCCCGCTATGTCGGCCACTTCGAAATCTTTGCTCTCTCATCGGACAGCGAGCAGTTCCCGATCTCGCTGATCGAGGCTATGGCGGCGGGCCTGCCGGTGGTTTCTACCGACGTGGGCGATGTCTGCTCGATGGTGGCGCCGGAGAACCGCCGCTTCATCGTCCCGGCTACGGCCGAGGCAGCGCTGGCCGATGCGCTAGGCCGCCTGATCGCCAGTCGCGACCTGCGCCATCGCCTGGGTGCCGCGAACCGAAAGGTGGCCGAGGCCCGCTATGGCGAGCGGGCGATGATCGCCGATTATGCCGCGCTGTATGGCGAAGCGATCGGCCGGCCGGGTGCATTCTCGTGATGCGATGCGAGGGTTAGCAGAGCCCGAAGCTTCCTGCTAAGAGCTTGCCCGGTCCAGGCTCCGGAACGGAGAAGAATGTTGTTCAAAGGTTTGCAGCCGATCCTCTACGGCGGCCGCGAGGTATGGCCGCTTGTCGAAGGCGGCAAGGGTGTCTCGGCGACCAATCACATGAGTTCGGGCGCCTGGGCGGCGGCCGGCGGGATCGGCACCGTGTCGGCGGTGAACGCCGACAGCTACGATCCCGAAGGCAAGATCGTGCCCCAGATCTACCGCGCGCTGACCCGGCGCGAGCGGCACGAGGAGCTGATCCAGTTCGCGATCGACGGCGCTGTGGAGCAGGTCAAGCGCGCCTATGATCTCGCGTCGGGCAAGGGCGCGATCAACATCAACGTGTTGTGGGAGATGGGCGGCGCCCAGCGCGTGCTCGAAGGCGTGCTGGAGAAGACCAAGGGTCTCGTCTCGGGCGTGACGTGCGGCGCGGGCATGCCCTACAAGCTGTCCGAGATCGCCGCCGAACACCAGGTCAGCTATCTGCCGATCATCAGCTCGGCGCGTGCGTTCCGCGCATTGTGGAAGCGGGCCTATCACAAGGCAGCCGATTGGCTCTCGGCGGTCGTGTACGAGGATCCGTGGAAGGCCGGCGGCCACAACGGCCTCTCCAACGCCGAGGACCCGCTGGTGCCCGAGGATCCCTATCCGCGCGTGAAGGCATTGCGCGATACGATGCGCGAGGGCGGCATTCCGGACTCCACGCCGATCGTGATGGCGGGCAATGTCTGGTTCCTGCGCGAATGGGACAATTGGATCGACAATCCGGAGCTCGGCGCGATCGCCTTCCAGTTCGGCACGCGGCCCTTGTTGACGCAGGAGAGCCCGATCCCGGGCGACTGGAAGCAGCGGCTGATGACGCTGGACGAAGGCGACATCCTGCTCCACCGCTTTTCGCCGACCGGCTTTTACTCGAGTGCGGTGCGCAATCCCTTCCTGCGCAACCTCGAAGCGCGATCCGAGCGGCAGATCGCCTTTTTGGGCGAGGCGGCCGGCGATCACCAGTTCCAGCTCGACGTCGGCGTCAAGGGCAAGAGCTTCTGGGTGA
>CAXTBZ010000133.1:0-5481 GCA_964242855.1 uncultured Sphingomonadaceae bacterium
GATCGAGGAGACGATCAACTACGCCAAGGAGATCAACCCGCACACCATCCAGGTGAGCCTTGCGGCGCCCTATCCCGGCACCTTCCTCTACAAGCAGGCGACCGAGAATGGCTGGTTCGACAACAGCAACGCCCTGCTGACCGAGGACGGTAACCAGATCGCGCAGCTGTCCTACCCGCACCTCCACGCCAGCGTGATCTTCGACAAGGTGGAGGAGTTCTACAAGCGCTTCTACTTCCGCCCGCGCAAGATGGGCGAGATCCTCGCCGAGATGATCCGCGACTGGGACATGATGAAACGCCGCCTGCGCGAAGGTGTCGAGTTCTTCAGCTTCCTGCACAACCGCAAGAAGGCGGCCTGACAAACCGGAGAGCGGCGTGCGCAGGCTGATCGTCACGGCCGACGATTTCGGGGCTTCGATCGCGGTCAACGAGGCAGTGGAGATCGCGCACCGCACCGGCATCCTCACCGCGGCCAGCCTTATGGTGGCGGGCGAGGCGGGCGAAGACGCGATCGTCCGCGCGCGCGCTATGCCGACGCTGGGCGTGGGGCTCCACCTCGTGCTGGTCGACGGACGGCCGACGCTGCCACCTGGACAGGTGCCGGACCTCGTCGACCGCGCAGGGCAATTCCGCACCAACATGGCGCTAGCCGGCGCAAGCATGTTTTTCCGGCGCAAGGTCCGCCGCCAGCTTGCCGCCGAGATCGAGGCGCAGTTTGCTGCCTTCGCCGCCACCGGGCTGCGGCTGGATCACGTCAACGCGCACAAGCATTTCCACTTGCACCCGACGATCGCAGGCATGATCCTCGACATCGGCGGCCGCTACGGACTGAATGCCGCGCGCGCCCCAGTCGAGCCGACAGAGCTGTTGTCCGCGATCGAGCCCCTAACGCAGACCTTCGCCGGCCGCATCGCGGCACCCTATGCGCGCCGCGTTGCGCGACGCTTCCGTGCCGCTGGACTGACGGTACCCGATCGCGTGCTCGGTCTCGCCTGGTCGGGCCACATGACCACGCCGCGGGTGCGCGCGCTCATCGAGCGCCTGCCGCCCGGTGTGACCGAACTTTACTGCCATCCCGCTACCGAGGATCGGTACGCAGGCTCCGCTCCCGGCTATGAATATCGCGCCGAGCTGGCCGCCCTGGTCGATCCGGCTGCGCGCGCAGCGGTGTCGCAAAGAGGCGCGGAACTTGGCAGCTTCGGCGATTTTGCCGGGCAACCAGCAAGCAAGCCATGAGCAAGTCCGAGGCCGGATTGCCGCAAAGGGCC
Organism: uncultured Sphingomonadaceae bacterium; assembly: GCA_964242855.1. Classification (GTDB taxonomy): domain Bacteria; phylum Pseudomonadota; class Alphaproteobacteria; order Sphingomonadales; family Sphingomonadaceae; genus Solisphingomonas. The sequence goes on from CAXTBZ010000133.1 coordinate 1,271, forward strand.
GGCACCCGCTGGGTGATCGCGCTGGCAACGCTTGCTGGCCTCGTCGCGGCTATCTGGGCGATCGGAACGATCGGGCTAGGCGCGCTCGCCCACGCCACGCTGCGGTTGGGCCTGAGCGGCTTCATCCTGTTCTGCGTAGCGAGCCTCGGGCTGACCCTCGTGCTCGGCGCCGCGTGGCTAGCATCGATGCCGGGGCAGCCACTGCGCCAGATCGGCCTGTTCGCCTTTGCCCGCCTGGCGCGCGAGGGGGCAAATGATCTCCTGCCGTTCAGCCAGGTCGGCGGGCTGGTGATCGGCGCCCGCACGCTGACTGGTGCCGGCCTGCCCGCGGCGCGGACCTATGCGTCGATGATCGTCGATCTTTCGACCGAGATGGCCAGCCAGATCGGCTTTACGCTGTTCGGCCTGATCGCGCTCGCATCGCTGCTGATGAAGGGGAACACCCCGGACGTCGCGCGCTATGCCTGGTTTGGCGGCGGGCTCATGCTGGTGACGGCCGCGGCCTTCATCCTCCTCCAGCGGCCGATGCTGAGGCTTGCGGTAGCGCTCGCCGGCAAGGTTTTGCCTGGCAGCGCCTCGATCTCGATCGATCGCATGCGTTTCGAACTCGATGACATCTACCGTCGGCCTAGTGCCGTGGCATTGTCGTTCCTGTTCAACCTGCTCGGCTGGTTCGTGGCGGCTGCCTTGGCGGCGCTGGCGCTGGGGCTGATGGGTGCGCCGCTGCCGTTCTGGCGGGTCGCCACGCTAGAAAGCCTGATCTTCGCGATCCGCGGTGCCGCCTTCCTCATACCCGGCGCGATCGGCGTGCAGGAGGCCGCCTATGTGCTGCTCGCCCAGACCATCGGCCTCGATCCACAGACTGCGGTGGCCTTATCGCTCGTCAAGCGCGCGCGCGATGTTGTGCTCGGGCTTCCGGCTCTGCTCGTCTGGCAATGGCGCGAAGTAAGGCCGGCACGCGCAATCGAGGGCGTTCGTTAAAACGTCACCATTCGCTGCTAGAACTTGTGGGATACAGGCACCGGGGGGTGACGATGACAGTAGCGGCGATACTCACGCAGACCGGGCTGCGCAGGGCGGAGCGCCATAATGCCGACATGCGGCTGTGGATGCGCCTACTGCTCTGGGCCACGCGCAACTGCGCGGATGCTGGCCTGTAGGCGAAGGGGTCAGTGTCGGGCGGACTAGCAGCTAGCCCGCCCGATCACTCAGAATGCCTCGGCCGGCATGGCCATCAGCGATCGCTTGCCTGACTTGATCACCAGGAACATCGCTGTCGCCTGCGGTAGGATGCGATCGAAGAAGAAGGACGCGGTGGCGATCTTCGCCTTGTAAAAGGCTTCGTCGTCGCCGGCCCCGGCCGCAAGCTTCTCGGTAGCGATCTTGGCGGCCTTGAGGAAGGTATAGCCTATCCCGACAAGCCCCATCAGGCGCAGATAGTCGGTCGCCGCGGCGCCGGCCTCCTCAGGGTCCTTCATGCCCTTCTGCGCGATCATCCCCGTCGAAAGCTGGAGCGCGCCGAACGCCTGCTGCAGGCCGCCGGTGAACGCCTTCAGCGCCTTTTCCTCGACATTCGCCATATCCTCGCACAGGTTCGAGACGGCGTGGAAGAAGGGTCGGAGGTTCGCTCCCATCCGGTCCGGCAGCTTGCGCCCGACAAGATCGAGCGCCTGGACGCCGTTGGTGCCCTCGTAGATTTGGGCGATGCGGCTGTCGCGAACGAACTGCTCGACGCCATGCTCGCGGATGTAGCCATGACCGCCATAGACCTGAACGGCGAGGTTGGCGGCCTCCGAACCCAAATCGGTGAACAGCGCCTTCACCACCGGCGTCATCAGCGCCACGAAATCGGTAGCGCGGCGCTTCACCTCGGGATCTTCGCTATACTTCTCGGCATCGAGCGCGCGCGAGCACCATTGGCCGAGCGCACGACAGCCCTCGGCATAGACGCGCATCGTCATCAGCATGCGGCGCACATCGGGGTGGACGATGATCGGATCGGCCGGGCCGTCGGGGTTCTTGACGCCCGACAGCGAGCGGCCCTGCAGCCGATCCTTGGCGTAGGCGACCGCCGACTGGTACGCGATCTCGTTGATGCCGAGGCCCTGCACGCCGACCGAAACGCGCTCAGTATTCATCATCGTGAACATCGCGGCGAGGCCCTTGTTGGGCTCGCCGACGATCCAGCCGGTCGCGTCGTCGAAGTTGATCTGGCAGGTAGCCGATGCCTTCATGCCCATCTTGTGCTCGATTCCCGCGACCGAGACGCCGTTGGACGGGCCGATGCTGCCGTCTTCCTTGGTCAGGTATTTGGGAACGAGGAACAGCGAGATACCCCGCGATCCCTTCGGCGCATCAGGCAGCCGCGCCAGCACGAGGTGTATGACGTTCGGGGTGAGATCATGGTCGCCCGCTGAAATGAAGATCTTGGCGCCGGTGAGCTTGTACGAACCATCGCCCTGCGGTTCGGCCTTGGTGCGCAGCAGGCCGAGATCGGTGCCGCAATGCGCCTCCGTCAGGCACATTGTGCCCGACCATTCGGCGCTCACCATCTTGGGCAGATAGGCCTGCTTGATCTCGTCCGAGGCGTGCCCCTCGATCGCCGTCGTCGCACCGTGGGTGAGGCCGGGATAGAGGCTGAACGACACGTTAGTTGCGCAGATCATCTCCTCGACCAGCTTGTTCACCGTCTCCGGCAGGCCCTGGCCGCCCCACTCGGGATCGGACGCGAGCGATGCCCACCCGCCCTCGCGGAACGCATCATAGGCCGCCTTGAAACCTTTAGGCGTGCGGACGACGCCATTCTCGTAGGTGCAGCCCTCGATGTCGCCGCTCGCGTTGATCGGCAGCAACACGTCCTTGGCGATCTTGTTGGCCTCTTCGAGCACCGCATCGAGCAAATCGGGGGTGAACTCCTCGAACTTGGCGAGGCCGCCGAAGCCGTCATCCTCGAACAACTCGTGGAGCACGAAGCGCATGTCGCGCAGCGGGGCGTCATAGGTCTGCATCGTATCTATCCCTCTCAGTTCCGCAGCGGCTTGCCCGTCATCAACATCGTTTCCACCCGCGCCTGGGTGCGCGAATCCTTCATGCTCTCTAGGAACAGCTTGCGCTCGAGCTTGAGCAGCTGATCTTCGGTCACGGTGTCGATCAGATCAGCCTCGCCGCCGGTCAGCACCTGCGCCAGGCGACCCGAAACAACGCCGTCATAGGCGGTAGCCATGCCCTTCTTCTGGAAATCGCGCACCGCCATCTCCAGTCCGACACGGCCGCTCTCGCCCGGCAGCTTGAAGGTCGGTGGTTCGGGCGGCGCATAGCCATCGACCATCGCCAGCGCCTTGGCCTTAGCGTCGGCGAGCAGGCGATCGCGGTTCATCGTGATGCCGTCACTCTCGCGCAGGAACATCTGCTCGCGCGCTTCCGCCGCGGACTTGGCAACCGTTGCGGTGGAGATCGTCTGGAAGACCTGCGCCACCGGCGGCATCGGCCCGCGCGGCATCATCTTGGACTTGGCGGCGCGATCGAGCATCTCGCCGTTTCCGCCCCACCCCGGCACCAGCCCGACGCCGCATTCGACAAGGCCGATATAGGTCTCGGCATGCGCCTGAATGGCATCGGCGTTCAGGCAGATCTCACAACCCCCGCCGAGCGCGAGGCCGGCCGGGGCCGCGACGACCGGGAACGAAGCGTATTTCAGGGCCTTGAACGCTGCCTGACCACCGGCGATCAGCTTCTCGATTTCGCTCCACGCCGCGATATTAACGGCGAACATCGCCAGACCGAGATTGGCGCCGGCCGAGAAGTTCGCCGCTTCGTTGTAGATCACGAGCGCCTTGTAGCTCGCCTTCACCAGCGGGATCGCCTGGTTGATCAGCTTGATGATGTCCTCATCAAAGGCGTTCATCTTGCTGGTGAACTCGAGCGCGACGACGCCGTCACCGACGTCCCACAGCGCTGCCGATCCGTTCTTGAGCAAAGGTTCGGCGCCGCGCTTAATGTCTTCCAGCAGCAGCACGCCGTCGGCACGCTTGACCTCGCGGTATGATCCGTCGGAAGTCAGGAACTGACGCTTGCCGTTCTTGACGCGGTAGAAGGGATTGGCGCCGGCCGCCTTGAGGAAGGCGGGCACCGGCTTTCCTTCGGCGGCGAGGCGCTCGGCGAGCTTGCCCGGTCCCAGCTTGTCGATCAGCTCGAACGGGCCGAACTTCCAG
>CAXTBZ010000134.1:0-5467 GCA_964242855.1 uncultured Sphingomonadaceae bacterium
CCGAGATCCGCGCGCCGCAGGGCACGACCTTCGGCGTGTCGGCGTTCCAGATCAACTTCGGCTCGACCGCGATCGAGACGGCGGGCGATCAGCCCGACGTGCTCGTCGCGATGAATCCGGCGGCACTCAAGACCAATGTCGAGGCGCTGAAGGCCGGTGGCCTCATCATTGCCGACGAGGGCGAGTTCACGCCACGCAACCTCGCCAAGGCGGGCTACGCCGAGGGCCACAACCCGCTGAATGACGGCAGTCTCGCCAAGTGGCAGCTGTTCAAGCTCAACATCTCGCAGCTCACCATGGATGCCGTGAAGCCCTTCGGCCTTGGCAACAAGGAGGCGCTGCGCTGCAAGAACATGTGGACGCTGGGGCTGGCGCTCTGGATGTTCGATCGCGAGCGCGGGCCGCTGATCGAATGGCTCAAGACCAAATTCGCCAAGGCGCCCGAGTTGGCCGAGGCCAACATCGCCGCGCTCAACGCCGGGCATGCGTTCGGCGAGACCGCCGAGATCGGCCCCGATGCGGCGGGCCTGCGCCGGCACAGCGTCGCGCCTGCTCCCGCCGAGCCCGGCCTCTACCGGACGGTGACCGGGGCGGAAAGCGTCTCGCTCGGTCTCGTCGCGGGATCGAAGCTGGCGGGTGTCGACATGTTCTTCGGTGGCTATCCGATCACCCCGGCGTCGGCCATCCTCCATCACCTTTCGCGCTTGAAGGAATATGGCGTCACGACCTTCCAGGCCGAGGACGAGATCGCGGCGGTGGCGAGCGCGATCGGCGCCTCCTACGCGGGCAAGCTTGGCGTAACCTCCTCGTCGGGGCCGGGCATCGCGCTCAAGGGGGAGGCAATCGGGCTGGCGATCATGACCGAGCTGCCACTGATCGTGGTCAATTCGCAGCGCGGCGGCCCGTCGACCGGGCTACCCACCAAGACCGAGCAATCGGACCTCTACCAAGCCGTTTATGGTAGAAACGGGGACGCGCCGATGCCGGTGATCGCCGCACGCTCACCTGCCGACGCCTTCGACGTCGCGATCGAGGCGGTGCGGATCGCCACGCAGTTCATGACCCCGGTCATGCTGCTGACCGACGGTTATATCGCCAATGCCGCCGAGCCGTGGAAGGTGCCCGACATGGACAGCTATGCGCCATTCCCGGTGACCTACCGCACCGAGGCGCCGGCCGAGGGCGACAAGTTCCTGCCCTACGCGCGCGACGACAAGGGCGCACGGCCGTGGGTGAAACCGGGCACGCCAGGCCTGCTCCACCGCATCGGCGGGATCGAGAAGCAGGTCGGCACCGGCAATATCGACTATGCGCCCGCCAATCACCAGGCGATGACCGACGCGCGCGCCGACAAGGTGGCCGGCATCGCCGCGCATATTCCACTCCAGGAGGTGACGCTCGGCGAGGAGGGCTCGGCGGTGGTCGTCGTCGGCTGGGGATCGACCTTCGGGCCGATCCACCAGGCGGTCCGCCGGATGCGCGCCAAAGGGCATGACGTCAGCCATGTCCACATTCGTCATATCTGGCCGATGCCTGCCAATCTGGGTAATCTTCTAAAGGGTTACGGCAAGATCCTCGTGCCCGAGATGAATACCGGCCAGCTCAAGACAGTTTTGCGTGATCAGTTTCTGGTCGACGCCAGGCCGCTCAACAAGGTCTCCGGCCAGCCTTTCCGGATTGTCGAGATCGAAGATGCGATCGAGGCGGCGCTCGGCGGCGGCCGAATGGGCGGCGAGGTGCCCGCCGACGACACCCAGCTTCCGAACCCGACCGCAGACCTGGACGACGGCCGCGTAGTGGCGGAGCATCTCGCCCAATGGCCCGCGCCGAACGGCAATCAGGACTATCAGCCATGAACGACATGACACCGCCGACCGGCTTCGGCGTGACCAAGCCCAAGGATTGGGAGACCGACCAGGAGGTGCGCTGGTGCCCCGGCTGCGGCGATTACGCGGTACTGAAGGCGGTACAGCGGACCATGCCTGAGCTTGGCGTAAGTCCGGAAAACACGGTGTTCGTCAGCGGGATAGGCTGTTCTTCTCGCTTCCCCTATTATATGGAAACATACGGCTTCCACACCATCCACGGTCGGGCGCCGGCGGTGGCGACGGGGGTGAAGCTCGCCAATCCCGATCTCGATGTGTGGATCATCACCGGCGACGGCGACGCTCTGTCGATCGGTGGCAACCACACGATGCACCTGCTGCGGCGCAACCTCGATTGCCAGTTCCTGCTGTTCAACAACGAGATCTATGGCCTTACCAAAGGCCAATATTCGCCCACATCGCGCGTCGGCACGCGCTCGCCGTCCACGCCGTTCGGATCGGTCGACCGCCCGGCTAATCCGTGCGCCTTCGCGCTCGGCGCCGGCGCGCGCTTCGTCGCGCGCGGCATCGACGTCCACAAGAACCTGCCTCAGGTGCTCAAGGCTGCGCACGCGCACAAGGGCGCGAGCTTCGTCGAGATCTTCCAGAACTGCATCGTCTACAATGACGACGTCTTCGCCTCCTTCACCGAGAAGAAGCAGGCGCCGATGAACCAGCTCTGGCTCGAAGAGGGCAAGCCGATGCTGTTCGACGGCGGCTCTAAGGGTCTCGCGCTCGATGTCGATGCGCTGGTCCTCAAGGTGGTCGATGTTGTGGGCGGCGACTGGCAGGCGGCGGGCGTGATCGTCCACGATGTGACTAATCGCGGCATCGCGCACATGCTGGTCGAGATGCCGCAGGGCGCTTTCCCGGTTGCGCTCGGCGTGCTCTACAACTCGCCTGCGCCGACCTTCGAAAGCGCGGTTGTCGAGCAGAACGCGAAAGCGGCGGCGGGCAAGAGCGCCGATCTCCAGAGGCTGATCTCCGCGGGCCAGACCTGGCAGATCGAGAAAGAGCCGCACGTCATCTAGTGCGACGGAACGGGTGGGCGGTGCGCGCGTAGGGATCGGATGACCGCGCCCGCTCTCCTCTGGCTCCGCCAGGACCTTCGCCTTGCCGATCAACCCGCGCTACTCGCGGCGTGTGACGACGGCCCGGTGATCCCGGTCCACGTGCTTGATGACGAGGCGCCGGGCGATCACGCGATCGGCGGTGCGGCGCGCTGGTGGCTGCATCACAGCCTCACGGCGCTCGAGGCGGGGCTGCGCGAGAAGGGCTCGCGGCTGATCCTCCGGCGCGGCAGAGCGCCTGAGGTGCTGGCAGGGCTGGCTACGGAGACCGGCGCCAGCGCCATCCACGCAATCCGCCACTACGAGCCCTGGTGGATCGAGGCGGAGAACGCGCTGGCGGGCCAAGCCAATCTCGTCCTGCACGACGGCAATCAGTTGGCCCCGCCCAGATCGATCAGGACCGGGTCCGGCCAGCCGTTCAAGATCTACACCCCGTTCTGGCGCGCGTTGCTCCAGCATATGCCGCCCGAAAAGCCGCAGCCTGCTCCGCCGAAGATCCCGGCGCCCGCGAAGTGGCCGAAAAGCGATGCCTTGGCGTCATGGCAGCTGTTGCCGACGAAGCCCGATTGGTCGGCCGGCTTCGACGACTGGATGCCGGGAGAGGCGGGGGCACATGACCAACTCGATCGTTTCGCCAGCCATGTCGGCGAATATGCAAAGACGCGAAACCTGCCGTCGCAGGAAGGCACCTCGCGGCTGTCGCCCCACCTCCATCATGGCGAGCTATCGCCCCGCCAGGTGTGGCACCGGGTTGCCGATGCGGGCGAGTCGCGCACATATCTCGGTGAGATCGCGTGGCGGGATTACGCGCAGTCGATCCTGACCCAGTACCCCGATGTCGGCCGCAAGAATACGCGCACGCAGTTCGATCGCATGCCATGGCGCGAGGGTGCCGCGGCAAAGGCGGACCTGCGGGCGTGGCAGCGCGGCCGCACCGGCTACCCCATCGTGGATGCGGGAATGCGCCAGCTCTGGACGTCCGGCTGGATGCACAATCGGCTGCGCATGATCACCGCCAGCTTCCTGATCAAGCATCTGCTGATCGACTGGCGCGAGGGCGAGCGCTGGTTCTGGGACTGCCTGGTCGATGCCGATTACGGCAACAACAGCATCAACTGGCAGTGGACCGCTGGAACAGGCGTCGACTCGCAGATGTTTCCGCGCATCATGGCGCCGCTGGTGCAAAGCGAGAAGTTCAATGCGGCAGGCTACATTCGCGAATGGGTGCCGGAGCTGCGCGATCTACCCGACGCCGCGATCCACGATCCCCAGGAGGCAGGTTGCCGGCCGGAGGGCTATCCTGAAAAGCTGATCGGCCACCGCGAGGCGCGGGAGCGGGCGCTGGCCGCATATGCGAAGACGAAGGGCTGAACTTTTCATCGTCCCAGTGAAGGCTCGAATCTCGTCGGAGCGGGCGCGGCATCTCACCTTCACGAGATCCCAGCCTTCGCTGGGATGACAGTTAGTTCCTTAGGCGCAACCGGAGTCCGGTGTCGAAGTCGTCGACCACCAGCTTGGCGATCGCCGCACCCGCCGCTGCCGGTTGCTGGATCGCTGCTTGGTCTTCACCCGGGAAAGCGGCCTTGCGCATCTCGGTCGCCGTCGCCCCCGGATCGACGATCGCCACCCGGATGGGGGAGATGTTGGCGACCTCGTCTCCGTAGGCGAGCACCAGCGTCTCAAGCGCCGCCTTGGATGCGCCGTAGGCACCCCAATAGGCGCGAGGCTTTGTGCCGACGCTTGACGTCAGCGCCAGCACCCGGCCGCGGGCACTGTTTCGCAGCAGGTGATCGAAGTTCGAGACAAGTGCCTGATTGGCCAACACGTTTAGTGTCAGCAGCTTGTTGAACTGCTTGCCGTCGATCGAAGGCACAGGCGATAGCTCGCCCAGCATGGCGGCGTTCAGCACCAGGATGTCGAGCGTGTCCCAACGGGTACCGATCGCCTCGGCGAGGCGCGCGATCGAGTCGCTTTCGGTGAGATCCATCGGCGCGATCGTGGCTGAGCCGCCAGCGGCATGGATGCGGTCTTCGAGTTCTTCCAGCGCGCCCGCCGTGCGTGCGGTCAGGACGACATGCGCCCCGTGTGCCGCCAGCGCCTCCGCGGTTGCGGCACCGATACCGCGCGAGGCTCCGGTGACGAGCGCAAGTTGTCCAGCGAGAGGCTTGTCAGTCATCGAAAAACTCCGTTCGTCCCGAGCGAAGTCGAGGGACGGGGGTTAGGCGCAGCCTTTGGAATACGTACCTCGACTGCGCTAGGCACGAGCGGAGGTCGCGCGTTACGCCGCGCGTTCGCCGAGCAGCGAGAGCTGGTCGGCCGGAGCGACATCCTCCTGATCGGTCAGGTGGGTAGGATAGTCGCCGGTAAAGCAAGCATCGCAATGGCTTGGCCGGCCTTCTTCCCGCCCGTCCTCACCGAGCGCCCGATAAAGGCCATCGATCGAGATAAAGGCGAGGCTGTCGACCTTGATGTAGTCGGCCATCTCGGCGACCGACATCTGCGCGGCGAGCAGCTTGGCACGCTCGGGGGTGT
>CAXTBZ010000135.1:0-5416 GCA_964242855.1 uncultured Sphingomonadaceae bacterium
TCACCAAGGAAGTGCGCGACGAGATCGTGCCGCTCAACCGCAAATACGGCATCGAGGAGCTGCTCCAGGCCTGCGCCGATTACCCCGGCGCCAACAATGCGCGGCGTATTACCTTCGAATACGTCATGCTGCGCGACAAGAACGACAGCGATGCCGATGCGCACGAACTCGTCCGCCTGATCCGCAAATATCGCCTGCCCGCCAAGGTGAACCTCATCCCGTTCAATCCGTGGCCGGGCGCAGACTATCTTTGCTCGACGCCGGAGCGCATCCGCAGCTTCTCCAACATCGTGTTCGAGGCCGGCATCTCGGCACCGGTCCGCACGCCGCGCGGCCGCGACATCGATGCCGCTTGCGGTCAGCTCAAGACCAGCGCCGAGAAGAAGAGCCGCGCCGATATCGACCGGCTGGCGGCGGAGAAGCAGGCCGCGCTCGGCTGACTTGCCTTTCCGCATCGGCCCGATCTAGAGATTCGTCCTGTCATGCTACTCGATCCGCTGTTTCGCCGCGTCATACGCAAGGGTGAACTGATCATCACCGATGCCTCCGGCGCCGTGCATCACTACGGCACGCCGGATCCCGCACGCGCCCCCGTCCGCGTCCGCTTCACCGACCGGCGCGTGCCCTTCGACATCGTCCGCCGGCCGACGCTGGGCGTGGCCGAAGCCTATATGGACGGGCGGTTCGTGATCGAAGGCGACGATATCCTCGGCTTCCTCGATCTCTATCGCAGCAATGCGCGGTGGGAGACGGCGATCGACGACGGGCTCGCCACCGGTGAGCATCCGTGGCTCATGAAGCTCGGCCGCGCCAACAATCGGCGCAAAGCACGGGCCAACGTCGCGCATCACTACGATCTGAACGATCGGCTCTACGATCTCTTTCTCGATCGCGATCGGCAATATAGCTGCGCCTATTTCACGCCTGGCAACGTGGATCGCGACCTCGATCGTGCCCAGCTCGAGAAGAAGGCGCACATCGCCGCCAAGCTGAACCTGAAAGCTGGCCAGACGGTGCTCGACATCGGCTGCGGCTGGGGCGGGATGGCGCTGTATCTGAACCGGGTGGCGGATGTGGACGTGCTCGGTATCACGCTGAGCGAAGAGCAGTTGAAGGTCGCCCGCCACCGTGCCGAGGAGGCCGGCGTCGCGCACCGTGTCCGCTTCGAGCTCATCGATTACCGCGTGCTGGAAGGGCAGTTCGACCGGATCGTGTCGGTCGGCATGTTCGAGCATGTCGGGACGCCGGCGTTTCGCACCTATTTCCGCAAGATCCGCGATCTGCTCGCCGACGATGGCGTTGCCCTGGTCCACACCATCGGGCGGGCCGGGCCGCCGGGGTTTACCGACGGCTTCACAGCCAAATACATCTTTCCGGGCGGCTACATCCCGGCTCTGTCGGAGACGGTCGCGGCGAGCGAGCGCGAGCATCTGATGCTCGCCGACATCGAGGTGCTGCGGCTTCACTATGCCTACACGATCCGGCACTGGTACGACCGCACGGGCGAGGCGAAGGACAAGATCGTCGCGCTCTACGACGAGCGCTTTTATCGCATGTGGCGTTTCTATCTTGCCGGCGCGCTGACCGCCTTCACCCAGGCCGAGATGGTCAACTTCCAGCTGCAGTTCGTCCGTGACCGGCACGCGCTCCCGATCACGCGCGACTATATCAGCGAGGCGGAACAGGCGCTGCTGGCCAAGGGGTGAAGACGAGCCCCAGGCAACGGTTCAGGGGCGCTGTGCCGCGGCCGCCGCCCGCTCCTGCGCCTTCAGCACCCGGCGCTTGATCGTCGCCGCCTTGCGCGCTTCGTCGGGAGTGACGGTGCCGTCATGGTTCAAGTCCGCACCATCGGTGTGGGCGAGCGCAGCGGCCACGAAGTCGGCTCGCGGTATCCGGCCGGTGTGGGCCTGATCGACCGCGTCGAACTGCGCGTCCACCATCGCCCAGCCTTTGGCCGTCGGCGTAGCCCCTCGTGCCTTCACGATCGCGGCGAGTGCGCCGTGATATTCGGCCCGCGTCATCACCCCGTCATGGTTGATATCGGCCTTGTCGAACATCGCTTGCGCCCGCGCTTCGACATCCGAACGATGTACCGGCGGCGGATCGGCGCGCGCCGGTGCTAAACTCATCGGCAGCAGAACCGGCAGCAGCCTCCAGCATCTCCGCATCGTGACACTCCGGGTTGAACGCTGCGGCGTGCGATGGCACAGGCGCGCGCGTTCGATAAGCCCCCATGCAAGGACCAGCCACCATGACGCAGCCCGCGATCGACCGCGTCGTCCTCGCTTATTCGGGCGGGCTGGACACCAGCGTGATCCTAAAGTGGCTGAAGGAGACCTACGATTGCGAGGTCGTCACCTTCACCGCCGATCTGGGACAGGGCGAGGAGCTCGAGCCGGCACGCGCCAAGGCACTGCTGATGGGGGTGAAGCCCGAACATATCTTCATCGACGATCTGCGCGAGGAGTTCGTGCGCGATTACGTCTTCCCGATGATGCGCGCCAACGCGCTCTACGAGGGCACCTATCTGCTCGGCACCTCGATCGCGCGGCCGCTGATCGCCAAGCGCCAGATCGAGATCGCCAGACAAGTCGGCGCCGACGCGGTCAGCCATGGCGCCACCGGCAAGGGCAACGATCAGGTCCGCTTCGAGCTCGGCTATTATGCGCTGGCGCCCGACATCAAGGTGATCGCGCCGTGGCGGGAGTGGGATCTCACCAGTCGCACCAAGCTGATCGAATATGCCGAAGCGCACCAGATCCCGGTGCCGAAGGACAAGCGCGGCGAGAGCCCGTTCTCCACCGATGCGAACATGCTCCACACCTCGTCCGAGGGAAAGGTGCTGGAAGACCCGTGGGAGGAGGTGCCCGACTATGTCTATTCGCGCACCGCGAACCCTGAGGACGCGCCGGATACGCCAGAATATATCACCATCGATTTCGAACATGGCGACGGCGTCGCGCTGAACGGCGAGGGAATGTCGCCCGCGACCCTGCTGGAGGCGCTGAACGGCCTCGGCCGCACCCACGGCATCGGCCGGCTCGATCTCGTCGAGAACCGTTTCGTCGGCATGAAGTCTCGCGGCATGTACGAGACGCCGGGCGGCACGATCTACCATGCGGCGCATCGCGGCATCGAGCAGATCACGCTCGATCGCGGCGCCGCGCACTTGAAGGACGAGCTCGCGATCCGCTATGCCGAGCTGATCTACAACGGCTTCTGGTTCTCGCCCGAGCGCGAGATGCTGCAGGCGGCGATCGATCACAGCCAGGCGCGCGTGAACGGCACCGTCCGTCTCAAGCTCTACAAGGGGCAAGCGTCGGTGGTCGGCCGCAAGTCGCCCGAGACGCTATATTCGGAGCGCGTCGTTACCTTCGAGGACGATGCCGGCGCCTACGACCAGCGCGATGCCGCCGGGTTCATCAAGCTTAACGCGCTACGGCTGCGGCTGCTCGGCCGGCGCGACGGGCGGTAACGCCTTTGCGCTTAGCCCAACGAGGTCGATCGCGCCGGAGTGGAAATGCGCGACGGCAATGCGCTTGCGCATCAGCGCGCGCAGCATCGTGTCGTGCGGATCGTAGAGGTTGGCGCTGAGGCGCAGCAGCCAGATCGTCGCCGGTGCGTCCGCGTCAGGCCTGGCCAGCAGCGGGCCGATCTCGGCCGCGCTCAGCGACACCGTCCCGCGGCTACCGGTGACATGCTCCCCCAGCGGCCCGAAATAGGGCACCGGACCCGGGATCTGGCGAACGGGTGCCGATCTGCCTTGGTCGAGCAAAGCCTGAGACAATGGCAGCGCGCCCTCGTTCGGGTACGCCCAGACGATGTCGCGCGGGCCGATCCGGGCCGCGAGCCAATCGGTGGTCGCATACCAATCCTGGTCCGGCGGCTCGCGCAGGATGAAGCGATCCACTGACAGCGCGGAGAGCGACGTGAAGAAGGCCAGCGGAGCAGCAACCAGCCGCCAGCGTAGCGCCGGGCCGAACACCGCCGCCATCAGCAGGAAAGCCGGCATTGCGACCGGACTCAGGGTTCGATCCAGGAACACCGGCGTCTTGACGACGGAAAGCAGCAGCGAAAGCGAGGTGGGAACGAGGGCGAGCGACAGCAGGGCGAGCGCTGCCCGCGCGCCCGTCGGTCGCCGCACCAGCGCTAACACGCCCGCGAGCGCGCCCAGGATGGCGATGATCCCGGCCCACTGATTCCAGGTGACGTAGATGAAGCCGAGCGTGCTCGGCACGGTGTGCGGATCGAATTGTAGCCAGGTCGACTTTGCCCACGTCCGCGATTGCCGCAGCGCGATCAGGAACGCGGGCGCGTAGACGATCGCGACGATCGCCTCGCCGGCGACGAGCCAGGCCCAGTCGACACGCGTCAGCCCCTTGCGCAGCACGACGGCCAGCAGCGCCAGTCCCAGCGCGAAGCCGAACAGCGCGCCGAGCGCGTGCAGCCACAGCATCAGCGCCTGGCAGACGAAGAACGCGAGCAGCCATCCGCGCGGCAATCTGCGGCTGCAGGCGCCGGCCGCAAGCTCCAGCACCGCGAGGATCGCGACGGCATAGACGAGCGTCATCACCGGGTATGGCCGGACCTGGTGGGTCATCACGATCGCGAGCGGCTGCAGCGCCACCAGCACCAGCGTGATGCACGTCACCCAGCGGCGCCCGGCGCGATCGAAGCCGGCAAGCCGCCCGAGCGTGGCCGCGGCGCGCGCCATCACCGGCAGCACGGCAATGCCGCACAGCAGCCCGAGCATCCGCAACGCGATTAGCGAGTGCCCGAACAGCATCGTCCAGACATGCAGTAGCGAGTAATAGAAGGGCGGGTGGGTCTCGTACTGAGGCACCACGTTCCACAGGAAGCCGAAGCCCTGGCGAGCGGCAAAGGCGCTGTACGCCTCGTCCAGCCACAGCGGATAGGTCGTGATGTGGCGCAGCCGGAAGAACAATCCTGCGCCGACCGCGACGATCGCGATCGCGAAAGGCACGATCTGCCAGGCCCGGTGCTGCCGAAGGTCCGCCACTCTGCCCCTATCTTCCCGAACCGCCCGGGCTTAGCGGAACCCGGATAGACCCCTTAACCTTAAATTATTCACTCCGGCCGCATTTCAACGTTCGATTTCCGCCCGGGGAGACGAGCGTGGGTGTGCAGCCGCAGGACAGTGTCGACGTAGCGATCATCGGCGCAGGCCCGGCGGGGCTCACCGCTGCCTATCTGCTGACCAAGGCCGGCAAGACGGTGACGGTGATCGAGAAGGACCCGCACTATGTCGGCGGCATCAGCCGCACCGTGGAGCATCAGGGTTTCCGCTTCGATATCGGCGGGCACCGTTTCTTCTCGAAGTCCAAGGAAGTGGTCGATCTCTGGAACGAGATCCTGCCCGACGACTTCATCGAGCGCCCGCGGATGAGCCGCATCT
>CAXTBZ010000136.1:0-5313 GCA_964242855.1 uncultured Sphingomonadaceae bacterium
CGTGATGGTCAGGCTGTTCAATCCGCCCGTGAAGCTGATCGCTTTACCGGCCGCGCCATTCGTGAGGGCAGTCCCGCCAACCCCACCCGCGCCCCTGGTGATCGTGCCGCTGTTGATGACCGTGAGGTTCGCTCCGCTGATGCCGGCGCCCCCGGCACCGCCGGTGCCGCGGCCGGTGCCGCCCCGGTTACCGCCCGCGCCGCCCGCGATAATCCCGCTATTGATCACCGTGAGGTTGGTGCCACCGATGCCGCTGCCCCCGATACCGCCGGTGCCGCCGGTGCCGGCCCCCACCCTTCCGGGACCGCCGCTACCGCCGCTGCCCCCCAGGACGGTGCCGCCGTTGATCACCGTGAGGTTGGCGCCACCGATGCCGCTGCCCCCGGCACCGCCGGTGCCGGCCCCAGACAGGCCGGTGTTCATGCCACCGGTGCCCCCGTTACCTCCCGCGACGGATCCGGCCGTCAGCATGAGACTGGCCCCCGCCGCAGTGAAGTACAGCCCAAGACCGCCGTCACCGCCACCGCCGCCCCTGGAGCTACTGTCACCACCGCTGCCGCCGACACCGCCGACGATCGTGCCCGCGTAGCTACTCGTGGTCGCCCCCGTGACCACGCCGCCGTAGCCACCCGCACCGCCACCGCCGCCGCCAACACCGCCAGTGCCGCCCTTGCCGCCACTCCCACCGGTCAGGTTGCTGGTGCCGAGGCTCGCCGTGCCGGCCCCGTTGCCGTTGTAGCCCCCACCGCCACCGCCACCGCCACCATTGCCGCTCGCAGGCGAGCCGCCGGCGGACCCGTCGCGCGAGCCGGGCGCACTGGCGGTGCCACCTGCACCACCGGTCCCGCCGGCATTCGCCCCCTCGTTACCGCCCCGGCCACCGGCCCCCCCGCCGGCCCCACCGCCGCCGCCGGTAGGACCGCTGGTACCGGTGGTGACATCCGTGCCTGCGCCGCCGGGATTGCCGATGTAGCCGGTGCCACCCGTACCGCCAGCATAGGGGCCATTCGACAAGCCCTGTCCGCCATCGGCGCGCGCGATGCCAGCGCCGAGGGAGAATGCCACCGTCAGTGCCGTCGAACCCGCCACCGCCCGGCGCAGGCCGGGCCGCATCACGATCATTGCCGCGTCATCGCCTGCCGTCCTCCGATCCGATCCGACACCCCCGAGCCGGGCAATCGAAAGCCAGGTGCAACTGCTACGTGAACCCCAGGGTCGAGCCTAGCCCGGTTCCGGTTTGCGGGACGGACGTGGCCCATGCGCAACACAGCCGCGGGGGCCGGCTGCACGCCGATCCGCTCGGCACAGCCTACAACGCACCCCGCATCTGCTCCGGGAAGCCCCCGTTTGATCGGCCAGCAGGACGGCGCAGCTGCGCATGAGGGGTGGGTCCGTGTGGCGAGCCGAAACTGCAGGTTGTGATATGAGGCTCAGCACTGTAGGAGGGTGCGATCGCGGCTCTGCCCTCGGCCTTCCGCGCTTGAGAGACTTGTGTGCTCCTGCCAATTGCGCGCGGAGAGCACTGTGCCTCGCTCCTTCTTCGACATCCAGGATGTGCGCGGTGAGCGCGACGACGAGGGTCAGGAGTGCGCCGACCGGCAGGCCACCGCACAGGTGGCTGGAAAGGTGATCCCTGAGATCGCCGCCGACCAAGTGCGCCACAGGCTGCCTATCACCGTCGATGAAGCCGAGCGGCTGGCGGAGCTTCGTGATCTGCGCATCCTCGACACACCCGCCGAAGATCACTTCGATGCCGTGTGCAAGGCGGCGGCGGCTCTGTTTTCTTTGCCGATCGCGCTCGTCTCGCTCGTCGATAGCGACCGGCAATGGTTCAAGGCCAAGTGCGGGATCGATGTCGAGGGCACACCGCGTGAACTCGCATTCTGCACCTACGCCATCCTCCGCGATGATGTCCTCGTGGTGGAAGACGCAACGCGCGATCCGCGCTTTGCCGACAATCCGCTGGTGATGGGTGGACCCAGCATCCGCTTCTACGCCGGTGCACCCCTCGTCCTGCGCTCCGGCATCCGGGTGGGCACGCTGTGCGTCATCGATACGAAGCCGCGAAGCTTCTCGGACTTGCACAAGACCCAGCTTCAGGATTTTGCTCGGATCGTCGTTGCGCACATCGAGCTACACCGTGCACGCCTCCTCCTCGAAGCGGCGCTTGAGGAGCGTACTCGCTCCGAGGTCCGAAGCGTTGCGAGCGAAGCGCGCTACCGCGCTTTGGCCGATGGGCTCCCCCAGATGGTCTGGGTGATGACCTGTACGGATGGCAGCGCCATCTACACCAACGAGCAATTCCGCAGCTACTACGGATCGATTGGATCGCAGCGGGAGGAGCGCACCAGCCGCAATCATCCGGCCGATGCCGAGCACATGGCTGAGGTATGGCAGCGTGCCATCACCGACGAGCACACCTACGTGGTCGAAGGACGCTTGCGGCGACACGACGGCATCTACCGTTGGCACAAGCTGATCATGATCCCGATACGTCGGAACGAGGCTGTCGTGGAATGGCTTGGCACTGCCCTCGACATCGAAGACATCGTCACCGCTCGTAACTCGCTGGAGCAAACGACCGATCTGCTGCAGCTGGCGCAGGAAGCCGCCGGAGCGGGCGTTTGGCAGTGGAACCTTGACGAAGACGTGGTGCGCAACTCGCCCGAGAGCGCGCGCATGCACGGACTTCCGTGCGAGCCGGGTTCGACGGAGTGGGTCGAGGTCAGCGTCGCGGATTGGTCCGCGAACATCCATCCCGAAGATCTCGGCCCGGTCGAGGCCGCACACGCCGCCGCACGACGCGACGATGAGACCTACAAGATCGAGTTCCGCGTCCGCGAAACCGAGAGGGGCGTCACATACCGCTGGCTGAAGGGCTTCGGCCGGATCATTCGTGATGAGGCCACGGGCCAGCCGCGGCGCATCGTCGGGCTCAACCTCGATGTGACCGAGCGGCGCATGGCTCAGGACGCCCTCGTCCACAGCGAGAGCCGCCTGCGCACGAGCGAGGAGCGCCTCGCCCTTGCCCTCGACAGCGGGACTGACGGACTATGGGATTGGAACGTCGCCACAGAACACGTCTGGTACTCCGACCGTGCCCTCACCCTGCTCGGCTACGAGCCGGGAGACCTCAAACCCCACATCAGCGCCTGCATCGACCTCGTACATCCGGACGACCTCACGCACACGCAAGCGCTGCTCGCAGAGCATTTGGAGGGAAGCACGGCCGCTTTCATGTGCGAGCATCGCATGCGGACCAAATCAGGCGACTACACCTGGGTTCTGTCGCGCGGCAGGGTGGTCTCGCGGGACACGCGAGGCGCACCGCTGCGCATGGTTGGCACCTACATCGACATCACCGAGCGTAAAACGGCGGAGCATCGCATCGCCTACATGGCCCGTCACGATGTGCTCACGGGCTTACCCAATCGCACCGTGTTTCACGAGCATCTGGAGCACCGACTCGCGGAGGTCCGACGCGGTCGAGGTCAGGCGGCTCTGCTGTGCCTCGATCTCGACCGCTTCAAGGCCGTCAATGACACGCTCGGCCATCCGGCTGGCGATCAGTTGCTCTGCCAGATCGCAGAACGTCTGAAAGCGACGGTGAGCGAGGGTGATGTGGTCGTGCGTCTGGGTGGCGACGAGTTCGCGATCATCATCTCGCACCTCGAC
This sequence comes from uncultured Sphingomonadaceae bacterium, assembly GCA_964242855.1. Lineage (GTDB taxonomy): Bacteria > Pseudomonadota > Alphaproteobacteria > Sphingomonadales > Sphingomonadaceae > Solisphingomonas. Next base: position 3,676 of record CAXTBZ010000136.1, read on the forward strand.
CATGCGCACGACGCCAGCGCGTTGGCACAGCGCGTGATCGATGCTGTGGGCCAACCGCTCGATCTTGGTGGGCACCTCCTGTCGGTGGGCGTCAGCATCGGCATCGCGGTCGCATCCGCGAACGGCGACGCACCGGCAGCCCTGTTCAAGAATGCGGACCTCGCCCTCTACCGGGCGAAAGCTTCGGCACGCAACAGCTACCGCTTCTACGAAGCGGGCATGGACGCGGCCGTCGAGGCACGGATGCAGCTTGAATTCGACATGCGCGAGGCCGTCATGTGCGGCAGCTTCGCCCTTCACTACCAGCCCGTGCTGCGTCTTGCCGACCACAAGATCGTCGGGTTCGAGGCTCTGTTGCGGTGGCCTCATCTGACCCGTGGTATGATCCCTCCGGTGGCCTTCATCCCCCTGGCCGAGGAGACGGGGATGATCATTCCGCTGGGCTCCTGGGCGTTGCAGGAGGCCTGCCGCGAGGCTGCATCGTGGCCGAATGATCTGCGGGTTGCCGTCAACGTCTCGGCCGTTCAGTTTCAGCAGCCTGGGCTGGAGCAGAGCGTCATGTCGGCGCTTGCCGCGTCGTGTCTCGCGCCTCATCGTCTCATCTTGGAGATCACCGAGAGCGTCCTCGTCCAAGATGCCGAGGCCGTGATCGCCTGTCTGCACCGGTTGAAAAGCGTCGGGGTCCGCATCGCGCTGGATGACTTCGGCACGGGGTATTCGTCGCTGAGCTACCTGCGCCGTTTCCCCTTCGACACGATCAAGATCGACCGCTCCTTCATCAGCGAGATCAGCGATCCGGGCGCTGCTGCCATCGTCCGGGCCGTCGTTGGCATCGCCACGCAACGTGGCGCAACGGTCACAGCAGAAGGCGTCGAGACTGATGATCAGCTTGAGCAGGTTCATCGCGAAGGCTGCACGTTCGCGCAGGGCTACCTTGTCAGCCGACCACTCCCTGCGGAAAAGGCTATTGAATTTGTCGTTCGCAGTCGCTTGGTAGAACGCACCGACAACAAGCTGTGTCAGTAATCGCCCAGGCCTGAACCGGCAGGGTTCAGGCGCCGGCGGTTTTGAAGATCACGCCGAAGGGCCTGCTGCTGTGAGGCGCGCGGTATCGACGGGCGTGTCTCACAGATTCTGGGCGTCGAAAAATATTGCTCCCGTCAGACGCGTACTCGCTATCACCCACGCGCTACGTTTGGGGGTGCGGCGGCGGCCGTCGCGTCAATGACAGGCGAACCCGCCTCGCCTCCGACCTGACCGGCGGGCTGCGGCCGCGCAAAAAGTTAGCACTTCTCCCAGACGAGTGCTAATGACGTGCCGATCGGGCCGCGATTCCCGTCTTCGCCGCCACGCTTCCCGCGATCGCGCCAACCATGCCGGTTGGATCATGCTTGGGAACGATCAGGATCTCGCAATGAAATTCCGTCCGCTACACGACCGCGTGGTGCTCCGCCGCATCGAGGGCGAGGAGAAGACCAAGGGCGGCATCATCATCCCCGACACGGTCAAGGAGAAGCCGCAGGAGGGGGAGGTCGTCGCCGTCGGGCCGGGTGCCCGCGACGAGGCCGGCAAGATCAATGCCCTCGACGTCAAGGCCGGCGACCGCGTCCTGTTCGGCAAGTGGTCCGGCACCGAGGT
>CAXTBZ010000137.1:0-5311 GCA_964242855.1 uncultured Sphingomonadaceae bacterium
GCTGGAAATAGGTGAACTGGGTCACCTCCATGCCGTCGCACCAGACCTCCCAGCCGAGCCCCCAGGCGCCCAAGGTGGGGCTTTCCCAGTCATCCTCGACGAAGCGGATATCGTGGAGCAGCGGATCGACGCCGATCGCGGCGAGCGAGCCCAGGTACAGCGCCTGCAGGTCCGGCGGCGAGGGCTTCAGGACGACCTGGTACTGGTAGTAATGCTGGAGGCGGTTGGGGTTCTCGCCATAGCGGCCGTCGGTCGGTCGGCGCGAGGGCTGGACGTAGGCCGCTTTCCAGGGCTGCGGCCCAAGCGCGCGCAGGGTGGTGGCCGGGTGGAAGGTGCCCGCCCCCATCTCCATGTCGTAGGGCTGGAGGATCAGGCAGCCGTGATCGCTCCAATAGTCGTGGAGGGTCAGGATCAGGCGCTGGAAGCTCAGCGGCGCAGGCGGGCTCGGTGCCGTCGTGGACATGGGCCGAGCCTCTGGCGCAGCGCCCTTGCGCGGTCAAGCAAACGGCGCTTGTGCGGGCCTGTGCCGCGTGTAGGGACGGGCCATGACGCTCTTCCGTTGGCGCGCTGCGCTCGCTGCTTTCCTTGCTTTGCTACAGCCTGCTATGCCCGCGACCGCGTGGGGCCGTGCACGGGCCGAGGCGCGTGCCACCCGCCCGGCGCTGTGGAAGCTCCAGAAGGGCGCATCGACGATCTACCTGTTCGGCACGATCCACGCGCTGCCGCCGCACTTCGAGTGGGAGACACAGGCGATCCAGCAGGTGGTGAACGGCGCCGATCGGCTGGTGCTGGAGGCGGTGATCGATCAGAATCCGAACACGTCCACCGCCGCGCTGTTCCGCATCGGCATGGCGCACGGCACCGTGCCGCCGGTCGCCGATCGGATCGATCCGAAGTATCGCACCCAGCTGATCGGGCTCGAGAAGAAGAGCGCGATTCCGGTCGAGACGCTCGACAAGATGAAGACCTGGGCGGCGGGCATGGTGCTGTTCGGCACCACCGTGCAGGAGCTCGGCGTCAGCTCGGCGGACGGGGTGGAGGAGCATCTGAAGGCGCAGTTCCGCAGCTCCGGCAAGCCGATCGAGGGGCTGGAGACGTTGGACCAGCAGCTCGGCTTCTTCGACACGATGAGCGAGGCGCAGCAGCGCGAGTTCCTGGAAGGCGTGGCCGATCAGGATGCCGACGACGTGGCCGATTTCGGCAAGATGCTTGCCGCCTGGGCGCATGGCGACGAGCGGGGCATCGCGGCGAGCTTCGACAAGGACATGAAGACCACCGATGCGCTGCGTACCGTGCTGATCGCGCGCCGCAACGCGCACTGGGCCGACGCGCTGGTCGCCCGCCTCGCGCAGCCCGGCACGCAGCTGGTGGCGGTGGGCGCCGGCCATCTGGTGGGCGCGGATTCGGTGCAGGCGATGCTGGCGAAGCTCGGCTACAAGGCGGTGCGGGTGGAATGATCTTCCTCCCCTCCCTGGAAGGGAGGGGATCGAGGGGTGGGTAGAGGCTTGGCGAGAGTTGAGCCTCATCGCTCGTAAGCAAAGTATCGCCAAGCCTCCACCCACCCCTGCCCCTCCCTGGAAGGGAGGGGTGCATCGCGCTTCGCTTGCCTCTTGCGCCGATCTCCCCTATGCGCGCCCGCTTGCCGGGCAGGGTCATCCCTGGAGGCCTGTTCGGCATGAGACACTTACTTTTGGAGAATGAGCGATGAGCGATCAGCTGACGCTGTCCGCAGAGCCGCGCGATCGGGCTGGCAAGGGAGCCTCCCGTCATCTGCGCCGCGAAGGACGCGTGCCCGCCGTGATCTACGGCGACAAGAAGGACCCGATCTCGATCAGCGTCAACGAGCGCGAGCTCGCGAAGATGCTCGGCACCGGCCACTTCATGAACACCGTGGTGATGGTCGACGGCGCCGGTGGCGCGGCGATCCGCACGCTGCCCAAGGACGTGCAGTTCCATCCGGTCACCGATCGCCCGCTCCATGTCGATTTCTTCCGGATCGGCGAGCATTCGACCGTCCACGTCAACGTGCCGCTGGTGTTCGAGAACGAGGAAGCCTCGCCCGGCATCAAGCGCGGCGGCGTGCTCTCGATCGTCCGGCACGAGGTCGAGCTGGTCGTCGATGCGGCGAACATCCCGGACGACATCAAGGTCGATCTGGCGGGCTTCGATGTCGGCGATTCGATCCACATCTCGGCGGTGACGCTGCCTGAAGGCGCGCATTGGGCGATCGAGGATCGCGATTTCACCATCGCGACGATCACCGCACCGTCGGCGCTGAAGTCGTCCGAAGGTGCGGCCGAGGGCGATGCCGAGGCTACGCCCGCGGCCTAAGTACATCAGCTTGTCTGCGCGGCCTCGGTCGCGTGGACGGGCTGATCGCCGGGAGGCCCATCGATGCAGCTCTGGGTCGGCCTCGGCAATCCGGGTGCGCAATATGCGCTGCACCGCCACAATGTTGGTTTCATGGCGGTCGACGCCATCGCCGAGGTGCATGGTCTTTCTCCCGAAAAAAAGGGCTTCCACGGCTGGGTGCGCGAGGGCCGCGTCGGATCGGACAAGGTCCTGATCCTCAAGCCCGCGACCTTCATGAACGACAGCGGCCGCGCCGTCGGCGACGCGATGCGCTTCTACAAGCTAACCGAGGGCGACGTAACCGTCTTTCACGACGAGCTCGATCTCGCGCCCTTCAAGGTGAAAGTTAAGACCGGCGGCGGCACTGCCGGCCACAACGGTTTGCGATCGACCGAAGCGCATATCGGCAACGCCTTCCGCCGCGTGCGGATCGGCATCGGTCACCCCGGGCACAAGGATCGGGTGACCGGCCATGTGCTCGGCAACTACGCCAAGGCCGAGATGGACCCGCTCGCCGACATGCTGGGCGCGGTGGCGGCCGAGGCGCCGCGGCTGGTCGAGGGCGACGACGCACGTTTCATGAACGAGGTCGCGCTGCGGCTGCAGGATTGATCGACCTCGCGCCGTCAGTCGCCTTCGAAACTGACCAGCGTCGTCACCGCGACGCCCTCCGCCCGCAACCTGTCCGCGCCGCCGAGATCGGGCAGGTCGATGACGAACTGCGCCGCGGTGATCTCGGCGCCCGCCTGTCGCAGCAACCGCATCGCGGCGAGCGCGGTGCCGCCCGTGGCGATGAGGTCATCGACCAGCAGCACCTTCTGCCCCGGCACACAGGCATCCTCGTGCATCACCACGCGGTCGGTGCCGTATTCCAGCGCATAATCTACGCCGATAGTGGCGCCCGGCAGCTTGCCGTCCTTGCGAATCAGCACCAGCCCTTTGCCGATGTGCGTGGCGAGCGCGGACGAGAAGATGAACCCTCGCGCCTCGATCCCGGCGATCAGGTCGATGCCATCGGGTGCCGCCGCCGCAAGACGCTCGATCGAGGCACGGAAGCCCTGCGCATCGAGCAACAGCGTGGTGATGTCGCGGAACTGGATGCCGGGCTTCGGAAAATCCGGGATGGTGCGGATGAGGGCGGCGAGATCGGGGTTGGCGGAGGTCATGCCGTGATGCATCGCAGGGCGCCCCCGTGGCGGCAAGATCGTTCCCCTCCCTGCAAGGGAGGGGTTAGGGGTGGGTAGAGGCTGGGCGATACTTACGGCTTGGTAGAAGGGCTTCGTATCGCCAAGCCTCGACCCACCCCCGGCCCCTCCCTATCAGGGAGGGGTGAAGAAGGGCCTCAGTGCTTCCGGCCGTGCCAGATGTTGCGGTAGGCGGCGAACGCCAGCAAGGTAGCGATGATCAGGTAGCCCAGCACCGCCACACCGGTGCGCTTGCGGTTCTCCAGCTTCGGTTCCGCCGCCCACATCAGGTAGGCGGAGACATCGGTCGCCATCTGCATTCGGGTGGCCTTGGTACCGTCCGAATAGGTCACCTGCCCGTCGCTGGTGAGCGGCGGCGGCATCGCGATGTTGAGGTTGGCGAAATACGGGTTGAAGTGGAGCCCCGGCGGCGTGGTGAAGTCGGGGAACTCCTTCATCAGCGACTTGCCGTCCTTCGTGAAGGTCTTGGGGTCTGCATAGCCGGTCACCAGGCTAGCGATGTAGGCGGGGCCGCCCTCGCGCGCCTTGGCGAGCAGGCTCATATCCGGCGGCAGCGCATTGTTGTTGCCCGCACGCGCGGCGATCTCGTTCGGGTACGGGCCGGGGATGAAGTCGGACGGCAGCGACTTGCGCGTCGCCGCTTCGCCGGTGTCCGGGTTCAGCGACGGGCTCTCGGTCGCCCAGCCCTTGGCCAGCGCCTTTACCTCAGGCTTGGTGAAGCCGATCTCGCCGAGATCGCGGAACGCCACCAGCCGCATCGAGTGGCAGGCCGAGCAGACCTCCTTGTAGACCTGGAAGCCGCGCTGCAGCTGCTGGTTGTCGTAGCGGCCGAACGGCCCATCGAAGCTATAATGGATGTCCTTGTGCTCGAGGTGGAACTCCTCGGACGCCAGATGGATCGCCGGCGCGTGCGGCGAGAACAGGATCGCATACAGCAGCGCCAGCACGAACAGCATGCCTACCAGCGGTGCGAAGAACGGAGCGAAAAAGCGAATCATGTGCGGTTCGTCTCCGTGGATCAGGCGACTGCAGTGCCGTAGGGAGCAGACTCGGCTGCCTCGCCATGGAGCACGGACGTGGAGATCGAGTTCGGCAGCGGCAGCGGCTTCTCGAAGCGCGAGATCATCGGGATGATGATCAGGAAGTGCGAGAAGTAATAGCCGGCGCACAGCTGGCTGAGCAGCACCACAGTCGGCGTCACCTCGGCCTGGCCGAGATAGCCCAGCACCAGCACGTCGACCACCAGCACCCAGAACAGCTTCTGGTAGATCGGGCGGTAGTTGGCCGAGCGGATCGGCGAACGATCGATCCAGGGCAGGAAGAACAGCAGCAGGATCGATCCGAACATCGCCATGACGCCCCACAGCTTCGCGGGCACGCCCAGGAAATTGGCGGTGAACGACTTCAGGATCGCGTAGAACGGCAGGAAATACCATTCGGGAACGATGTGCGCCGGCGTCGAGAGCGGGTTCGCCGGGATGTAATTGTCCGGATGGCCGAGCGCGTTCGGCGCGAAAAACAGCAGCAGCGAGAACACGATCAGGAACACGCCGAGCCCGAAGCCGTCCTTGGCCGTGTAGTACGGGTGGAACGGCACGGTATCCTGCGGGCCCTTCACGTCTACGCCGGTCGGGTTGTTGGAGCCCGGCAGGTGCAGCGCCCAGATATGCAGCACGATCACCGCGGCGATCACGAACGGCAGCAGATAGTGGAGCGAGAAGAAGCGGTTGAGCGCGTCGTTGTCGGGCGCGAAG
>CAXTBZ010000138.1:0-5310 GCA_964242855.1 uncultured Sphingomonadaceae bacterium
AGATCGTCGACTGGTACATGAACGGCAAGATCGAGATCGATCCGATGATCACCCACGTGCTGACCCTCGACGAGATCAACACGGGCTTCGACCTGATGCACACGGGGGAAAGCATCCGTTCTGTCGTGGTCTACTGAGCACCGCTCGGCTAAGAGGGCGAGATCATAAGCAAGGGAGAAGATGCCATGTTCAGCCACATGATGGTCGGATCGAACGATCTCGATCGCTCCAAGACCTTTTACGACGCGCTGTTCGGCGCGGTGGGCGGCAAGCCGGGCTTCAAGGACGCCAAGGGGCGGCTGATCTATGCGCACAAGGGCGCCATGTTCCTCGTGACCGAGCCGATCGACGGCGAAGCTGCAAGCGTCGGCAACGGCAGCACGATCGGCTTCGCGGTCGAAGGACCGGATCAGGCGAATGCCTGGCACGAAGCCGGCGTCGCAAATGGCGGCCGCGCGATCGAAGATCCGCCCGGCGTGCGCGATCCCAGTGGAATGAACCTCTACCTGGCCTATCTGCGCGATCCGGACGGCAACAAGCTCTGCGCGCTGCATCGGGTGAACTGAACGGCGTGACGATGGAGACGGTCTCCACGGTAAAGGCGCACGGCGGCACGCAGGGCGTCTACCGCCATGCGTCCGCCGCAACGGGCACGGAGATGACCTTCTCCGTCTTCGTGCCCGCGCATCGTGAGGGGGCCAAGCTGCCGGTGGTTTGGTATCTGTCCGGGCTTAGCTGCACGCACGCCAACGTGACCGAGAAGGGCGAGTACCGAGCGGCCTGCGCCGAACCCGGCCTGATCTTCGTCGCGCCGGACACGTCGCCGCGCGGCGAGGGTGTGCCGGTCGATCCGGCAGGCGCCTTTGACTTCGGTCTCGGCGCCGGTTTCTACGTCGATGCGACGGAGCAGCCTTTCGCTGCCAACTATCGCATGTGGAGCTACATCACCGAGGAGCTTCCCACGTTGATCGGGTCCGCGTTTCCTGCGGACATGGGCCGCCAGTCGATCATGGGGCATTCGATGGGCGGCCACGGCGCGCTGACGATCGGCTTGAGCTTTGCCGATCGATTCAAGGCAGTCTCCGCGTTCGCGCCGATTGTGGCGCCCTCGCAAGTGCCCTGGGGCGAGAAGGCGCTGACCGGCTATCTTGGACCCGAGCGCTCGGCATGGCGCAAGCATGATGCCGTGGCGCTGATCGAGAATGGCCGGCGGGCGCCGGACCTGCTCGTGGATCAGGGCATCGCCGATCCGTTCCTTGCCGAGCAGTTGAGGCCCGATCTATTGGAGGCGGCATGCGCCAAGGCCGGCATACCGCTGACACTCAGAATGCAGCCCGGGTATGATCACAGCTATTACTTCATCTCGAGTTTCATGGCCGATCATCTGCGCTGGCACGCAGAACGGCTGCTTTAAGCCGAGGCGGCGGGTAGCAGCAGATCGATGAAGTTGCGCGCCGCGGGGCTAGCGCGCTGGGCATGGTGGATCAGCCACATCGAACTCAGCGCATGCTCGTCGTCGATCTCGCGATAATGAAGCGTATTGACCTCCAGCCGCCGCAACGATCCCGGCAGCACTGTGATGCCGAGCCCGGCGGCAACCAGCCCCAGCAACGTCGACATCTCTGTACTCTCGAGCACAAGCTTCGGCCGGAGCCCGGCATTGCCGAAAAGCCGGTGTAGATCATCGAGGAACCCCTCGCGATCGTACGGATAGTGGACCATCGGCTCGTCGGCGAGCGCTGCGATATCGATGGGGCCGGCGCTTCCTGACAGTCGGTGGCCCTTGGGCATCGCGACATACATGCGATCGGTGACGAGGCATACGGCGGCAACCTCGTCGGGGAGTTCCGGCCGGTTGCCGCTGCGCACGAAGCCGACATCGAGCGCGCCGCTGATGACCGACTCCCGCTGGGCGGCGATCGACAGTTCGGTGAAGACGAGGTGGACTTCCGGGTGGCTGGCGCGGAATCGGGCGATAGCGCTTGAGATCAGCGGCACGAACAGGGTCGATGCCGAAAGGCCTACCGTCAGCTCGCCGATTTCACCACTCGCTGCCCGGCGCGTTATGCTGATGGCGTGATCGGCCCGCGCCAAGGTAGCCTTGGCCTCTTCCAGGAACAGGCGGCCTGGTGTGGTCAGCAATACGCGGCGGCTGGTGCGTTCGAACAGCTGCACGCCAAGCTCCTGCTCGAGCAGCCGGATCTGCTGGCTGAGCGGCGGCTGCGAGATGCCAAGCTGCTCGGCGGCGCGGCCGAAATGCAACTCGCTTGCGACCTTGACGAAGTAGCGGAGGTGACGCAGCTCCATGATCAATAGGCTGTACATATCGATCGGTTGCAAATCCATACTGGACTGCGAATGACAGCGGGAGCAAGGCCGCTGCGTTCGGACCTCGCGCCCCCGCTATCCCCCCTCTGCGGTGCGGGCGAGGGGTCCGGCAATTATCTCAGGCGTTACGCTTTCGACGCATCCCGGAGTAGACGAGTACGATGAACGGGATCGTCCGCGTTGCCCTGGCCCGACCGCTGACCTTCGTCGTGATGGCGATCCTCATCGCGATCGTTGGGATTCTGCAGGCAGCGCGTACCCCAGTCGACATCTTTCCCAACATCGGCGTCCCCGTGATCGCCACCGCCTGGCAATATGCCGGTTTGTCGCCAGACGACATGTCCGGCCGCATCATCACGCCATTTGAGCGGACACTCACCACCACGGTGAACGACATAGAGCATATCGAGAGCAACTCGATGCAGGGTATCGGCGTGGTGAAGATCTACTTCCAGCCCGGCGCCAACATCCAGACGGCCACGGCGCAGGTCACGTCGATCTCGCAGACGATCCTGAAGCAGCTGCCGCCGGGCGTCACCCCGCCGCTGATCCTGAATTACAATGCCTCGACCGTGCCGATCCTCCAGCTTGCCGTATCGGGACCCGGCCTGTCCGAACAGAAGCTGTTCGATCTCGCGCAGAACCAGATCAGGCCGGGTCTCGTTACAGTGCCGGGCGCCGCGATGCCTTATCCGTCGGGTGGCAGGCAGCGGCAGGTCCAGGTGGATCTCGATCCGCAGGCGCTGCAATCCAAGGGCCTGTCCGCGCAGGATGTGGGCAACGCCATCGCGGCCCAGAACCAGATCAATCCCGTCGGCTTCGCCAAGATCGGTACCTTCCAGTACAACATCGAATTGAACAACTCGCCCGCCACGATTGACGCGTTCAACGACCTGCCGGTGAAGACGGTGAACGGCGCGACGATCTACATGCGCGACGTGGCCCATGTCCGCGACGGGTCGGCGCCTCAGCAGAACGTCGTCCACGTCGACGGCAAGCGTGCGGTGCTGATGTCGGTACTCAAGAACGGCAAGACCTCGACGCTGGCGATCGTCCAGGGTGTCAAGGACAAGCTGCCGGGATTGACTGCGTCGCTGCCTTCGCAGCTGAAGGTGCAGCCGGTCAGCGATCAGTCGATCTTCGTGCGCGCCGCGATCTCGGGAGTCGTCAAGGAAGGTGCGATCGCCGCCGCGCTGACCTCGCTGATGGTGCTGCTCTTCCTGGGTTCGTGGCGATCGACGGTGATCATCGCGATCTCGATTCCGCTCGCCATCCTCTTCTCGATCATCCTGCTCGGCGTCACCGGCAACACGCTGAACACCATGACGTTGGGCGGCCTCAGCCTGGCGGTAGGCATCCTGGTCGACGATGCGACGGTGACGATCGAGAGCATCACCTACCATCTCGAACAGAAGAAGGGCGTCATTCAGGCGATCCTTGACGGTGCCGCACAGATCGTGACGCCGGCGTTCGTCTCTCTGCTGTGCATCTGCATCGTGTTCGTGCCGATGTTCTTCCTGCCCGGTGTCGCCGGATATCTGTTCGTGCCACTCGCGCTCGCGGTGGTGTTCGCGATGATCGGATCGTTCATCCTGTCGCGCACGCTGGTGCCGACGATGGCGATGTACCTGCTCCACCCGCACGACGACGAGCATGAGGAGCGTGCCAAGGCGCCGAGCCGCAACCCGCTCGTGCGCGTGCAGCGTGGTTTCGAGAGCCGCTTCGAAAAGATGCGCGCCGGCTATGGCGGGCTGCTGGAAAAGGCGCTCGGCGCGCGCAAGCCGTTCGCGATCGGCTTCCTGGTCGTCGTGGTGCTTTCGTTCCTGCTGGTGCCGTTCCTCGGCCGCAACTTCTTCCCCACCGTGGACGCCGGGCAGATCACGCTCCACGTCCGCGCGCCGATCGGATCGAGGATCGAGGACTCCGCCGCCGAGTTCGATCGTATCGCGCGGAAGATACGCGAGATCATCCCGCCGAAGGAGCTGGTGACGCTAGACGACAACATCGGCCTGCCGGTGTCCGGCATCAACACGACCTACAACAATTCGGGTACGGTCGGGCCGCAGGACGGCGACATTCTGATGACGCTGGCCGATGGACACCAGCCGACGGCAGGCTACATCCGGACGATGCGCGAGCAGTTGCCGCGTGCGTTCCCCGGCTCCAGCTTTGCCTTCCTGCCCGCCGACATCACCAGCCAGATCCTGAACTTCGGCGCGCCGGCGCCGATCGACATCCAGATCACCGGCAAGGTCGCCAAAGCCAATATGGCGTACGCCCAGACCATCCTGCGCCGCCTCAAGGCGATCCCGGGCGCCGCGGACGGGCGCATCCAGCAATCCTCCGCCTATCCGGAGCTCAAGGTCAACGCGGATCGCACCCGCATCGGCCAGTTCGGCCTGACCGAGAAGGACGTCACGACGTCGGTGTCTAACGCGCTTGCCGGAACATCGCAGACCGCGCCGGTTTACTTCGTCAACCCGGACAATGGCGTGTCCTACACCGTCGTGGCGCAGGCGCCCGAATACCGCATCCGCACGCTGAACGAGCTCAGCAACATCCCGGTGACCGGCGCGGCGGGTACGCAGCCGCAGATCCTGGGGGGCGTCGCCAGCTTCACGCGCGACAGTGCCAACGCCGTCATCAGCCACTACAACATCCAGCCCATCGTCGACGTCTACGCGACGCCGGCTGGGCGCGATCTCGGTGCGGTGGCGGGCGACATCAACAAGATCCTCAAGGACGTGAAACCGCCCAAGGGCGTGACCGTCACGTTGCGTGGCCAATATGCGACGATGAACACCGCCTTCAACGGCCTGTTCTTCGGGCTGCTCGGCGCGATCGTGCTGATCTATCTGCTGATCGTGGTGAATTTCCAGAGCTGGCTCGATCCGTTCGTGATTATCACCGCGCTGCCCGGCGCGATTGCGGGGATCATCTGGATGCTGTTCGTCACCGGCACGCAGCTTTCGGTGCCGGCCC